>NZ_JAAPBF010000321.1 GCF_022695985.1 Streptomyces sp. NP-1717 | reverse complement strand
GCGGTACCCGCCATCGACCACCACGGTCAGGAGGTTGGTCTAGCCCCGGCCGGGGTGGCCACCGAAGAGCAGGGCGAGTTGGGCGTCGAGCGCGGCCACGGCGTCTTCCTCGTCGTACTGCTGCGACAGCAGTTGCAGACCCAGCCCGTCGACGAGCGCGAGCAGACCGGCGGCGGCGCGCTCCGGATCCACACGGTCCGCCGGACCAGCGGCCCGGAGCTGGTCGGCGATGAACGTCCGTGTCTCCGCCGCGAGTTGGCGCAGCCCCGAGGCGATGGACGGCTTCACCGCGGCGTACGCCAGAAACGCGAGAACGACGTGATTCTCCAGTCGGCGCGTCTCGTCCAGCGGGAGCACCTGCAGCAGCAGACCACGTACGAGCTCCAGCGGCGGCCCCGGCACGAGTTCGGCCTGTGAGCGTTCGCGGATCCGGTCCGTGACCATGCCGAGGGCGAACGTCATCATCTCGTCCTTGGTGCGGAAGTAGTGCTGCACCATCCCCGTCGAGACGCCGGCCTCCGCGGCCACGTGCCGCAGGCTCACCTCTTCCAGACCGCCCGAGGCGGCCAGTCTCATCAGCGCATCGGCGAGCAGCTCGCGGCGCTCACGGTGGTCGACCTTGCGGGGCACAGCGCCACTTTACATTGCGCCCGTAATGCCTCCAGGATACATTGCGACTGTATTGAAAAGGAGGTCCGTGATGGACGTGCCCGGCGTGCTGGACGTACGCGAACCACCGGTGATCGAACTGTCGTCGATCGACCCGGAACAGGTGGAGCTGGTGGGCGGGAAGGCCGCCGGGCTCGCCGCGTTGATCCGGCTGGGCGAGCGAGTGCCGGACGGGTTCTGTGTCACGACCGGGGCGCACAGCCGCGGCGAGGTGCCGAGGGCCGCGGTCCTCGCCGCGTACGAACGGCTCGGCGCCGGGCCGGTCGCGGTCCGCTCCAGCGCGACCGCCGAGGACCTGCCGGACGCGAGCTTCGCGGGCCAGCAGGACACCTACCTCGCGGTCGAGGGCGCGGACCAGGTGCTCACGGCCATCCGTGCCTGCTGGGACTCGCTGCACAGCGAGCGTGCGAGCGCCTACCGCGAGGCCGCCGGTATCGCCCACGACACCGTACGGATGGCGGTCGTCGTCCAGCGCATGGTCGACCCCGAGGCCGCCGGCGTGCTGTTCACCACCAACCCGCTCACCGGCTCGCGGAGCGAGTCCGTCGTCGACGCCGCCCCCGGTCTGGGCACGGCCGTCGTCGACGGCGCGAGTGCCGCCGATCACTACGTGCTGGACGGCACGGCCCGCGACGAGCGCGGCTGCCTGACCTCCGCCCGCCTGAAGGAACTCCGCGAGGTCGGCGAGCGGCTCCAGAGCCGGCTCGGCGCACCGCAGGACGTCGAATGGGCGTACGACCGCGACGGCACGTTGTGGCTGCTCCAGTCGCGGCCGATCACCACACTGTTCCCGGCTCCCCCCGCGAGCGGGCGGCCGGGGACGCGTGTGTACGTCGAGTTCGGCCATGTCCAGGGCATGCTCCAGCCGGTGACGCCGGCAGGCATGTCGACGCTGAAGGAGATGCTGGCCGGCATGCTCGCGTCCTTCGGTGCGAGGGTCGACATCGTCGACATCGGCGGACGCCTGTACGGGGATCTGACCGACGCGATGCGCGACCCCGTGACAAGGCGTCGGTTGGTGAAGCTCATGGCGGTCGATTTCGGGCCACGGGCCCAGGCCGTGGTCGAACACCTCCTGAGCGACCCGCGGTTCGCCCCGATACCCGGCAGCCGGCGGCGCAGCACGGCCGCGCTGGCGACAGCGCCGAAGGCCGTGGCCGGGATCCTCCGCGCCCTCGCCCGGCCCGCGGCCGCTCGGGCACGGGTGTTCGGCGCGATCGAAAGCCTCCGCCAACAGCCGGTCGCGGACCCGTCGTCGGCCGCGGAACTGCTGCCGCTGGTCGAGGAGACCGAGCGGCGCGACGCCGGCCACGACGCCGTCACCTGGCCGGTCGTCACCGGGATCCTCGTGGCCGCTTCGCTGCCGGCGCTGCTCAGGGACATCGCGAGCGACGACGAGATCAGGACCGTGCTCGCGGGCATGCCGCACAACGTCACGATCGAGATGGACCTGGCCCTCTGGCAGGTGTCCCGGAACGCTGCGCCGCACCGCGACCTGCTGCTGGGGACGCCGCCGGACGAGCTGGCCGCCGCCCACCTCGCGGGCGAACTGCCCGACTTCGGCCTCACCGACTTCCTCGACATCTACGGCAACCGCTGCGCCGCCGAGGTCGATGTCGGTGTCCCGCGCTGGTCGGAGGAGCCCGCCCCGGTCTTCGCGGCGCTCGCCAACTACCTGCGCGTCACCGACCCGGACCAGGGGCCGGACCGGCGTTTCGAACGTGCCTCGGCCCGGGCCGAGGCGATGCTCGCCGAGCTCGTACGCAGGGCCCGCCGCGAGCGTCCCGTACGCGGCCGGCTCGCCGGCTTCTTCCTGCGCCGTGCCCGCGAACTGGCGGGGCTGCGCGAGGCGGGGAAGTTCGCCGGGCTGTACGCGCTGCGCGACCGCCGCAGGCGCCTGATGCTCATCGGCGCCGAGCTGCGGGCGAAGGGGCTCCTCGAACACGCCGACGACATCAGATTCCTCACGCTGCCCGAGGTTCGCGGAGTGGTGGTGGGCGGCGACGACCCGCGCCGGACGGTCGCCGAACGCCGCTCCCACTATGCGAGGGAGCTGCGGCGCCGTACCGTTCCCGTCGCCCTGCTCTCCGACGGAACCGATGTGGAGACGCTGCTCCCGGCCCGGACACCGGACGGCCGCACGCTCACCGGTACCGGCGCCGCCGCCGGTCGGGCCACGGGCCGCGCCCGAGTGGTCCGCGATCCGGCGGACGCGTACGTGGAGCCGGGCGAGATCCTCGTCGCGCCGACGAGCGACCCCGGCTGGACGCCACTGTTCCTCACGGCGGGCGGGCTCGTCACGGAGACCGGCGCGGTGATGGCGCACGGGCCGACAGTGGCGCGGGAGTACGGCATCCCGGCGGTGATCTCCGTACCGGGCGCCACCGAACTCATCCGCACCGGGCAGCTGATCACCGTCGACGGCGCGGCGGGAACGGTCACGCTCGACGCCCCGGAATCGGACCCCGGTCCGGACGCCGGCGCCGTCAGCGCGTCACGTCCGCTCGCGGGAGCGTGAGTCACGGCACGGGGTCAGGCGTGCTCGGAGGGGCGGCGAGGCGGAGGTGGCCGGGCGGCGGGCGGGGCCCGGCGGCAGAGCGCGGGATGCAGCCGTCGCTCCCGATCCGTAGGCTGAAACCCGGTAGTGCGTGGCGTGACGGGCGGCCCCTCGCCCCGTCGTCATGCCGGATGTCGGGCCAGCTACCCAGTCACCGACAGCGACTGTGCCACCGACGTGGAGCCGTTGATGACCACACCACGGGATCTGTTGATCACCACGCTGGAGGTGGCGTCCAGCCGCCTTCCGGAGCAGGGCGATCTGTCGCTCGCGCTCGCCGGTGGCGAGCTGATCGATCTGCTGAACGCGCGAGCCGCGGGGCTGGACGGCGACCGGATCGTGCCGGACGAGAGCGGGGCGGTCGACGACCGTCTGCTGAACGATGCGTCGGCGGCCCTCGTCCGGCAGGCGCCGTACGAGCCGGTCGAGGACTGGCTGTGGCGCAGGGGCCGTGGACTGGCGGCCGTCTATCTCATGGCCCTGAAGTCGGAGGGTCAGATCACCCGGCGCCACGCCCGCTGGGCGCCTTTCGGAGGCGGCCGGACCGTACTGACGGATACGCCCGCCCGCCGTTCGGCGCGGGAACGCTGGGAGTCGAAGGAGCCCGTCCTCGGCTCCCTCGGCGCGACCATCAGGATCCGCGAGCCCGAACACCCGCAAGGTCAAGAGGACCAGCAGGCCGACAGTCCCCCCGATGTGGCGGACGAGGCGGTGGAGTCGGTACTGGCCGCAGTCCACAACGCGGTGAGGGACCTGGAGGCCGAGCGGCAGCGAAGGTCCATCGAGGACGCGGCCTTCGACAACATCTGGCGAGGTTACTGACGCCGCCCGGCGTGCGAGGCAGCCGCCGCGGGTGATTGCCGGGCCGGAGCCGGTCGTGATAGTCATGAAACTGACTACTCTCATTCATGACTACCCGGAGGCCGGGGCCACACCATGAGCACCGCAGACCGATTCCGCGAAGCCGTCGACAACCGCGATCTGTCGTCTCTTGACGGCCTGTTCACCGAGGACATCCGCCTCTACAGCCCGGTGAAGTTCTCGCCCTTCGAAGGCAAGCCGATGGTGCTGGGCCTGTTCGGCGTCCTGCTGCGCACGTTCGAGGACTTCCGCTACGTCGGTGACCACACCGGCACCGCGCGGACGAGCGCCGACGGCACATCCGCCCCGTCCGCGGTTCTGCTGTTCCGGGCCACGGTCAACGGCAAGGAGATCCACGGCATCGATCTGCTGCACTTCGACGACGACGGCCGCATCAAGGAATTCACCGTCATGGTCCGGCCCCAGTCCGCCGTCCACGCCCTCGGCGAAGCCGTACTCGCAGGGCTGGTCGCGGACGGACTCGTACCGGCGGCACCGGCTCGGCCGTAGGACGTCCGTCAGCGAATGAGCCTGTCGAGGAACGGGTTGGAGCGTCGGACGCGGTTCAGGCCGACGTCGCGTACACGATGAGATTGTTCACCGGGTGCCCCTCGGCGTCGAACCCGCCGTCGCAGGTGATCAACCGCAGGGCGCGGTCCCCGGTCCGGCCGTAGACCTTCTCGGTGGGGAAGGAATCCTTGCTGACGGTCTCGGTGCCCGTGACGGTGAAACGGGACGGCACTTTTCCGCTTCTGCCGACCGTGATCTCCGCGCCTTTGGTGATCTTCCTGAGGTCGTGGAAGACGGCCTTGCCGAAGCGGGTGTTGTTGTGGCCGATGATGACCGCGGCACCGGCTTCACCGGGCACCGCACCGCCGGTGTACCAGCCGGCGGTCATGCCCTTCTCGGCCGGCGGGACCTCCACGGTCCCGTCCGCGTTGAGACCGAGCTCCATCAGGGAACTCTCCACCCCGATCGAGGGGATGGACACCTCGGTGGGAGCCGCCGGAACCGTGGACTCACCCGGGCTCCGCGGCACGGCCGGCTGCGACGTTCCGGGGGCGGGGACCGGGGCGGTCGCCTCCCGGCCCGGCGAGCAACCGCCCAGCAGGGCGAGGACAGCGGGTACGACGAGGGCGAGGAGGACGGGGGCCGGCAGGGCGCCGAAAGTCCGTACCGGGTGGTGCGCAGGGGACACAGAGGGCTCCAGAGCAGGACGCGGGGCCAGGGACCTGACGGGGTGACGCAGGGGTGACGCGGTGGCGCCGCCCCGCGAAGGGTGGCGCCACCGCGATGCGAGGTCAGGCGGTGTGGCCCCCGGCGGAGCGGCGGCGCAGCACGTAGGTGCCCGCGCCCGCGAGCAGCAGCACGCCGACGGCCGAGCCGACGAGGGGCGCCGTTCCGGTCTCCTCGGCGGGGGCCTCGCCCGCGGCGACGCCACCGCGCGGTGCCTGCTGGGCGGCAGCGGCCTTCTTCGCGGCCTCGGCCTTCTCGTCGACGCTGCCGCCCTTCTTCTCGGCTTCGGCCCTCTTCTCGTCCGCTGCCTTCCTGGCGGCCTCGGCCTTCTCCTCGGCGGCGGCCTTGTCCTTGGGCGACTCGTCGGCCACCGACGCGGGCTGCGTGGAGGTGCCTTCGGAGGCGACGGCCGCAGAGACCGGGAGAAGCATCGCGCCGGCCGCGACGGCGGACAGAAGGGCGAGACGCGAGCGGTGACGGTGGGACATGTATGGCTCCAGTTCCGGCCCGGTCTTGGTGGTACCTGGGTGCCGAATCGCACCAGGTTCCGGGCAGGGCTCCAGGCTGGCGGCCACTTGTGAAGAAGGTGTCAGGGCGTCATGTTGATCGGATCAGGGCCGGGCGGCGCCCTCTCCGGCACCGCCGGTCGCCGTCCCCTCCTCCGCGCCACCACCGGGCGCGGCAGGCAGCCGCAGGGTGAAGACCGAGCCCTGCCCCTCGGTGCTCACGACACTCGCCGTACCACCGTGCGCCTCGGCGAGTTTGAGCACGATCGCCAGGCCGAGGCCGCTGCCACCGGTACTCCGGTTGCGGGACTTCTCCGCCCGCCAGAAGCGGTCGAACACGTGCGGG
>NZ_JAAPBF010000320.1 GCF_022695985.1 Streptomyces sp. NP-1717 | reverse complement strand
TGACGGTGTCCGGCTCGATCGCCCTGCTGCGGCGGCCACCCGCGGAGGATCCGTACGGCGCGGACCACCCGGCGCCCGCGTCCGCCGGCACCGCGCCCGTGGGCGCCGCCCCCCTGGACGTCGTCGCCGACGACGCGACGCCGGCCGACAAGAAGGAGCTCTGACATGCCCCCGGTCTTCGCCCACGGCCGCCTCCGCCTCTACCTGCTCAAGCTGCTCGACGAGGCGCCGCGCCACGGCTACGAGGTGATCCGTCTCCTGGAGGAACGCTTCCAGGGCCTGTACGCCCCCTCCGCCGGCACGGTCTACCCCCGGCTGTCCAAGCTGGAGGCGGAGGGCCTGGTCACACACGCCACCGAGGGGGGCCGCAAGGTCTACTCCATCACCGAGGCGGGCCGCGAGGAGTTGGCGGGCCGCAGCGGTGAACTCGCCGATCTGGAGCTGGAGATCCGCGAGTCCGTCTCCGAACTCGCCGCGGAGATCCGCGACGACGTACGGGGCGCGGCGGGCCGGCTCCGCAACGAGATGCGGGCGGCGGCGGCGACCGCGTCGGCCGGCCCCTCGGCCAGCGGGACCACCGACTGGGAGCAGGCCCCCGGGGACGGCGAGTCCTGGCGCGCGGCGAAGGAGGAGTTGCGCCGCGCGAAGCAGGAGTGGAAGGAACAGGCACGCCGGGCGAAGGACGAGTCACGCCGGGCGCGTGAGGACGCGCAGCAGGCGCGCCGCCAGGCCAAGGAGGCGCAGGAGACGGCGCGCGAGGAGATGCTGCGCATCGCCAAGCAGGTCCAGGACCAGGTGCAGGGCCACTTCTCGCGCGGCGACTGGCCGACGGGGGTACGGGAGGGCCTGTCCGAACTCTCGACGCACCTCGGCGGCCTGGCGAAGGGCACGGCGTGGCCCCCGTACACGAAACCGGACGCGCCGGAGACGGACACCGAGTGGGCGCAGGACACCCCACCGACGGGCGACCCGGCCCGCGACCTGGACCGCCTGCTCGACCGCTTCCGCGACGACGTCCGCGACGCGGCGCGGGACCACGGGGTGACGGAGGCCCAGCTCACGGAGGCGCGCCGCCACTTGTCGACGGCGGCGGCACACATCGGGGCGCTGCTGCGGAGGCCTCCGGCGTAGGGGGGTGCGGGGGCGCCGGGTCCCCGCGGTGACCGGTCCGTCCTCAATCGCCGGACGGGCTTCACATCCGCCCGCCCGGCGACGGGACAGGCGCCCGGGGCGCCTGTTCGGTGGTGCGGGCCGGTGGCCGTGGGCCCCTCCGGGGTCATGCCCGGACGGCGTGATTTACGGCGCGTGCAAGGCTCGTTGGACCCGACGACCCGCCTTGTCCACGCGCCACAAATCAGCCTGAGTGTCCGGCCACGCCCCCTGCGCGTCCCCCTTCACCGCGCGGGCCGTGGAAGACTCCTGCCGTGCCCACCTGGATAACCTCGCGCCGTCTGGGCGCCACCGCGGTCCTGTACGCCGTCTTCGTCGGCGGCTGGTACCTCGGTCAGCCGCTGGTCAATGTCGGCTGCCACTCGCCCGAACCGCTGACCGCGATCGAGCGCGACGAGACGATCAACGAGCCCGGCGACGTCGTCGGCGACCTCCGGTCGACGGCCACGTCGGTCGCACAGGTCGCCACCATCGAGGTCTTCGACACCGCCTCGATCGTGCCGTGCGACGCCACGCCCCGCCCCCGCCTGGTGGCCTGGGTGACGGGCGACTGGCGCTGAGACCGGACATGCGCCTCCGGAGGCCCCGCACCCCGCCCGTCAGCCGACAACAGCAACCCATCAAGCCCGTCCGGCGATTGAGGACGAACCGACCACCGGGCGGACCCGGTCAACCTAGCCCCGCTCCCCGAACAGCGCCCGCTCCACCGCGCCGTATGTCCCGCCGTGGTCCGCCAGTACGTCCGACACCACCCCCGGGCGGGCCGTCAGGGCCAGCAGGATGTGGCCGTCGGTGATCTGTCTGTCGCCGCGTCCCACCGCGACCCGCAGGGACTGCTCCAGCGTCTTCTTCGCGGCGGGCGTGAACCTCGTCCGGCCGCGCTTCGGGGGCTTCCCGCCCGCCCCCATCGCACCCTCGCCGTGCGCGTCCTCGACCTTCGAGACGATCCGCGCGACATCGATCCCGATCTCGGCTAGCGCCGCCGTGTCGGCGTGCGACATACCGCCCCGCCGTCGCGCGTCCGCGAGACCCGCCTCCACGGAGTCGCGCCGGTCCAGGATGCCGAGCGAGGTGAAGGCGAACGCCGCTCGCGTTCCCTCGGAGTCGAGCAGCGCGAGCAGCATGTGCTCCTCGGTGATCTCGGGCGACGCCGTGCGTTCGGCCTGGGCGACGGCGCCCGTCACCACGGCGCGCGCGCCCTTCGTGAACCGTTCGAACATCACTGCCTCCCGTACTTCTTGTGTACCGCCTGCCTGCTGACACCGAGCTGGGCCGCGATCTCCTGCCACGACCAGCCCTGGTTCCGGGCACTGCGCACCTGGACGGCTTCGAGTTGTTCGAGCAGTCGCCGCAGCGCGGCGACCGCCCGCAGCCCGACCCGTGGGTCGCGATCACCCGCCCGCTCGGCGAGATCCGTTGCATCGGTCATGGCGTCAATCTACGTTGACAAGGCTTCGACGTCAACCAAAATTGACAAGCGGTGTCAGCGCCGCAGCCGCCGCGCCCACCGCCGCAGTACGGAGCGGCGCCGGCGCGGCGGAGCGGTCCTGCCGCGGTACGGAAGCGATTCGCCCGCCGCGTGCGGATCGTCCGGCGACGGCAGCGGAATCCGCCGCTCGGCCCGCGCCTGGATCTCGTAGTGCGCGTCGTGCGCGGTCACCCGGAACGCCTCGTCGTACGAGGCCATCGCCGCGGTGATCCCCGCCCCCGCACTGCCCCGGCGCTTGACGAGGGAGGCGAGCCACCCGAAGAAGGCCATGACCACCGCGAGGCAGGCGACGATCATCAGCGGCGGCAGGAGTGAGTCCACGACAGCCCTCAGCCGGTCAGCACGATCTTGCCGAACAGATCGCCCGCGGCCATCCGTTCGAACCCCTCGCGGGCCCGGTCCAGCGGCAGGACGTCGTCGATCACCGGGCGGATGCCCGTCGTCGTACAGAAGGACAGCAGATCCTCCAGCTCGTCCTTCGTGCCCATCGTCGAGCCGACGACCTTCAGCTCCAGGAAGAAGATCCGGGTCAGTTCCGCGTGCGCCGGGCGGTCGCCGCTGGTCGCGCCGGAGATCACCAGCGTGCCGCCGGGGCGCAGGGACTTGACCGAGTGGGACCAGGTCGCGGCACCGACCGTCTCGATGACCGCGTCCACGCGGTGCGGCAGCCGCGCGCCGGGCTCGAACGCGTCGGCGGCCCCCAGTTCGACGGCGCGCTCGCGCTTCGCCTCGTCGCGGCTGGTGGCGTACACCCGCAGCCCGGCCGCCTTCCCGAGGACGATCGCCGCGGTGGCGACGCCGCCGCCCGCGCCCTGGACGAGGACGGAGTCCCCGGGCCGTACACCGGCGTTGGTGAACAGCATCCGGTACGCGGTGAGCCAGGAGGTCGGCAGACAGGCGGCCTGCTCGAAGGTCAGCCCGGCGGGCTTCGGCAGCAGGTTCCAGGTCGGTACGGTGACCTGCTCGGCGAAGGTGCCCTGGTACCTCTCGGTGAGGAGCGAGCGGGGCTCGCGGGGCCCGACGCCGTGGCCGCTCTGGCCGATGACGGAGTGGATGACGACCTCTTCGCCGTTCTCGTCGATCCCGGCGGCGTCGCAGCCGAGGATCATCGGCAGCTGTTCCTCCTTGAAACCGACCCCGCGCAGGGTCCAGAGGTCGTGGTGGTTGAGTGAGGCGGCCTTGACGGTCACGGTCGACCAGCCGGGGCGCGGCCCGGGAGCCGGGCGTTCGCCCAACTCAAGGCCGTCGAGGGGCTGGTCACGGTCGATGCGGGCTGCGTAGGCGGCGAACATGACCTTGACCCTAGAGCGGAGGCGGGACGCACGGAACCTCACCGGCGTGTGAGGCGGGTCCCGCCCCCGCTCTGTCTCAGTCCCTGCGGTACTGCGCGGGCGACGACTTCGTCGCCGGGTCCTCGTACGCGCCCGCCTTGCCCCGGTCCACATGGAACGTGGTCAGGGTGGAGACGGCGGAGGCCGGATCGCGGCGGTCGTCGATGACGCGCATATGAGTGCTGAATCGTTCCGGCGTGACCTCGTACACGTCGTAGCCGTACCGGTTCCCCTCGAAGTACTGGAGGTGCGGGTTGGCGGCGCCCATCAGCGGACCGTTCGTGGCGTTCCACTGCGCGTCGTAGGCGCTGGAGCTCACCGAGTGCGCGGTGAACTCCGTACCCACGACGGGCGATTCGGTGTCGTCGTAGTCCGGCCGGACGTCGTCGACGAACGCGGAGTGCCAGTCACCGGTGAGCACCACGAGGTCTTCGAGGCCGCTGGTGCGCACATGCTCCAGCACCTCCTTGCGCTCGCCGAGGAAACCGTCCCACTGGTCGGTGAACATGAAGCCGCCGCCGGGGCGCCCCCGGAGCTGGCTGAGCATGATCGAGTTGGCCCAGACGTGCCAGCTGTCGGGCGCGCGGTCGACGGTCTTCTTCAGCCACGCCTTCTGTCCGGCGCCGAGGATGGTGCCGTCGGCGAGGTTCTGCGCGGAGCGGTACTGCCGCAGGTCGAGCACGGCCAGCTCCAGCAGGTCGCCCCAGCGGCGCACCCGGTGGATGTCGATGTCCGGCAGGACGGAGTCCCCGGCGCCGCGGTGCGGCAGGTGCTCGTACCACGCCTGGTACGCGGCGGCCCGGCGCCGCATGAAGGGGGCGCCGCCGCCCGTACCGCTGTAGTCGTTCACCACCTCGTGGTCGTCCCAGGTCAGGAACCACGGGTGCGCGGCGTGCGCGGCGCGCAGGGACGGGTCGCCCTTGTAGAGGGCGTGGCGCATCCGGTAGTCGTGCAGGGTGTAGATGGCCGGACCGTTGTGGTCGCGGATGTCGCTGCCCTCGGGGCCGTGCTCGTAGATGTAGTCGCCGAGGTGGATGACGAAGTCCAGCTCCTCGCGGGCGATCCCGCGCAGCGCGGCGTAGTGGCCCTGCGGGTAGTTCTGGCAGTTGGCGGTGGCGAACCGGGCGGAGCGGACATGGCCGGCCGGTGCGGTACGGGTCCGGCCGAGGCGGCTGGTCCTGCCGAGCGCGGTGAAGGCGTACCAGTACGTACGGCCCGGACGCAGGCCGCCGACCGGCACGTGCACGCTGTGCGCGAGGGTCGCGGACGCGGGGACGGTGCCGCGCGCGACGACGCGGCGCAGCGCGCGGTCCTCGGCGACGACCCATCGGACGTCGACGACCTCACCGAGCGGCTGTTCGCCCGGCTCCGCGAAGGGCTCGGGCGCGAGCCGTGTCCAGAGCACGACACTGGTGGGCTGCGGATCGCCGGACCCTACGCCCAGCGTGAACGGCGCCTCGTCGTACGCCGAACCGAGCGCCTCCGCGGCCTCGCGGGCCTGTGCGGGCGAGAGCCCGGCGCTCAGGGGCCAGACCAGGTTGAGCGCGCCCGCGGCGCCGGCCGCCTTCAGCAGATCACGTCTGTTCACGAGTGCCTTCCCGAGGCCGTCAGGCGAAGTGATATCTCGTCGGCGTAGCCGTCGTTCGACGTGCCGGTGCCGGTACGGGTGAAGGAGAGCTGTACGCGGGCGGACCGGGCGCCCGGCGGCACGGCGGCCTCGGCGCTGCGCTCCAACAGGGCGGTGGCGCGGCCGCGTTCCTCGGCGGTGACGGGGCCGAGCACGGAGAGCGCGAGGGGGGTCCCCGCGCGGTCCCGGAACTCGACGGACAGCCTGACACCGTCCTCCTGCGCGGCGTACCCGCCGAGCCAGCCGCTCAGCACGTACCGGACGCGGCCGGCGTCGACGGCGCGGTGTCCTGCCGGACCGGCGGCGGGTACGGACACTTCCTGGACCAGGGTGGTCACCCCGCTGTTCCCGCCGGAGAAGAACCGCCGCCCGGCCGCGCCGGGTCCGGGGTCGGCGGGCGTGGGGTAGCCGTCACCGACGTCGTACCCGATGATCGCGGGCGCCCCCTGCCGCACGACCCAGCCGACGACCTGCCCGACGGGCTCGGCGGTTCCCCCCGACCCCTTCTCGGCATCACCGTTGACAAGCAGATTCACAAGCGCCTCCTGTCTGAGGATGGTTGGCGCGAGGATCTCACCAGGCGTGGG
>NZ_JAAPBF010000032.1 GCF_022695985.1 Streptomyces sp. NP-1717 | reverse complement strand
CGAACCACGGCACGGTGGGCGCGGGTTCGGGGTGCGGCCACGCGACGACGTCGAGGTGGCCCGCGTAGGTGTACTCCGGCCCGTAGGCATACGCGTGGCCGTACGCCTGCCCGTTCCCGTACGCCTGCCCGTACCTGTGGCCGTACTCGTACCCGTGGCCGTACTCGTACTCGTACTCGTACCGTCCGGCACGGTGACTGCCCTGCGCATTGCTCACGACGCTCGACGCTCCACAAGTCCGGTCCGGGCCCCCGATGCTCGGGCGGACACTAGCGGAGCCGCGGTCACTCTCCAAAGCAGCGCGACTACACAGGGTCGCTGTTCGAGTCCGCATCGAATCCGCCGCGCGGATCCGGCGGGACCGCACGGGACCGGCCACCTCAGTAACCGAAAGCGCGCGCGGTGTTGGCCGAAATCGCCTCCGCCATCGCGTCCTCACCGATTCCGCGCACCTCCGCCATCGCGCGCACCGTGACCGGAATCAAATACGGCGCATTGGGCCGTCCACGGTACGGAACGGGCGTCAGAAAAGGCGCGTCCGTCTCGACCAGAACGAGTTCGGACGGGGCGACGGCCAACGCCTCGCGCAACGGACGCGCGTTCTTGAAGGTCATATTTCCCGCGAAGGACATGAAGTAGCCTGCGGCGGCGCAGATTTCGGCCATTTCCGCGTCGCCCGAATAGCAGTGGAAAACGGTCCGTTCCGGAGCGCCTTCGTCGGCCAGGACGCGCAACACGTCGGCGTGCGCCTCGCGATCGTGGATCACGAGTGCTTTTCCGTGCCGTTTGGCGATCTCGATGTGCGCGCGGAACGAGCGTTCCTGCGCGGCCATGCCGTCGGGCCCCGTACGGAAGAAGTCGAGCCCCGTCTCGCCGACGGCCTTCACCTGCGGAAGCGCGGCCAGCCGGTCGATCTCGGCGAGCGCGTCGTCCAGGGCCGCGTCCCCGCCCGCCTCGCGCGCGCCCTGGCGCGACCAGCCGTCGGGGTCCCCGTGCACGATGCGCGGCGCCTCGTTGGGATGCAGCGCGACCGCCGCGTGCACGGACTCGTGCGCGGCGGCGGTGTCGGCCGCCCAGCGGGACCCCTTCACGTCGCAACCCACCTGGACCACGACCGGCACTCCTACGGAGGCCGCCTTGGCGAGCGCGTCCTCCACGGTGCCGCTCTGCATGTCCAGGTGGGTGTGCGAATCCGCGACCGGCACCCGCAGTGGTTCCGGGGCCGGCGGCGCTTCCTCGGCGCGTGCGGCGCCTCTCGTGCTGTTGGCGCTCTTCGGGCTCATGGTCCCGATCGTACGAGGACCGTGTCCACGGGGCCGACCCCAGGTGCGGGGGCCTACTTGCGGTGGAAGGGGTGCAGGAGATCGGAGAGGTGCCAGTGGTGCTCCGCCTTCGCCCGCGCCCTCTCGGCGACCGCGCCGACGGCCGCCCCGCCCGCCTCGTCCGTCACCGGCACCGGCTTGGCGGGCGCGGTCTCCTTCGCCGCCTTCGGGGTCTTGCGCGCCTTGGGCTGCCTCGGCGTTCTGGGCGCCTTGACGGAGTTGCGCTGCTGGTTCATCAGGGAGTACGCGTGCACCGAGGACACCTGTCCCGAGCGCATGATGCGCACGACGTGGTGCCCGCAGTTGAGGCAGGTCGGACTCGACAGCGGTGAAGGCACCCGCAGTCCGTCCGCCTTGTAGACGACGTATTGCTGACCCGAAGCGTCCGTGTGGTGCTCTATGTCGTACGCCTGCTCCCAGCCGTGACCGCATCGCATGCAACAGAACGCATATGCCTCGTGGGCGACGGCGTTGCCCGTTATCTCACTCATGCCAGCTCCTCTCCACTCGATCCAGTGGACGCCTATTCGGGCGGGAGCGCATCAGCGCTGTCGATTAATGGCAGGCTCTTGGCCTCCTCATGCCGAAAGGGCTCGGCACACGGTCTGCGCTTTGCCTTTCAAGATAGTCCTTTACCGTCACGGGGGCTTGTGGCGGCCGCATTCTTTGCCGCCACGACCGCATCGAACACGTCTCGTTTGGGCACCCCCGCCTCCGAGGCGACCGCGGCGATGGCCTCCTTCCGCCGCTCCCCCGCCTCCTCCCGCACCCGTACCCGGCGCACCAGCTCCACGGGGTCCGTCACGGGCTCGCTCTCCGGCGCCCCCTCCACGACGACGGTGATCTCGCCCCGTACGCCTTCGGCCGCCCATGCGGCGAGTTCGCCGAGGCCGCCGCGCTTCACCTCTTCGTACGTCTTCGTCAGCTCGCGGCAGACGGCGGCCCGGCGCTCGGGGCCGAAGACCTCGGCCATCGCCGCGAGGGTGTCGTCGAGCCGGTGCGGTGCCTCGAAGTAGACGAGGGTGCGGCGCTCGCCGGCGACCTCGCGGAGCCTCCCCAGCCGCTCGCCCGCCTTGCGGGGCAGGAACCCCTCGAAGCAGAAGCGGTCGACGGGCAGCCCGGACAGGGCCAGCGCGGTCAGCACGGCGGACGGGCCGGGCACCGCGGTCACCTTGATGCCGCGTTCGACGGCGGCGGCCACGAGCCGGTAGCCGGGGTCGGAGACCGAGGGCATCCCCGCGTCCGTCACGAGCAGCACCCGGGCTCCGCCGGCCAGCGCCTCGACGAGTTCGGGCGTACGGGCGCTCTCGTTGCCCTCGAAGTAGGACACCACCCGGCCCGTCGTCTGCACGCCGAGAGCCTGGGTGAGCCTGCGCAGCCGCCGGGTGTCCTCGGCGGCGACGACGTCCGCGGCCGTCAGCTCGGAGGCGAGGCGCGGCGGGGCGTCGGAGGTGTCGCCGATGGGGGTCCCGGCGAGGACGAGGACGCCGGCCGGGGCTGCGGGGGCCGTTTTCCGGGAGGGCTCAGTAGTCACGTACGCCATCCTCGCAGGGCGGCGGGGCGGCCCCTTCCGCGGTGGAGAACACCGTCTCGGGCGCCGTGTGCCCACGTCACACAGTCGCGTTCCCTACGATGGCGCGGTGACCAGTACTGCGCCAGAAGCCCTCCAGGGTCGGGACGCCGAGGACAGACCGCCGTCATGGCCCCAGCGGCTGCGGCGGTTCGGCTATGCGCCGAGACCGGTGATCGGGCTGCGCGAGCGCCTGGTGCCGCCGTACACGGAACCGTCCCAGCGCCTGTGGATCGTGCTCGGCGTGCGCCCCCTGCTCGCCGACCGGCTGACCCGCTGGTCCGCCTGGCTCGGTCCGCTGCTGGTGGCGCTGGTCGCCGGGCTGATGCGGTTCTGGCATCTGGGCAGCCCCAAGTCGGTGATATTCGACGAGACGTACTACGCGAAGGACTCGTGGGCGCTCGTCAAGCAGGGGTACGAGGCGAGCTGGCCCAAGGACGTCGACAAGCTGATCCTGGCCGACCCCTCGAAGATCCCGGTGCCGACCGACCCCGGGTACGTGGTGCACCCGCCGGTGGGCAAGTGGATCATCGGGCTCGGCGAGCTGATGTTCGGCTTCGACCCGTTCGGCTGGCGCTTCATGGTGGCCGTCCTCGGCACGCTCTCCGTACTGATGCTCTGCCGCATCGGCCGCCGGCTGTTCCGTTCGACGTTCCTGGGCTGTCTGGCGGGCGGGCTGCTCGCCGTCGACGGGCTGCACTTCGTGATGAGCCGCACGGCGCTGCTCGACCTGGTGCTGATGTTCTTCGTACTGGCCGCGTTCGGCTGTCTGCTGCTCGACAGGGACTGGGCCAGGCGGCGGTTCGCGAACGCCCTGCCGGTGGACGCGGAGGGGGTGCTGCGGCCGGACACCGGCATCGCGGAGGGCCTGCGGCTGGGCTGGCGGCCGTGGCGCGTCGCGGCCGGTCTGATGCTGGGGCTCGCCTTCGCGACGAAGTGGAACGGGCTCTACATCCTGGCCGCGTTCGGTCTGCTCACCGTGTTCTGGGACGTGGGCGCGCGGCGCACCGCCGGCGCCGTACGCCCGTACCTGGCCGTTCTCAAGCGCGACCTGCTGCCGGCCTTCGTCTCCACGGTCCCGGTCGCGATCGGCACGTACGTCGCCTCGTGGACCGGCTGGATCGTCACCGACAAGGGCTACTTCCGGGACTGGGCGGCCACCCAGGGCCGGGGCGGGATGTGGTCCTGGCTGCCGGACTGGCTGCGCAGCCTGTGGCACTACGAGACGGAGGTCTACAGCTTCCACGTCAATCTGACCTCCGGCCACACCTACCAGTCCAACCCCTGGAGCTGGATCGTTCTGGGCCGCCCCGTCTCGTACTTCTACGAGGACCCCAGGGGCGGTACGGAGGGCTGTACGGCGGCCCCGGCTGACAAGTGCGCCCAGGAGGTCCTGGCGATCGGCACGCCGCTGCTCTGGTGGGCCGCGTGCTTCGCGATCCTGTACGTCCTGTGGCGCTGGTTCTTCCGCCGCGACTGGCGCGCGGGCGCCATCGCCTGCGCGATCGCGGCGGGCTGGGTGCCGTGGTTCTTCTACCAGGAACGCACGATCTTCCTCTTCTACGCGGTGGTCTTCGTGCCGTTCCTCTGCCTGGCGGTGTCGATGATGATCGGCGCGATGCTGGGCCCGGCGGGCTCGGACGAGAGACGCAGAACGATCGGCGCGGTGGGGGCGGGGGTGCTGGTGCTGCTGATCGTCTGGAACTTCATCTACTTCTGGCCGGTCTTCACGGGCCAGACGATTCCCGTCGGTGAGTGGCAGGACCGGATGTGGTTCGACACCTGGGTGTAGCAGGCGAAACGGCGATGCCCGCGCGGACTGCGCGGGCATCGCCGTAGTGGTTGGTGGTCGTCGTTGGTCGTCATGGGCCGTCGTTTGACGGCCCACAGACGGCCCCGGTTCAACGACCGGCCGGAGTCCCGTCCGGCACGATTCGGCTCGTGAAGCCTTCCTGACGCAACCGCCCGTAGGCCGCCGCCACGTCGTCCGGTACCGGCTGCGGAATCATGAACCCTTGCTTCGGGTAGATCATCAAACGCTGTAGCGCCCCGACGAGCATGTCCAGCACAAGGCGCGCATCGCCGATGGAATCCACGTACGCGTCAAAGGTCATCGGTGTCGACGCGCTCACGATCTCGACTTCGGGCCAAAGCTTGCGCGCTGTCGCGTACGCGCGCCGTTCCTCGTACGGCTTGCTGATCAACAGCACGGACGACACCGTCACGTCAGCCTCTGCGAGAAGCGCACGCGAGAAGCGGATGTTCTCGCCCGTGTTGCGAGCTTGCGGCTCGACCAGCACGGAAGCAGCGGGCACTCCGAGCGTGATTGCGCGTTCCCGGTAGTGGATGGCTTCGCCACGTGGCATCCGCTCTTCCGTCGTTCGGCTGGTCGCTCCGGTGAAGACGATGAGCGGCACCATGCCGCGCCGGTAGAAGTCCACGGCGGTATCAGCGACTCCCAGGTCATGACTGCCGAGGCCGACCGCGACGGAGCACGGTCTCGGCTCATGATGCATTTGATGGAAGTCCCACAGCTTCCGGGCATCTGCCCATGCCTGCGTCGAGATCATCGATCTTCCCTCCCGTCCTGTGCGGAGTCAGGAACCCTGAAGTCGTACTTCCACGCAAAGCGTGACGCGGCATGCACCCCCAAGGCGAACTCAACAACCGTGCCATCTGCCGTGTAGGTGGTCCGGTGCAGCTCAACGACAGGCTCACCGGTCGGCAAGTGGAGTAGCTTCACCTCCTCTGACGTCGGGATGCGAGCGAACAGCTCTTCCGTCATGTGGTCGATCTCGTACCCCGCGTCGTACAGAACCCGGAACCCGCCGCCACGGCCGGCCGGTCCGGGAGTGGGATCTACCAGCCGCGTTCCCTCGACATGCTCGGGTCGGTAGTAGCTGGTCAAGGTGTGCGTCGGCTGGTCGCCTTCCTTCACGAGACGCGCTCGGGCGTACAACTCGGCATCCGGAGCCAGGCCATGCGCGGCCGTGGCAGCCACCGGGGCCGGACCGAGGCTGATGGCCTGAGTCTGCTCGTCACGGCGATACGCGCGACCCGAAGCAACACGGTCGGCGATGAACGCGACCTCGTCCCCGTCTCGCCATTTGACCTTGTCGTACCGCTCGGTGCTGAGCCGTTTCAGCGGTGTCCGCTGCCGCACGACAGTGCCGTGTCCGCGCGACGAGGTGACCAGCCCTTCGGCCTCCAGCGCCTTGTAAGCGGCGTGGACGGTGGACTTTGAACCTTCGCCAGCTTCGACCAGATCCCGGATGTGCGGCAGTTGCTCACCCGGCGCGTAACCGCGCTCACCACTCTTGATGCGGTCCGCGATCCGGTCGGCCAGTTCTCGCCACTTGGGCGCCATGAAGAACTCCTCTCGACAGACCCAAGTCAAACACAGTCCCAGGACTGTTGACAGTCCTGGGACTGTGCGCCATTGCCTTAGCAAGCGCTTCGCAGTCCTAGGACAGCGAGCCAGGAGGGGCCTTCTTCGGGCTGCTCCGGAGTGGAGGGCGGGGACGCTGCAATCCCGCTAAAGGCCAGGTAGGACGCAATGGGCTTCGGCCCGACTGGCGAGGTGGCCCGGCGACCGCGAGCAACGGCCGGAGTGTGGGGACGAGGTCCCCCTTGCAGTGCGTCACCCCAACCAGGCCGAACAGAGGAGCCCCGATGAGCAAGCGACATACCAGGGCCGCCGCCCGTGCTTGACCGGCACTGCGGCCACGCCCTAAGCGTCACCGCACAACCCGCCGCGCGATGCGGCGCCGGGGTTCACTCCGGCGCCGGTCGGGCGGCTCATCCATTCCGCAGTGCGTGTAGCCGCGCTGGGGTCGGTTGCCTCCGCTGCTCGTCTCGTACGAGCGGCGTTGAGGGGAGCCGGACCGTCTCCGAACCCTCCATGCGACAGGAGATCCACACATGCTCGCTGCCACGTTCGCCGCCGTGTTCGCCGCCCTGTACGTCGGCCACTCCGTGGGTGACCACTGGGTGCAGTCGTCCTGCCAGGCCGCTGACAAGGGAAAGCCCGGTTGGGTCGGCCGTCTCGCCGACGCCCGGCACGTCCTGGGCCTGACGCTCACGAAGATGATCCTGCTTCTGCCGGTCGCCTTACTGCTTGACCTGCGGGTCAGCGCCCTCGGTCTCGCCCTCGGGTTCGGGGTCGACGCCGTGACCCACTGGTGGGCCGACCGCCGCTCGACGCTCGCATGGCTGGCCAAGGTGGCCGGCAAGGGCGAGTTCTACAGCCTCGGGACCCCGGCTCACCCGGCGGCCCCCGCCACTGCCAGCGGCGGCTACGCGCCGACGCTCGGGACCGGCGCCTACGCGCTGGACCAGTCCTTCCACCACGTGTGGCTGCTGGTCGGTGCGCTGATCATCGCCACCGTCTGACCTCCGCATCACAGCCCCGGACCCGGCGTGATGCCGCCGGATCGAATCCGGCCCGGGGCACTTCCCGCACCACCTGACATCCCGAGAGGAACCCATGACCACCACCGAGACCGAGACGCTTGAGACCATCCGCTACACCGCCGACGTCGTCGTCACCACGACCGACGGGTACGTCCTGCTGATCGAGCGCGGCTGGCCTCCGTTCAAGGGCCAGTGGGCTCTGCCCGGGGGTCACGTCGATCCCGGTGAGACGAGCCGTGCCGCCGCCGGGCGTGAACTCGCCGAAGAGGCCGGTGTATATGCGGCACCGGAAGAGCTGAACCAGATCGGCACGTTCGACCAGCCCGACCGCGACCCGCGCGGCCGGTACGTCACCGTCGCCTACCACCTGACCGTCATCCCCGGAACGATCATCGAGCCGGGTGACGACGCCGTGCGCGCCGAATGGTGGCCCCTGGCCGATCTGCCGCCGCTTGCGTTCGACCACGCCGACATCATCGCCACCGTCTAACCCCCGCAGCACCGCCCCGGCATCCAGCCGTGAGGGCGCCGGATCGAATCCGGCCCGGGGCACTCCATCCATGAACGGCGCACGCCCCCGGAGAGGCAACTCCGGGGGCGCTGGTTGAGCCGTGCCACCTGCTAGGGAGAACCCGACTCATGAACCACATCGTCACTGTTCAACAGGCTGTTACCGCCTTCGCCCCGGACATCGAGCCGACGGGCGCTGAGCTGGACGTGATCGAGAGGGAGATGCCCGCGATCCTGGCGGACGTCGACCTGCTGGACGCGCAGATCACCGCCATGGACCGGCCGGCCAACGAGCTGGACACCCGGCGTATCCGCCGGGCCCGCCACCGGGCGCTGGTCGCCCGCCGCGAGCTGACCAACCAGGGCGCCGACAAGAGCATGCCGGGCGGTGCGGCATGAGCAAGGTGCTGACGCTGGACACGCTGACCGTGCCGCTGCGGGCGTTGCGCCTGATCACGGTCGACTTCCCCGACCTGCCCGCCCCCTCGCTCGGCGTGTCCACGGTCTACCCGAACCGGCTGACGCTCTCGCTGCACTCGATGAGTGTGGGCGACAGCTTCGCCGCGTTCGAACAGTGGCGCGACGCCCTGGACATCGGGCCGGACGCCGTCACCTTCCACATGCAGTGCGACGGGCTCACCGGAGTTCTGGAGGCGCTCGCCACCTACGCCGGCGCGGACATCGAGCTGGTCGCATACGCGCACGTCCCGCAGACGGTGAACACCGGTACGGGGGTGCCGGCATGAGCGCCAAGACCGCGTTGCCCGCTGTCGCTATGACGGCGGTGTCCATGGTCTTGACTCTGGCTGTGGTGGTGATGTGGCTGGGCACTGCGATGCCGTGGCCCGTCGCGCTGGTCGTCGGTCTGGGGATCGACGGCGGATGGCTGGCCACCCTCGCCTACGAACGTCGTCTGGCCGCGCAGGGCGACCACTCCACCGCCGTCACGGCCGTGGGCTGGTCCTTCGGCCTGGTCGCCACGGGTGTCCTGGTGGCGCACGCGCTGACCGGTGAGGAGAACACCGGCGCGTGGCTGGCCGTGGCGTGGCTGCCTGTCGCCGCGAAGGCGCTGTGGCTGGTGCACGGGCTGTGGGAGCGGACCGCGCTCACGTCCGAGGCGCTGGGCGCGATTCAGGGCATTCAGCAGGAAGCGCGGGACGAAGCGGCCGTGGCGCGTGCCCGGCTGCGGGCGGAAGCGGCCACGGAAGAGACGCGGCTGACGGCCGTGACGCAGGCCGGCGCCCGCGTCGCACGCGTTCAGGCCGAGACCGCTGAACGGCTCTCCGAAGCGTGGTCGACGCTCGCGACGGCGCGGGAGGGTGCGGAGACCGGCAGGGCGCTGACCAGCGTGACGACCCCCGTCACACCCGGCGTCACACCCCGCTGGGAACTCCCCCTGTGGGGACCCACGGAGCCCGTCTCCCCGCTCGCGCTGGAAGCCGCGTCCGCGCTGTCGGACGATGCGCTGGACGCGCTCGTGGACCGCATTCGTCACAGTGAGTCGCCCGCTCTGTCGTACCGGGAGATGGCCGCCCGCTTCCGGGCCGCCGGCCACTCCGCGAGTGAGGTCCGCCTGCGGTCCGCGTGGAAGCGCGTCGCCTGATGTCCGCCCGGTTCCTCGATCCGGACGGAGAGGTGTACGGGCTCCCGACGTTCCCGTTCCGCATGGCACCGGGCGGCTACGCGACGCGCCGTCAGCTCCGCACCGCCGGGCTTCGGCCCGGCGGGCAGCCGGTCGCCGCACAACTCCTCTGGTACTCCAACCGCCGCCGGAAACCGGGCTCCCCGCCCGTCCTGCGCGTCGCGTACCTCTACCGCGTCGACCTGGCCAGACCGGTACGGCCGATGACGCCGGCGAAGTGGGCCGCGCTCGCCAGGGCGAACGCGGCCCAACGGGTGTGCCCCGAGTGCCGGACCGATGCCGGGTACCGCATCCCGCTGACGCTCGGCATGTGCGTCCCGTGCGCCACCCCCGCCCACCAAGCCGCCTGACCTGCACGTCTTGGAGGAAACCCGTGGAATCCCTTCCCACAACGCCCGCCCCGCGTACGGTCGTCCAGCTCCCGGACGGCACCCACGCCTACATCGACCCGCACGCCCTGCCGCAGCAGACGGGGCCTCAGGTCGTGCACATCCACCAGGCCGCCCCGGACAGGACGGTTCAGCGCGTCGCGCTCGGGTCCGGGGTCGGCGCCGGCGCCGTCGGTGCGTCCGTGTACTTCGGCCCGATGCTCATCGCCGCGATCACGTCCATGGCCATGTCCCTCGCGGTCGTCGCCCTGGTCGTCGTCGTCACCGGCTGGGCCGTCGTCACCGTCGTGAAGAGCGTGGGCGGTGCGGACGGAAAGGCCGCCGCGAAGACGCTCCGCAAGCGCTGACCTGCCGTTTCACCGCACCCGAGAGGGCCCGCTCATGAACCATCTGCCTCGCTTGATCGCCGACTACCTGTGCCTGTGGCGGGACATCATCCGCTTCCCGCGTCAGGTGCTGCTGAACAGGTCGCACTCGATCGCGTCTCTCCTGGGGATCGCCGGGTTCTGCGTGGTCGATCTGTTGATCGCACGTCCCTTGACGACTACCGCGACGTTCGTCGCGCTGGCCGTGTTCGCCCCGTCCGCGCTCGTCTCGGTCGCCGGTTCCCTCGCCCACGCCCTGTGGGACCGAGGCCTGATCTGGGCGGACATCGCCTGCGAGTGGTGCGGCGACGACCCCGACGACGACGGACCGGATGACGGTCTCGGGCCCGACGACCCGGACGACCCCCACGGCCTCATCCGGGAGATCACCGACTACCTGAGCGAACAGCGCACCCTCACCGTGACCCGCTGACCTGGGAGAACACGTCATGTCGAGTGACACCTACCGCAGCTACACCCGCTCCGAGCGCGCCCGGCGTGCCCGCGCCGTGTTCGGCGGGGTGCGCCACGCCGCCGCCGACGCGCCCACAACCCGCCACGCCAAGACGATCGACCGGATCGACGCCCGTGCCGAGGAGCGCGGAGCCCGCGAACTCAAGGCCATGCGACGCCAGATGGACACCGACCGGGACGCCGTGGCCGCCGCGAAGACGGCACTGCGGACCGCCGACCGGTCCGGCCGCGACGCCGCGAAGAAGGCCCTGCGGACCGCTGAGGACACGCTCAGGCGCACGGAGCGGGCCGCGCGGAAGCTCGGACTCTGACCAACCCCCGGACGGCCGCCTACCGGCCAAGGAACGCCGGCCGTCCGGGGCCCCGCCGCACTCATTCGAGAGAGCAGGAACCACCCATCATGACCGACCTGACAGAGCAGGAGAACGCCGTGGCCACCGTCCACCACATCAACGAGCACCGCCCCGGCGGCCATGAGTCGCCGCTCTCCCTGGCCAAGCCCACCGACGACCAGACACCGGTCACGCCGTTGTGGGTGCGCTCCGGTCGCGCGGTCCGGACGGCCGTCACGCACAAGAGGACTCTTACCGCGGGGCGCCTCGCGGTCCGGCACAGCATGTACGTGGTTGGGGGAACGAGGATCGTCACCCGGCGCGCGTGGGACGGCCGCAGTGCGGCCCGGTACGAGCGGATGATCCGCACCGCCGAAGCGGCCGGACAGCCCGAGATCGCGGCCGAGTGGGAGGAGCGCGGCAGGGCGTTCCGTGCGGCGCGTCATCAGCGGCGTATGGACCTGTTGACCGCCCCCGTTCGCCTCGCCAAGGGCGCCGCTGTCGGCACCGCGCTGACGGGTGGCGGACTGCTCGGGCTGGGTATCGCCATGGCCGTGCACTCCGGTGACGTCGCCGACATCGGCACCCCGATCATGGGCTTCATCGACCTGGTGAACTGGGCTGTCATGATCGCCACTGTCGTGTGGGGACCGCTGGTCACCATCGGCCCGTGGCTCGGTCTGCTCGCCCTGTGGGGCGTCGGCCGTCAGCGCCAGGCCGCACCCCAGTGGGCACTCCCCGCGAACGCCCGCAGCAGCGAGGGTGCCCCGATCACCCCGTCCGTGGTGGTCACCGCGATGCGGGACCTGGGGGTCGCCGCACTGCGGACGGCCATCAAGGACATGGGCGACGCCGGCGCGTCGATGCTCGGGCCTATCCGGATCGCCGGATGCGGAGTCGAGGTCGACGTCACGCTGCCGTCCGGGGTGGCAACGAACGAAGTCCAGTCCCGCCGCCGCAAGCTCGCGGAGAACCTCGCCCGGCACGAACACGAGGTGTTCATCACGATCCCCGAAGCGGCCCGCACGGTGCGGCTGTGGATCGCCGACTCCGGGGCGCTGGACGAGCCGATCGGCCCGTCCCCGCTGGTCACCGACACGACGATGACCGCCGACTACGCCAAGGGCCGCGCCCCGTGGGGGCAGGACCTTCGCGGCGACCTCGCCGCTCTGAGCGTGTATCAGCGCCACCTGCTCATCACCGGACTGTCGAACCAGGGCAAGACCGCCGCCCTGCGGGCACTCGCCCTGTGGCTGGCCCTGGACCGGTCGGTGGAGTTCTGGATGGGCGACCTGAAGGGCGTGGGCGACTGGGACATGTTCGACGGCCTGGCCACCCGGCTCATCCAGGGGCCGACCGACGATCACGTCATCCAGGTCACGGAGATGGCCGAAGACGCCGTGGAGGAGATGAACCGCCGCATCCAGGCCCCGCCCGGCACCCAGTTCCCGGCGCTCATCGTCATCGTGGACGAAGCGCAGGTCGCGTTCATGTGCCCGGTCAAGGGTGACGACAAGCGCCCGTATGGCGGGTCGTCCGCCACCTCCCGGTACTTCATGGCCGCGCGGAAGATCCACAACCAGGGCCGTGCGGTGAACGTGCTGCTCTGGCAGGGCACCCAGGACCCCACGGACCAGAACCTTCCCAAGCTCGTCCGCGAGGGCGCCCACACCCGCGCGTCCCTCGCGCTGGGCACGGAGTCGCAGGCGCGTATGGCGCTGGGCGACAAGGCCGTCGACGGCGGGGCCGCCCCGAACCTGCTGCGTCCGGGGCTGGACCAGGGAACCCTCGTCGTCGCGTCCTCCGGCATCGAGGTTCCCAAGGGGCAGTCGTCCCTCACGGTGCGCACGCACTACATCAGCACCGACGACGCGAAGGTCATCGCGGAGCGGGCCAAGGCCCTGCGGGACGGCGTCACCACCCTGCACGTCATCGACCGGGGCGAGGACCGTGACCCGCTCGCCGACATCGCCACCGTCCTCGGGGACTCCCCGCGCGTGCTGACCATGGACGTCATCAAACGGCTCGCCACGCTGAGCGAGGACGCCTACGGCTCGTGGACGTTCGCCGACCTTCGCCGCGTGCTGGACGACGCGGACGCGGCGCCGTACAAGTCCGACGGGCGGATGGTCGTCGGCCGTGACCGCATCCTGCGGGCGCTCGCCAACCGTGGCGACGACGATTCCGCTTCCGCTACCGGATGACAGGGAGCAACACCCCGGCGGGTCAGGGAGACAGGGTGAAGTCCCTGCCCCGCTCCCTGACCCGCATCCCTGGCTCTGACCTGCACACATGATCTCTCAGGGACTCAGGGAACCTCCGCAGGTCAGCACCCCGAAACCCCCTCCACAGGCACCACCCAAGGGGGTGCTCACCGCTCCCTGCCCACGCCGACGCGCGCATTCCGCTTTCTGAGAGGAGATCCCGTGATCCGAGCCCGTATCAAGGTCACCCACTGCCCCCGCCGGGCGCTGATCCTGACCGACACACCCCGGCCCGACTGCCCCGACTGCCAGGGCCAGGGCGGCATCGCGCACGACTACGGCGACCACACCGGCGAGTACGCCGGCACCGAATGGGAGCCCTGCCTGTGCTGGACGCAGTGGGCCGCCCTCCTGCTCCCCCTGCCCCGCCGCCCCCGCTGGCTCCGTCGCCGCCGCACCGCCCACGACCCGTGGGCCACGCCCGGCGGCTACTCCAACGAACCGCCCTTCTGACACGACCGAGGGCGGCCCCCGTACCGGCAAAGTCCGGGGCCGCCCTGGTTCTCCGCTCATCTCAGAACAGGAGACACCCAGCATGACTCAACCGATCCCCATCAGGCGAGAGCGCCTGCTCACCGATGCCCTGAAGTTGGCCGCCGCCGGTGTGCCGGTGCTGCCGCTGCGGGCGGGGAAGCTGCCGTTCGGGAACTGCCCGGCCTGCCGTAACAACGTCTGCGGTGGCCGGCCGAACATGAAGACGGCAGGCGCGTGCGTCTGCCAGGCTCCGTGCCACGCCTGGGCCGCCGCGACCACCGACCCGAACGTCCTCGACTCGACGTCGTGGCGGCGGGCGTGGCGGGAAGCGCGGGCAGTGGCCTACCACCCCGGCGGCGCCGGGCTGACCGTCGTGGACCTCGACAACGCCGACGCCATCGCCTGGGCCCGTGCGAGCCTGCCCGCCACCCGGACCGTGGCCACGACCCGGGGTGAGCACTGGCTCTACCTCGGTGCCATGCAGGGCGCCAACGGCGTACGGCCCGGCGTCGACATCAAGTCGACCATGTCCTACGCCCGTTGGCTCGGCCCCGGCACCGGCACGATGGCGCCCCTGCCGGACGTCGTGCGCGCGCTGACCGTGAAGGCGCCGGCCCCGGCCCGATCGGTGGCCGTCACGGTGCCCGCCATGGTCCGGGGCGGGGAGTGCCCGCACCGCACACCCACGTACCTGGACCGTGGCATCGCCATGGCGGAGCAGCGCATCACAGAGGCGCGTGAAGGGGTCCACGCCACCGTGTACCGGGTGTTCCTCGCTGTGCTGTCCACGCACGGCCGGTGCGGCTGCCTCACCGAGACGCACACCGCGCGGCTGTTCACCGCCGCGCAGGCCAAGGGCGAATCCCCCCGGCACTGCACGGACGCGTGGACAAACGCCATGACCACGTTGGGACTGGGCCATGTCTGACGACGACAAGACTCCCGCCCGCGAGGTCATCGCGGACTACGCGCAGGAGCATTTCCGGTACTTCCGCACCGCCGACGGGACCGTGTACGCGCAGAAGAACGGCCACCCCGTGGCCCGTCCGATCCGCTCGCAGGGCACGACGGGCAGCCACCGGCAGGAACTCATGGTCGGCCTGTTCAAGGACGGCATTGGCGTCTTCAACGGGTCGGCGCTCAAAGAGGCGTTGGACCTGATCGAAGCGCTCGCGCTGTCCGAGGACGTGCAGCCCGTGCACATCCGCGTGGCGCCCGGATTCGACGGTGTGACGTGGCTGGACCTCGGGCGCGACGATGGGAAGTCCGTGCGCATCCACCCCACCGGGTGGGACATCGTCACTCCGGACCCGCGTGAGGTGTGCTGGCGCCGTACACAGCTCACCGGGGAACTGCCCCTGCCCGTCAAGGACACCGACGGCAAGGGCATCGACCTCCTGATGCGGCTGTGCAACTTCGCCACCGCAGAGACCGAGTGCCTGGCACTGGCCTGGCTCATCGGCTGCCTCGGACCGTCCGTTCCCGTGCCCGCGCCGTTCCTCACCGGGCCACAGGGCGCGGGCAAGTCCACCGGTGGGCGGATGCTCGTGCGGATCATCGAGGGCATGAGCGGCGACCTGCGCCGGGCACCCAAGGACGAGGAAAACCTCATCGCCGCCGTCGCAGCAGGGTGGGTCACCGCGCTGGACAACCTGTCCCACATGACGCCGGACCTGTCCGACGCCATGTGCTGCATCGTGACCGGCGCCGAGAGCGTGAAGCGGGCCCTGTTCACCGACGGGGACGTGTTCCGCGTCGGCTACCGCCGGCCGCTCCTGCTGACCGGTATCGACGTCGGCGTCATCCGCCCGGACCTGGCGGAGCGGCTGTTGCCGCTGCGGTTGGAACGCCCCCGAGTCAGGCGCACCGAGGCCGAGTTGTGGGCGGAGTACGCGCAGGTGCTGCCCGTGGTTCTCGGCTCGCTCCTGGACCTCGCGGCCAAGGTCCGCGCCGTTGAGGCGGAGACGCCGACCGATCTGCGGATGGCGGACTTCGCGCACCTTTGCGCGCAGCTCGACGCGGCGACCGGCCTCGGGGCTCTGCCCGCGTACCGGGCGAGCCTGGACGACCTGAACGACGACGTGATCGAGGGTGACCTACTCGCGCAGACCGTCCTCCGCCATGCCGAGACCATCGAGCCGTGCGCGGCACAGCAGATGACGTCCACCGAGTGGCTGTCCTGCCTCAGCCGCCTCTACAGCGGCGACGAACTGCGCTCCCTGCCCAAAGGGTGGCCCACCACCGGAAAAGTCCTCTCCGACCGGCTCAAGCGCCTCCAGCCCACCCTGGCGGCCAGGGGCGTGCTCATCGACTCCGGCCGCACCAAGGCGGGCCGCTACCTCGAAATGACCCGCACGGCCGCCCTGACCCTGCCCCCACACGAACAGCAGCAGGCGTTCTGACCGCGAACGCGCGCGCTCAGACGAACAGCAAGAGGAGCACGTGCTCCTCTTGCTGTTCGGCGGAACGCCGCCCCAAGGTCGCGCCGCGAAGCGGCCCCTTCATCGCGCTTTGAGGCGCACCGAACTACTACAGACAGCCCCTTCTTTGTCCTAAGAAGGAAGACGCTGCGTCACCTGCGTCACCCGGACCGGAAAACGACCGCTGACCTGCGCCGACAGCGGTGACGCAGACGGTCGGCTCTGCGTCATCCTGCGTCACCTGCGTCACCCGGTGACGCAGCCGATGACGCACCGGTGACGCAGCCCCGACCCGCCGCGTCACCCAAACCAGCAGGTCAGAGCCCTAGATGACGCAGATGACGCGGTGACGCAGAAATCCGAACCTCGGACACGCACAGGCCAGGCATGAAGGCACACGGAGGCGAGATGGCCGTACTTCCTGACGAGTTCCTCACTCCCGACGACATCGCCAGGATCTTCAAAGTCCCCAAAGAGACCGTCTACCAGTGGCGCAAGAAGCGGACCGGACCGCCCGGATTCCGCATCGGCAAACACATCCGATACGACCCCACCGCAGTCCGCGCCTACACCAACGACCGCATGGCCCAAGACGCGGCCTGACACCCCACCACACGGCCAGGGGCGAGCACTGCTCGCCCCTGGCCGCACTGCTGCCCAAGGAGCCCACCCATGGCAGGCCACATCCAAGACCGCTGGTACAAGACCGAAACCGGCGCTGAGGGTAAGTCCCGCCGCGTCAAGACCGACCGGCACGGAACGGGTATGCGCTACCGCGCCCGGTACGTCGGTCCGGACGGCACCGAGAAGAGCAAGTCATTCCCTGACAGGCAACGGCGGCTTGCTGAGGGGTGGTTGAACGAGACAGCCGCCGACATGTCGCGCGGCCAGTACATCGACCCTCGGGCCGCACGGATCACTTTTCAGCAGTTCGCGGAGAAGTGGGTAGCCACCCATACGACTGAGATCAACAGCCGTGAGGCTGCCGAGCGTCGCTTGCGGCTGCACGCGTACCCGTACATCGGAACGCGTCCGCTCGCCTCCTTCCAGCCTGGCCACATCCGCACGTGGCTGGGCAAGCTGGAAGCCGTCGTTCCCGCTTCCTCCCACCGTCGGATCATCTTCGGGACCGTTTCCGCCGCCCTCAGCGCGGCCGTCGATGACGCCCTGCTCGCCAAGAACCCCTGCCGCGCACGGTCGGTGCAGATTCCGAAAGCAGCCCCACCACGAGTGAGCCCGTGGACGTCATCCCAGGTCTTCGGTGTGCGCGCCGCGCTGCCCGAGCATCTGCGAGCCACGGTGGATGCGGCCGGCGGATGCGGTCTGCGTCAGGGAGAAGTCTTCGGTCTCTCGGAGGATGAACTCGACTACGAGGGCGAGTGGCTCGGAGTTCGGCATCAACTCAAGCGCATCCGGGGCAAGTTCGTCTTCGCCCTGCCCAAGGGCGGCAAAGTTCGGGACGTGCCTCTACCCAAGGCCGTGGGCTCCGCACTCCGTGAGCACTCGGAACGCTTCCCGCCGGTCAAGGTCACGCTGCCGTGGCGAACCCCTGACGGGCCGCCCGTCACGAAGTCGCTCATCTTCACCGGAGCGTCGGGCAACCACGTGCGGGTGAGCTACTTCAACGACTTCATGTGGAAGCCCGCTCTTGCCGCCGTAGGCATCATCCCGGAACCCGAGGAAGGCGAGCGGTACGCGGCGGCCCCGGAGGACGGCATGCACGCGCTGAGGCACTTCTACGCGTCCGTCCTGCTGGACGCGGGTGAGAACATCAGGGCCCTAAGTTCCTACTTGGGGCACAGTGATCCCGGCTTCACTCTCCGGATCTATACGCACCTCATGCCGAGCAGCGAGGGGCGCACCCGCAAGGCCGTTGAGGCCCTCTACAGGCCGCCCGTGGACCATGATCACGGCCCCCAGGCGGCCCAGTAGCCTCTCAACGGCCCCGATCGGCAGCAAACATGCTGGTCGGGGTCATTGAGGGCTCACGACGCGAAGCTTCATCTACTTCTGGCCGGTCTTCACGGGCCAGACGATTCCCGTCGGGGAGTGGCAGGACCGGATGTGGTTCGACACGTGGGTCTAGGGCCTGTCTTTTGGATCAGGCCGGATCAGGGAGCGGGGTCTGGTGCGTGCGATCGCAAGGCGGAGGAGGGAGGCATGGCGGAGCCATGCCGACTGACGACAACGCGGCGAGCGTGCGTGCCAGGGACCGCGAGCCCGGCAAGATCCGAAAGACAGGCCCTAGCGACGGATGGCACCGGGGTGCCGGCCGGTGCGCCTCCCGCCGACGATCCCGGCGCCGGCGGGGAGCCGCCCGCGACCGTGCGTGTCGCCGGGACTGTGCTGAGCAGGGTGGAGAGCCCTTCGTCCCTGGCTTGCTGGAGCGGCTGCTTCCGCGAGCCGGCGGACGCGGCCGAGGCCGGGTTGAGTCTGGTCGTCCAGCCGGCCGCCGCGCCGGACGAGGCCACTCTCCGGCTGGCGCACGATGTCGTGAACGGCTTCCACGGCTTCGTCGACCAGGCTCTGGAGTACTGCCGCACCCGATTGCGGGAACCGCGGTTCGGACTCACGGCGGAGGAACAGGTCTGGCTGGACCACCCGGAGCTGTCTCTGGGGGTTCCCGAGGCGATCGTGTGGGCCGACCGGACCTGGGCGATCCGCTTCGCGGAGAGCAGACTGCGGCTCGCGGACCCCTACGGAGTCCTCGTGACGTTCGACGGAACGGGGCCGGTCGAGGTCGAGGGGCTCGACGACGAGGACGACGCCGACCTCGGTGACCCCGCCGACCGGGAATGAGCCGCTCGGCGCGCCGGCGGGCGTGCGCTCACGCCGGGCGGGGGCGCGTGATGGCGTTCAGTTTGGAACGGAGTTCGGCGGCCTCCGGATGGTCGAGATCGCCCAGGATGTCGAGAGCCTGTCGCCAGGACTCGCGGGCCTTGCCCTCCTCGGTGTTCTCCAGATACGCGGTGCCGAGATTGCCGAGGGTGTGGGCCTGGCCGAACCGGTTGCCGATCTCGGCGTGGGTCCTGATCGCCCGGCGGTAGTTCTCGACAGCGACGTCGTGCTGCCGCAGGCGGCGGTACACGGTGCCGAGAACGTCGAGTGCGAAGCCCTCCCCCCACCGGTCGCCCTCGGTGCGCAGGACGGGCAGTGCCCTGCGCAGGCAGGCGACGGCGTCGTCGAATCGGTCCAGTCGCTCGTAGGAGTCACCGAGGTTGGCCCAGAGGTTTCCCTCGCGGCCCCAGTCTCTGCCGTGCACGCGGTAGATGGCCAGTGCCCGGCGGCAGTACTCGACCGACCTGTCCGGGCGGCCGTGGTGACGGTAGGCGTAGCCCAGGTTGGTCATCGCCTCGGCCAGGGAGTGCGTGTCGCCGAGTGTCCGGTTGATCGCCATCGCCTCGCGGAAGTGCTCGATCGCCTCCTCGTACCGGTGCATCTCCGCCAGCGCGCACGCCACGTCGCTGATACTCCGCGCCTCGCCCGCGCGGTCGTGGGAGAGCCGGGCGGCGCTCAACGCGCACTGGGCGGTGTCCAGCCAGTCGTGCAGATAGCTGCGCAGATAGAAGAAGCCCCACAGGCTGGCGGCCAGCCGCCAGGCGATGGCCGTCCGGCCGGTGGCGGCGGCGTGGTGGACAGCGGCGACGAGATTGGAGCGTTCGCTCTCGCACCAGGTGACGGCCTGCTCGCAGGAGCCGAAATCGAGGGGCCGGCACGAGGCGGGCAGGGGGTTGAGCGGGAATCGCTGACGGCCCGGGGTGAAGTGCGGGCACGTGGCGTCCGTGGTGTGCAGGTACCACATCAGCAGCCGCCCGACGGCGTGTTCGCGCTCCTGCGCGGGCTCCTCGGCCGACAGCCGTTCCGTGGCGTAGACGCGCAGCAGGTCGTGCAGACCGTAACGGCCGGGTGCGTGCTCCATGAGGAGGTGGGCCCGCGTGAGTTCGGCGAGCGGGCCGTGGGCGCGCCGGGGTTCGAGTCCGGCCAGGGCGGCCGCGGCGGGCACGGAGATGTCGGGCCCGGTGTGCAGGCCGAGCAGCCGGAACAGGCGCGCGGACGGGGCGGACAGTGATTGGTACGACCAGGAGAAGACGGCCCGCGCGTCGGTGCTGAGATCCCCGCCGTCGAAGGCGTCGAGACTTCCCTGACTGGCGCGCAGTTCCCCGGCGACGGCGCTGAGCGGGAACCCGGGCTGGGCGGCGGCGCGAGCGGTGGTGATGGCCAGGGCCAGTGGAAGCCGGGCGCACCGGGTGACGATCTCCTCCACCGCTTCCGGTTCGGCGGCGACCCGGTCCTCACCCAGCCGGTTGACCAGCAGGTCCTGGGCTTCGAGCCGGGTGAGCAGGTCCAGGACATGGAGGTGGGCGCCCTCGGCCGCCACGAGCCCGGTGAGCCGGTCGCGGCTGGTGACCACCGCGAAGCAGCCGGGGGAGCCGGGCAGCAGAGGCCGGACCTGGTCCGCGTCGCAGGCGTTGTCCAGCACGACCAGTACCCGCCGCCCGGCGAGCAGACTGCGGTACAGGCCCACCCGGGCCTGGAGGTCCGCCGGGACGCCCTGGGCCGGCACGCCGAGCGCTTCGAGGAAACCACGCAGCGCCTCGTCGGGCGTCACCGCCGTACCCGAAGGGCCGAAGCCCCGCAGATTCACGTGCAACTGGCCGTCCGGGAACCGGTCGGCCACTCGGTGGGCCCAGTGGACCGCGAGCGCCGTCTTGCCCACTCCCGCCGTTCCCGACAGCGCCGACACCGCCGCCGGACCTTCGGCAGCGGGGGCGAGGACCGCGTCCAGCCCGGCCAGTTCCCGCTGCCGCCCGGTGAATCCCCGTGCTTCCAGCGGTAGTTGCGCCGGCACCGCGCGGCCCGTGGCGACCGCGACCGGGGCCGCGGTCGCGGTCGCGGTCGCGGTCGCGGTCGCGGTCGCGGTCGCGGGGAGAACGGATTCGCCGCGCAGGATCGCCTGGTACACCCGCTGGGTCTCGGCGGCCGGATCCGTACCCAGCTCCTCGGCCAGCCGCTCTCGCAGGGCGGCGTAGCAGGTCAGCGACTCCGAGGCGCGCCCCGTGACATGCAGTGCCCGCATCAGGGCCACGGTGAGCGGTTCCACCAGCGGGTGTTCGGCGACCAGACCGGTCAGCCGGCCGATCACGGCGGTGGCGTTGCCCGTCCGGGCCTCCGCGTCCGCCCAGGCGAGCACCGCTTCGATGTACCGCTGCTCCCAGCTCCGCCGGGTCCGCTCCGCCCAGGCACCGGGCACGCCCGCCAGCGGTTCCCCGCGCCACAGCCCGATCGCCTCAGTCAGCGGCGCCACTCGTCCGGCGTCCGACCCGCCCGTGCTCCGGGCCCGGTCGACCAGGTCCTGGAACAGGTGAACGTCCACCCGGCCGGGTGCGACGTCCAGCAGATAGCCGCCGCGCCCGCGCCGCAGCCGGGGCGCGTCGGCCAGGATGCCGTCGCCGGCGGGGAGCGGCCCGGCGGTGGTCGCCAGGGCCCGGCGGATCCGGGAGACGTACGTGTACAGCGAGGCGCGCACCCGGGCGGGCACCTCCTCGCCCCAGACCCGGTCGATCAAGGTCTCCGCCGGCACCCAGCGACCCGCGTCCACCAGCAGGGCCGACAGAACCGTGCGCTGCCTGGGCGGGCCCGGGTCCACGGCGGTGCGGCCCGGCCCCCGCAACTCGATCGTTCCCAACAGCAGAAAATCCGGCATCCGCTTCCCCCGAAGTCACGGGACACCGTCCGAGGACGGAGCCCCCGCCCCACGTGCCCCCCGGCACGCGAAGTTCCAGTGAATCAGGGAATGGACGAAGCGTCGCCCGGTTTCACGGCGCCGTGCGGAGTGCCGGGTTCCACGGCTCGGGGCCGGTCCTCACGAGGAGTCGTGAAGAGCCAGGGGAGCCCGGGGAGGCGGGCGAGCCGGGAGTCACGAGAGGGCTCCCGGAACCGGATCGGTTCCGGGAGCCCCGTCGTAGGCCGGCCTGGTCAGCGCTGGAGCGTGATCGAGTTGATCGGGGTCATGTTCTTGTTGATGTAGTCGCCGGCCTGGAGATTGCCCTCGCACCGCGTGCCGTTGTACCCGAGGCAGGTCGACATGGTCGCCTTGTCGGTCTGGTTGTTGTAGATGCGCCACGTCCCGGTCACGTTGGAGAGGTTGTAGTACCCGTACTTGTAGTAGGTGAAGACGGGCTTGTCACCGTTCCAGCCGGCTCCCGGGTAGAGGCACACGTAGCCGGACTCGCAACCGTGCGACTTGGCTGCCGCGGACTGCGTGGAGTCCCCGATCGGGGCGGCGGAGGCCGAGGTCACCAGCCCGGCACCGGCCAGGGCCAGGGACGAGAAGGTGACGAGGACCGCTTTGCGGAAGGACATGGTTCCCCCTGTGTGATGGTGGGGCCGCGCGGTGAACTGTGTGCTCGCCGATGGTCGGTGTCGTTCGACCGCGCCGGCCCGTTGACCTGTTCACACGATGCGCCGGGGGTGTGGGCGGAAATCTCGCGAAAACCTTGCTTCCCCGGTCACGCGGTGAGGGCCCGGTGCGTGCCCCTACTGGGGGCAGGGGACACGGCTGCCGTTGTCCCTCAGCAGATCGTCACGCATCCACCCCGCGGAACCGGTGCTGAGGTTGCGCGCGTAGCTCCACGTGAGACCGTCCTGGCCGACCGTGTAGCAGTGGTAGTTGATGGTGTGGCTGAGATGTGCCAGTCCCCGGCTGGCGCACGAGGTGCTGGAGCCGGTCCGCATGTTGACCCCGTTGGCCTTTCCGGTGCCCTGGGCGGGGTCGAGGTCGGGCGGGGTGCCTCCGCACGGGTAATGGGCGGGGGCCGCCGACGCGGGGGCGGCCAGCGCGAACGGGCTCACGAACGCGGCTGCCACGGCGAGCGGCAGGAACTTGACGGCGAGTGACCTCACGGTCTTCGTCTCCTTCGTCGGTCGGACAGGGGTGGGCTGACGTGCCGCCGATACGGACCGGCGGGGCGGATCCGTACGAACGCGCCCGGCCCTCAAGGCCCTTCGGCCACCCGTACTGTGCTGAGATCCGCCGGTCGGCGACAAGCCGTTAAGCCCTGCCTTAAAGGCCGGGCCCCAGTCCACTTCCGCGCCTCACCCGTCGGCCGCTCCGTGACCGCTCCCGGCCCTCAGCAGCGCCAGCCCCAGGGGCGTGACGACGTGCTGCACGGCCCTGCCCCGGCGGCTGGTGCTGATGAGGCCAGCGTGGCGGAGCACCGTCGCGTGCTGACTGGCGGCCGCGGCCGAGACGTCGAGACGGCGGGCCATCTCCGTCGTCGTGGCGCCTTCCGCCGTGATCCGCAGCGCCGCGGCCCGCGTACGGCCGAGCAGCGCCTCCACGTTCCGGCCCGGAGAGGTGTCCGGCCCGGCCTCCCCGGCACCGGCACCGGCACCGGCCAGAGGCTCGCGGAGGGCCGGCACGGTCAGCCGGGGCGGCTGGCCGGTGCTGTGCGGATCCCACAGGAAGCTCACCGCGCGCGGGGAGAAGACGGTGGGCGTGATGATCAGCCCCCGGCCCCGGAGGTGCACCTCGGTCCGGCGCGGATACGGGGCGACCTGGTCCCGATCCCGGGTGCCAAGCGCCGCACCTAGCTCGAACAGAACGCCGGCGCACTGGACGTCGAGAGAGACGGGCATGCCCGCCGTCAACCGGTAGCGGCACCCGACGCGGTCGACAGTTCGTCCGTCGCGTCGCGCAGTTCCAGCCAGTGGGCGTGCAGTCGCTCGTAGCGCGCCGCGCGGGCCGCGTCGGGGTCGATCCTGCGGGGGGTGCCGATCAGGCGGGCGCGGATGGCGTCCAGACCGGTGTCCAGGCCGGAGCCGATGAACGCGAGCGCCGCGGCGCCGAGCAGGGTGACGTCGGGCTCCGGGGAGATCAGGAGCGGCCGGGCGAGGATGTCGGCGCGCAGCCGTGCCACATGGGCGCTGCGCGACGAGCCGCCCGCCAGCGCGACCGGCAGGCCGCCCGAGGGGTCGAGGCGGTCCATTCCCTCGCGGACTGTGAAGGCCGCCGCCTCCTGGGCGGCCCGGAGCAGGCACGCCGCGTCGTGGTCGGGGCGCTGGCCGAGCACCGCGCCCCGGGTGCCGGACCGCCAGGTCGGGAAGCGCGCGCCGGTCATGCCGGGCAGGACGGTGAGCCCGTTCGCGCCCGGTGGCACCGCGGCGAGCGCGTCGTCCGTGACGGTGCCGACCAGGGAGCGCCACCGGGCGACGGCGCCTCCGGTGAGCCCGGTCGCCCCGCCGGCGACGAACCGGCCGGGCAGGACGGACGGGTTGAGTACGGCGCCCTCCGGTACGTCGCCGGGGTCGGCGAGCAGCCGTCCGACGACGTCGGTGGTGCCCGCGACGTCGGCGATGACGTCGTCGGCCCCGCCCAGGAGCAGCCCGATGCCGACTGACCCGTCGGGGCCTCCGGCGATCACGGGAAGTCCCGTGGGCAGGCCGGTGGCCGCCCCCGCCTCCGCGCTGAGGGTGCCGACCACCGACGTCGGCTCCGACTGCGGCGGCAGCAGTACGGGGGCCGGCCCGGCCTCGGCCGGCAGACCGGTGTTCCACTCGCGGCGGCGCACGTCGGAGGCCAGCGTGTAGGCGGCGCTAATCGTGTCGGTGGTGAGCCGTCCGGTGAGCCCGGCGACGAGGAAGTCCTTGGGCGACAGCACGGCGTGCGCCCTCGACGCCGGTCCGGGCTCCATGCCGAGCAGATGGGCCAGGGCACCGCCGGTCAGCGCCGGCCGGCCGGCCGCGTGCAGCAGCCGCCGTACCGTCGCGTCGCCGAGCGCCGCGAGCCGTGCCACGCCCTGGGTGTCGGCCCAGCCGCCGCCGCGGCCGAGGGGCCGCAGAGCGGAGTCGACCACGACCGTGCCGATGTGCGCGGCGATGGCGAGCGCCGCGGGGGCCGGTCCGCCGGAGACCCCCGCCAGCGCGGCCCGTACGTCCCGCTCCAGTTCGCCGGCGTCGAAGGTGTCGCCGCCGAGTCCCGAGGTGCGGGCGATACGCCGCTGCGCGACGATCTGTCCGCCCGCGCCGATCACGGCGGCCCGCACGGCCGAGGTGCCTACGTCGACCGCGACGACACGCGCGCTCATTCGGCGTCGATCCTCAGCAGGAAGGGGAATCCGGGCAGCGTCCAGCTCGTGGTGAACTCGACGATCTCGCCGCGCGACCCGTAGGTGGTGCGGCGTACCACGAGCGCGGCCCCGCCGGGTTCGGTGGCGAGCAGCTCCGCCTGTTCGGGGTTGAGCAAAGTGGCCGTCATGGACTGGTCGGCGTGGCGCAGTTCGACCCCGAAGCGGGTCGTCAGGGTGCGGTAGAGGGAGCCGTCGAGCAGCGGCTCCCGGCACAGTGACGGCGCCACGGAGTAGGGGATCCAGGCGTCCTGGAGCGCGGCGGGCGAGCCGTCGACGAGACGGACACGGGTGAGCCGGTTGACCGTGTCCTCGGCCGTGCCTCCGAGGACTTCGGTCACCTCGGCGGGCGCGGTCGTGGTCCCGCAGTGGATCAGCCGGGTGGACGGCTCGCCGCCCGTGCCCTCGATCTCCTCGGCGAAGGACCGCAGCCGGTTGAGCCGCCGTCCGCGGTCGCCCTGGCCGCTGACGTACGTGCCGCTGCCCTGCCGCCGTACGACGAACCTCTCCGAGTCGAGCAGGTCCAGGGCCTGCCGCACGGTCATCCGGCTCACCCCGTACTGCCTGGCCAGATCCGTCTCGCTGGGCAGCCGCGCCGAGGGGGCCAGGGCGCCGGACCGGATCCGGGAGACGAGGTCGTCGTAGATCACCTGATACCTGGGTGCGCGCGCCATGGTCAGATGGCTCCCGACCCGCGCAGCTGGGCCATGTCCTGGGCGGAGAGCCCGAGGATGCCCCCGTAGACGTGAGCGTTGTCCTCGCCGACCCGAGGTGGCGCCTTGCGGACCATGGGCGGGGTCTTCTCCATTTTGATCGGATTACCGGGCATCCGGATGGTACCGAGTTCGGGATGCTCCGATTCAACGATCATGTCACGGGCGGCGATCTGCGGTGACTCGGCGACTTCCGCGACCGACGCGACCTTCGCGTAGGGCACACCCGCGTCGTCGAGGGTGCGCGCGATGGCCTCCCTCGTACGGCCGGCCACCCAGGCGCCGATCTCGCCCTCCAGGAACTCCTGGTGCGTCATCCGCCCTTCGACACGGGCGAATCGCGGGTCCTCGGCCAGGTCCGGCCGCCCTATGACGGCGCAGAGTTTCGGGAACAGCGAGGCGGTGCCCGCCTGGATGTAGATGGGTCCGTCGGCGGCCTCGTAGACGTTGACCGGCGCCGTCAGCAGATCGCGTGAGCCGCTGCGGGGCATGGACTGGCCGAGCATGAGCTCGGACATGAGGCGGATGCCGAGCGCGGAGAACATCGTGTCGAAGGACGCGATGTCCACGAGCTGGCCCTCGCCGGTGCGCTCGCGGTGCAGGATCGCCAGCAGTGCCCCGATCGCGCCCTGGTAGCCGGTGGTGTAGTCGGCGATGTAGGTGCCGCTGAGGGTCGGTTTGCCGTCCGGCTCGCCGGTCATGTCCATCAGCCCCGACGACGCCTGCGAGATCGCGTCGAACAGGGCGCGGCGCGAGTCCGGGCCGGTCTGGCCGAAGCCTGAGATCGACACCAGGATGATGTCGGGGTTGAGCTCCTTCATCCGCTCGTAGCCGATGCCCATCTTCTCGATCGTGCCCGGCCGGTAGTTCTCCACGACGACGTCCGCCCAGGCGATCAGCCGCTCCAGGATTCCGAGCGCCTCGGGGTGGCGGGTGTCCAGGGAGGCGTCGTACTTGTTCCGGTGGTAGAGGAACATGTAGACGCTCTCGTCCCGGTGGTACGGGCCGTGGTGCCGCGAGTCCTCACCGCCCGGCCGCTCGATCTTGACGACCTCGGCTCCGAAGTCGGCCAGGATCTGCGCGCAGAGCGGGCCCGCGATGAACCGCGAGAGGTCGAGCACCTTCACGCCGTCGAGGGGCGCGGGACCGGGCGCCGGGTCCGGTACCGGGTTCGCGTTCGACATTGCCGCTGTACCTGCTTCCTTCTCCTGCTCCTGCTGCTACTTCTTCGGCGCCACGAACGACGGGAACGTCCAGGCGTTGGCTGAACGGTCGATCGGCACGTCGAGTATCACCGGCGTACCGGCCTCGAAGGCGTCGGCGACCCGTTGCCGCAGCGCGGCCAGGCCGGTGACGACCTCGCCGTCCACTCCCATCGCGCGCGCCACCATGCCGAAGTCGACGGTGCCGAAGTCGACGCCCGTGGTGCGGCCGTCGAAGTGCAGTTCCTGCTCCTGGCGGATGTTGCCGTAGCTGGAGTCGTTGAGGACCACGACGCAGACGTTGCCGCCGACGCGGGCGAGCGTCTCGATCTCGCCCATGCTCATGCCGAGTGAGCCGTCACCGATCAGCGCGAGCACGGGGCGGCGCGGGTCGATCAGCGACGCGGCGATCGCCGACGGCAGCGCGAATCCCATGTTCCCGAAGCCGACGGGCTTGATGTAGCTTCCCGGCCGCTGGATCTCCCAGAGGAAGGACCAGACGCCCGGGTTGCCGGCGTCCGGGATCAGCAGCGTCTCCTCGGGCGACACCTCGCGCAGGGTGCGGACGATGTCGGCCGGGGACAGCGGGCCCTCGGCGGCGGTGTCCGCCACCTCGGAGCCCTGCCACCAGTCGGTGCGCGCCTTGGCGAGCGAGCTGATCCACTCCGCGCGCCCGGCCTTCGCCCCGGCCGCGTGCCCGGCGGTCGCGGTGACCAGGTCGCGGGCGAAGGCGCCGAGGTCGCCGACCACGCCCTGGGTGATCTCGGAGTAGTAGCGCCCGATCATGGCCGGTTCGACGTCGACCTGGATCACCTCGGGGAGTTCGCGCCGCCAGCGGGTGGTCGACACGGCGTTGAGGCTGTTGCCGAGCGCGAGTACGAGATCGGCGTCGCCGAGGACCTCGCCGGAGAGCGTGGTGCCCATCCGGCTGACGGCCCCGAACACCAGCGGATGCGTGGTCGGCACGGACCCGATGCCGTTGAAGGTGGTGACGACCGGGATGCCGAGCGCGTCGGCGAGCGCCAGTACGTCCTCGCTCGCCCGCGCGCGGTTGCCGCCGTTGCCGAGCCAGATGACCGGCCGTTCGGCGCGCAGCACCCGTTCGGCGACCCTGGCCAGCGCGACCGGACCGGCGGACGGCCGCTCTCCGACCCACGCGCGGCTGGGGTGGACGGCGGGCACCACCGGCGGGTCGGTCACCTGTCCCTCGATGGTGTCGCGGGCGAAGTCGAGGTGGACCGGGCCGGGGTTGCCCGTGAGGGCGTTGACGTACGCCTCCTCCATCGCCTGCTTGATGGACGAGCTGTGGGCCACCAGCCGGGAGTACTTGACCAGCGGCTTGAGCAGTTCGACGTGGTCGGCGTTCTGCGCGTCGTCCTTGTGGATGTTCTCGCCGTTGTTGTTGCAGGTGAGGACGAATCCGGGGCTGGAGTCGCGGTAGGCGCCGCCGACGCCGGTGATGAGGTTGGTGGCGCCGGGCCCGGTCGTGGAGATGCAGGCGGCCGGGGTGCCGGTGAGCCTGCCGTAGGCGTCCATCATCACGGCCGCGGCGTTCTCGTGCCGGGTGTGGACGAGCTGGATGCCGGGGGTGTCGATGATCGCGTCGGTGATGGCGAGGGTCTGGCCGCCGACGACGCCGAAGACGTACTCGACGCCGAGGGAGGTCAGCATGTCTACGACGACCTGGCCGCCGGTCTTGGAAGTGCTCATCTGCGAAGATCCCGTTTTCTGTGTCGGTGCGGTGGTGCGGTCGTTGAGCGGTGCGCGGTGGGAGACGGGGGTGTGCCGGGGTCCGGTCAGGACGCCGGGACGGTCACGGCCGCCCAGCCGGCCGTGAGGAGACGGTTGTCGGCGTCGCGGCGTACCCAGACCTCCAGATCGACGCGGAGACCGTCGTCGACCGGGGTGACGGCGGTGACGACGCCGGTGGACGTGAACGGCTCGAACACCTCCAGTGGAGCGAGGAACTTGACCCGCAGCCAGCCGCTGGTGAGGAACGACGGTCCGGCCCGGAGGGTGAGCAACTGGGCCAGTACGCCGAACTGTTGCTGTCCCTGCACGATCGGCACCGGCAGCCCGCCCGCGCGGGCGACGTCGATGTCGTTGTGGATGTTGCGTACGTACTCGCCCACGCGGCTGAAGACCGCGGCCTGTTCGGCGGTCACCGTCTTGTGCAGCGGAGCGAGTACGTCACCGGGGCGTACGTCCGGACCCAGCGCGCGAGAGGTCCGCGCGCCGTCCGGGACCTCGCCGGTGACGCGGCGTTCGGGCGCCGCCGATCCGCGTCCGCCGATGGCGCCGGGGTCGGTCTTGAGGATCTCGACACCGCGATGGCGCACGACGCTGCGCCCGTCCTCGCCCGTGGCGGTGGCCTCCATGACGACGTAACCCTCGCCGCGGCGCCGGTAGGCCTCGGTGTACGTGCCGCTGAGGGTGACGACCTCGTCCAGGACGGCCGGGCTGTCGAACCACATCTGTTCCTCGGTGTGGTACCCGACGACCTGGCTGGCCGCGTAGACGAGGGTGAAGAGCTGCACGAGGTCGTTGCCGAGCAGCGCCGCGTGCCCGACGCGCTTCCCGCCGAACGGACTCTCCGTCAGATGCCAGGGGGAATGGTCGTCGTGGGTGAAGGCGTACCGCTTGATCTTGTGGTCGTCGACGACGACCCGCACGGTGCCGAGTGCCTCGGGAATGTCGAGGTTCTCGAACTCCGGCTCCTTGAGCCCCTCTTCGAGTCTGTCGGTCGCGCCCGCGCGGCGCGGGTCGGTCAGATCCCGCCAGGGACGGGGATTCGGTTCCGTCATCGTGCCTTCTCCGTCTCGTCACCGACACGTGTCATGTCGATGCGGTTGGTCTCGGGGGCCAGGTACGCGCACACCAGTCCGATGAGCAGGGCCGCGACGGTGATGGCCGCGATGGGCCAGGGGTCCCCGTCGGTCGCCGCCAGCAGGGCGGTCGAGGCGAGCGGCCACAGTCCGATGAGGACGCTGGGGATCTGCGCCGCCAGCGAGAGGCCCGTGTAGCGCACCTTCGTACTGAACAGCTCGGCGAAGAAGGCCGGTTCGACGCCGTAGACGGCGCCCACACCGATCGCGTACGCCACGGCGTAGGCCACGTACATCAGCACCAGGGCGTCGGCGTCCAAGACCCAGAAGAAGGGGAACGTGACGACCATGCCCACGACCGAGCCGATGATGAAGACCGTGCGCCGGCCGATGCGGTCGGACAGCTTCCCGAAGAAGTAGTACGTGTAGATGGCGAGCGCGGCGGCGACGCTGCTCGCGACGAGGACATGGGTGCGCGGGATGTCGGTGTAGTTCTCGGCGAACGTCAGGCCGATGGTGAGGATGATGTAGCCGAAGACGGCCTCGCCGAGGCGCATGCCCATGGCCAGCAGCAGGGGCCTGCGGAACCGTTTGAACAGTTCGGCGATCGGCATGCGCTCGCGCGCCTGTTCCTCGGCCGGCTGCTTCTCCAGCTCCTCCTGCGCGGCCTGGAAGGTCGGCGTCTCGGTGAGCTTGAACCGGATGAACAGGCCGACGGCGATGAGTACGGCGCTGAGCAGGAACGGTATGCGCCAGCCCCAGCTCATCAGCGCGTCGTCGGGCAGCGTGGACACGATCGCGAAGATGCCCGTGGAGAGCACGAGCCCGACCGCGTTGCCGATCTGCGGGAAGCTGCCGTAGGCGCCGCGTTTGTGTGCCGGGGCGTACTCGACGGCGACCAGTGAGGCGCCTCCCCACTCGCCGCCCACGCCGAATCCCTGGATGAGCCGCAGCAGGACGAGCAGGATCGGAGCCCATATACCGATCTGGTCGGTGGTGGGCAGGAGGCCGATGAGGAAGGTGGAGACGCCCATCAGCATGAGCGTCGTGACCAGGGCGGCCTTGCGGCCGAACTTGTCACCGAAGTGTCCGAAGACCACCCCTCCGACGGGGCGGGCGAAGAAGCCGACACCGAAGACGGCGAACGCCGACAGGGTGCCGATGATCGGGTCGTCCTCGTTGGGGAAGAACAGCTCCCCGAACACGAGGGCGGCCGCGGTGCCGAAGATGAAGTAGTCGTACCACTCGACGGCGGTGCCGACGAGGCTGGCGACGGCGGCTCGTTTGGCGAGCTTGGTCCGTTCCTGCTCGGTGGTGGGCGGTGCGGCGGGTCAGACCAGCCGGACGGGGCGCTCCGGGTCGGTGTCCACCCGGGCGGATGCCCACCCGAGCGCGGTACGGGTGCCGTCGGCCTTGTCGACCCAGACCTCCAGTTCGAGCCGGTCGCCGGTGACACCGGCGACGGCGCCGCCGGCGGTGAGTTCGTCGCCGACGAAGGCGGGGGAGACGAAGCGGAGGTCGAGTTCGCCCGAGGTGAAGAACGCCTTCCCGAACACGTCGATCAGGTTGGCGATGATGAAACCGGTCTGCTGCTGGGCCTGGATGATGGTGCGGTCCAGGCCGGAGGCGGCGGCCTTCTCGGGGGCCGTGTGCACGTTGGCGTAACCGCGCCCGGCCCAGGAGAAGACCGACATCTGGTCCTGGGTGAAGACCGTTGTCCGCCGTGGCAGGGCGGCGCGCGCGGGGGCGTCGGGGCGGGCGCGGTCGAGGACGGGGACGGTGGTGTCCACCGTGCCGAGCACGGTGCGTGACCGGACGTCGCCCGCCGTACGGTTCTGTCCGGTGATCTCACCGGCGACCGTGCGCATGATCTCTTTGCCGGTGTGGCGCACCAGCAGCCGGCCGTCGGCGCCGCGCGCCTCGGCCTCCAGGACGACATAGCCCTGGCCCCGGCGCTCGTACTTCTGCGTGTAGCCGCCCTCGATCGTGACCGTCTCGCCGACCCGGACCGGCGAGTGGAACGTCAGGTGCTCGTGTGTGTGCAGACCCTGGGCGGTGTTGCCGTCGTACTTCTCGTAGAAGAGGAACAGCAGGTCGTTGGCGAGTACGAGGGGGTGTCCCACGGGGCCGCCGAACGGGGAGTCCTCGAAGTACCAGGACCCGAAGTCGTCCTCGCTGTAGGCGTGGTCGAGGACCTTGCGCCGGTCCACGGTCACGGTGACCGGGCCCATCGGCTCGGGAATCTCGACCAGCTCGTAGCGAGCTTCTTTCAGATGCGATGTCCGCGACTCCATGGTCACCTCCGCGTCGGAGCCCGGCGGGCTCAAATAAGTCTAGACGACTAGTCCTTACGCTACGTTCGCGGAATCAGCCGTGTCAACGGTCGTGCCGGCGGTCGTGCCGGCGGACTTTCATCCCCGGCGCCGGCGGCCGTGTCATCGCGGTCCGATAACGGCCTCTTCCGCATTCACCGGCGTCCCGTAGAGTGCGAAACAATTGCCCCTTGAACACGTTCAAACGTCGCGGGGGCGCTCCTGGGGGGAGGGGACCGCACCCATGCGCAGTGGAACGAAGGTCGCCATCGTCGGCGGCGTGTTCGTCGTCGTGGCCGGTGGTGTCGGATACGGGGCGTACAACGTCCTGGCCGGCGACGGAGACACAGGGACCCGGTCGGCATCGGCCGAGGTCCGGACGGGGCCGCTGAGCGCGGAAGAGGTCAAGAACGCCGCCGATCAGTTCCTGGCCGCGTGGGCCGAGGGCAAGGACCCCGAGCTCGCCGCCACGTACACCAACAACCCGGCCGCCGCGAAGGAAGCCGTCGCCGGGTACGGCGAGCAGGCGCACATCACCGGCGCGGTGATCACTCCGGGGAAGGCGACGGGCGCGAAGGTGCCCTTCACCGTCGAGGCGACGGTGAAGTTCGAGGGGCTGAGCAAGCCCCTGTCGTACGCCTCCGAGCTGACCGTCGTACGCGGGCTGACCAGCGGGAAGCCGCTGGTCGACTGGGTGCCGACCGTCATTCACCCGAAGCTGGCGAAGAACACGAGCCTGGTCACCGGCGAGGCCGCCAAGCCGCCGATCAAGGCCGTCGACCGTAACGGGGCCGAACTGACCGCCGAGAAGTACCCGTCACTCGCGCCGGTGCTCGACCAGCTGCGGGACAAGTACGGGGAGAAGGCGGGCGGCAGGTCCGGCGTCGAGACGTGGATCCAGAGCGAAGGCGACAGCGCGCCCCGCACGACCCTGCTGACGCTCTCCAAGGGCAGGCCCGGCGAGCTGAGGACGACGCTCGACGCGAAGGTGCAGGCGGCGGCCGAGCAGGCCGTGAAGAAGTACGACGAGGCGTCCGTCGCCGCCGTGAAGCCGAGCACCGGCGAGATCGTCGCCGTCGCCAACAACCGTGAGGACGGCTTCAACGCGGCGATGCTCGGCAAGCAGGCGCCGGGCTCGACGATGAAGATAGTGACCGCGGCGCTGCTGCTGGAGAAGGGCCTCGTCGGCGCGAACGAGCCGGCCGAGTGCCCCAAGACGGTGCTCTACCAGGGCACTTCGTTCCACAACCTGGACCAGTTCGACATCAAGGGCGGCAACTTCACCCAGAGCTTCGCCCGCTCCTGCAACACCGCCTTCATCAAGCTGATCGACGACACGAAGGACGACCACGCGCTGCCCGCGGAGGCCCGTGAGGTCTTCGGCCTCGGGCTGAACTGGCAGACCGGCATAGCGTCGGCGGACGGCAGTGTGCCGGAGTCCGCCGGGGGCGGGGCCGCCGCGCAGTACATCGGTCAGGGCACGGTCCAGATGAACGTACTGAACATCGCGTCCGTCACGGCCACCACGAAGGACGGCACGTTCCGCCAGCCGGTCATCGTCCCGCGCGACCTCGACAACCGCGAACTGGCGGTGGCCGAACGCCAGTTGCCGGGCGCGGTGGGACAGCAGCTGCGCGACATGATGCGGGCGACGGCCTCGTGGGGCACGGGCAAGGCGGCGATGTCGGCGCTCGGCGGCGACAAGGGCGCGAAGACCGGCTCCGCCGAGGTGGACGGCCAGGCCACCTCGAACAGCTGGTTCACCGGCTTCCAGGACGACCTGGCGGCAGCGGCGAGCGTGGAGGCGGGCGGCCACGGCGGCGACGCGGCGGGCCCGGTGGTCGCGGCGGTCCTCGCGGCGGGCTGACGAACCGGGCGGTCCGCACTTCCAGCCCGTCCGGCGATTGAGGACAACCGGCCACCGGCCCAACCCGGCACCCCGAACACCGCGCCACGCACCCGCACATGAACGCCGGACGGACCGCACTATCAGCCCGTCCGGCGATCGAGGACAACCGGCCACCGGCCGCACCCGGCGCCCGGACGCGGCCTAGCTCAGCGACGGGGCCCGGTACGGCCGGAAGAACGCGCGCAGCTCCTCCGCGTACAGCTCCGGCTCCTCGAACGCGGCGAAGTGACCGCCGCGTTCGTGCTCCGTCACACGCGCGACGTTCGCCGTGCGCTCCAGCCACGCGCGCGGCGGACGGAGGATGTCGCCGGGGAAGAGCGAGAAGCCGGACGGCACCTCGACCCGGCGCGCGAGCTGCGCGGGCGCGATCGCGGCGTTCGCGGCGTACATGCGCATCGACGAGCCGATCGTGCCCGTGAGCCAGTAGAGCGTGACGTTCGTGAGGATCTCGTCCTTGGTGAAGGCGCGCTCGACGACGCCGCCGCAGTCGCTCCACGCCCGCATCTTCTCCACGATCCACGCGGCCAGCCCGGCCGGCGAGTCGGTGAGCCCGAAGGCCGCCGTCTGGGGCTTCGTACGGTGCATGGCGGCGTACGCGCCTTCGCGCCCGCCCCACGCCGCGACGGCCTCCAACCAGGCCCGTTCCTCGGGCGCGAGATCCGCCGGGTCACCCGCGAAGACGGGCACGCCCGCGTCGGTGCGGTGGACGGCCACCACCCGGTCGGGGTGGTCGAGCGCGAGGTAGCGGCTCACATGGCTGCCGATGTCCCCGCCCGCCGCGCCGAACCGCGCGTAACCGAGAAAATCCATCAGCTCGGCCCAGAGCCCGGCGACGGCGATGGAGTCGAGGGGCGCGCCGGTGGGACGGTCGGAGTACCCGTAACCCGGCATGTCCGGCACGACCACGTCGAACGCGTCCGCCGGGTCGGCCCCGTGCGCCCCGGGATCGGTGAGGAGCGGGAGGACCTTCGAGTACCGCCAGAACGAGTCCGGCCAGCCGTGGCCGAGGACCAGCGGCAGCACGGACCCGGCCGGCGCGACGGCACGCGCGTGCACGTAGTGGATCCCGAGTCCGCCGACCGGGACGCGGAAGCGGGGGAACCGGGCGAGGGCCGCCTCCTGCGCCTGCCAGTCGAACTCGTCCACCCAGTAGTCGACCAGCTCACGGAGGTACCCGAGGTCGGTCCCGAGCCCCCACCCGGCGTCCTCGGGCGCGTCCGGCCACCGCGTCGCGCGCAGCCGCGCCCGGAGATCATCGAGTGCGGCGGCGGAGGCACGCGCGGTGAACGGCTCGGGACGGGTCGGGACATCCGGCATGCCCGCATCCTACGGAGCGGACGGGCCCGCACCCGGCCGTGCCACTCCGGGTACGCGTCCCCGGGGCCCACCCCTCCCCCCTCAGTCCAGGCAGAACTCGTTGCCCTCGGGATCGGTCATCACGATGAACCCCGCGCTCAGCGGCGGGGCCGGGTCGTCGCGGCGGACGCGGGTCGCTCCCAGCGCGGTCAGCCGGTCGCACTCCGCCTCCAGCGCCGCCATCCGCGCCTCCCCCTCCAGTCCGGGGGCCGCGCGGACGTCGAGGTGGACGCGGTTCTTGGCGACCTTGTCCTCCGGTACCTGCTGGAAGAACAGCCGCGGGCCGTTGCCGTCCGGATCCTCGACGGCCGACCGGGCGTTGCGCTGCTCCTCCGGTACGCCGATCCCGGCCAGGAAGTCGTCCCACGCGGCCAGCGGGTCGGCGCCCTCCGGCAGGTCGACGCCGGGCGGGCTGGGGTGGACGTAGCCGAGTGCGTCGCGCCAGAAGGACGACAGCGCACGCGGGTCGTGTGCGTCGAAGGTGATCTGGATGTGGCGGCTCATGGGATGGCTCCGTTCGTGGTGGGTCTTGTCCGCGTTCACATGTCACCCTGACACCCATGGCGGACAGGATCGGTCCGCCTTCTCTGTCAGGGTGTCGCCATGGATACGGAGGCGAGCGACGACGGGGCGGGTACGACGGAGCGGGGCACGACCGAGCGGGTACTCACCCTGCTCGGGCTCCTGCAACGGCGCCGGGTCTGGACCGGGCCCGAGCTGGCCGACCGGCTCGGCGTCACGACGCGCACGGTGCGGCGCGATGTCGGGCGGCTGCGCGTACTCGGCTATCCGGTACGGGCCGGCCAGGGCGTCGGCGGCGGCTACCAGCTCGGCGCGGGGCAGGAGTTGCCACCGCTGCTCCTCGACGACGAGGAGGCGATCGCCACCGCGGTCTCGCTCCTCGTCGGCGCGGGCGGCGCGGTCACCGGCGCCGGCGACGCCGCGCTCCGGGCGCTGACCAAGCTCGACCAGGTGCTGCCCGTCCGGCTGCGGCACGAGGTCCGCGCGCTCTCCGGCTCGGTGGAGTTCTTCGGCGGCGGCCGGTCGCCGGTCGACCCCGATGTGCTCATGAAGCTGGCCAGGGCGTGCCGCGACGAGGTCGAGACCGGATTCGACTACCCCTCGGGGGGCGAGACGCGACGGCGGCGCTGCGAGCCGTACCGCCTGGTCGCCTCCGACCGGCGCTGGTACCTCCTCGCCCACGACCTCGACCGCGACGACTGGCGCACCTTCCGCGTCGACCGGATGACGGAGGTGGCGCTGCGGACCTGGCGTTTCCGCCCGCGCCCGGCGCCCGACGCGGCGGCGTACGTGCAGGAGGGGGTGGCGAGCCGGGTGTACGCGCACCGGGCGCGCTTCCTCGTGCACGCGTCCGCCGACCGGGTGCGCGAGCAGATACCGGCGGCGGCGGCCGTCGTGGAGGAGCGTGGCGACGGACGCTGCGAGGTACTGAGCGGCGGCGCCCGCCTCGACACCGTTCTCATGCATGTCCTGCTGCTGGGGCACGACTTCGAGGTGCTCGACCCACCGGAGCTGGCGGAGCGCTGCGGCGCGCTGGCGGACAGACTGCGGGCGGCCGGTACGACGGGCCCTCCACGTGTCCGAAAGCCGGTGAAACGCGCTCGCACCGCCGCTCCCCCTGCCGCTAGCGTGCCCGTCATGACCAACCCCGACGGCACGCCTGACGCCGCCCCCGCCGCCCATCCCCGTTTCGTCGAGGCCCTGCGCGAACTGGGCCTCGACGACCTGACCGGCCAGGTCCGCGCCTTCCCCGACGCCACCCGTACGGCGGCCGAGGCCGCCGCCGCCATCGGCTGCTCACTCGGCGAGATCGTCAAGTCGCTGATCTTCGAGGCCGACGGTGTCCCGGTCCTGGTGCTGATGGACGGCGCCTCGCGCGTCGATGTGGAGCGCGTACGGGAGGAGTTGGGCGCCGGGGAGGTCAAGCGGGCGCGTGCGGACCTCGTACGGGAGACCACCGGTTACGCGATCGGAGGCGTACCGCCCTTCGGCCACCGCACCCGCACTCGTGTGCTCGCCGACCGGGGACTGCTCGACCACGACGTGGTGTGGGCGGCGGCCGGGACCCCGCACACCGTCTTCCCGATGGACCCCAAGAGCGTGGTCTCGTACGCCGGCGGCACGCTGGTGGACGTCCGCGAGCGCATGGCGTGACCCCGGCCGTCGCCGCCGCCGTCCTCCTGGCGGCCGTCACCCATGCCACGTGGAACGCCATCGCGCACACCATCAAGGACCAGGTGGTCGCCTTCACCCTGATTGCCGGGGGCGGGACACTGATCGGCGCGGTCGCCGTGTGCTTCGCGCCGTTCCCCGCGGCGGGGGCGTGGCCGTATCTGATCGTCTCGGCGGTGGTCCACGTCGGCTACCAGGCGCTGCTGATGCGGTCGTTCAGTCTGGGCGACTTCGGCCAGATGTACCCAATCGCGCGCGGTACGGCCCCGCTGCTGGTCACCGTCCTGGCGGCGGTCTTCGTCGGCGAGTCGCTCGACCGCTGGCAGGCGACCGGCGTCGCCGTGGCCTCGGCGGGGCTGGTGGGCGTGGCCCTGTGGGGCATGCGGAACGCGGAGACGAAGCCGCAGTGGCCCGCGCTGACCGCCGCGGTCGCTACGGGGGTGGCGATCGCGGCGTACACGGTCGTGGACGGCGTGGGCGTCCGCGAATCGGGCACGCCACTCGGCTACATCGGCTGGCTGATGATCCTCCAGGGCTCGCTGATCCCGCTGTACGCGCTCTTCGCACGCCGCGGCCGGCTCCTCACCCAACTCCGCCCGCACGCACGCCTCGGCCTGCTCGGCGCTACGCTCTCGGTCGGCGCCTACGCCCTGGTGCTGTGGGCCCAGACCCGCGCGCCCCTCGCCCCGATCGCGGCACTCCGAGAATCATCGATCATCGTCGGCGCGGCGATAGGAGCGGTGTTCTTCAAGGAACGCTTCGGCATGCCCCGCATCGCGGCGGCCGGCCTGATGGTGATCGGCATCGGCCTGATGCTGCGCACGAGTTGAGACGGGGAGCGGGGCCCGGTGTGGGCCGCGAGGCGCGACGGAGGTCACCGTGACGGCACCCAACTGGCCTACCGCATCACCGCAGACACCCCTCGCACACTCCACGCCCTCTGAGTAGGAGCACCACACGAACTGTCGAGACCTGTCTCCACTTACTCAGGGCGCCTCGCTCGCTCCCGGCTCCCCGGCGGGCCCCGCCGCTCCTGTCGCCGCCCCGCTCCAGGCCCCGGCTACGCCGGTCGCACGACCGGAGAACGAACGCCGGCGATGGGGAGAAAAGGTCTGTGGCTAGGGCGGTCGGCTTCACGGCTTTGGGCAGCCACTTTGGGGCGAGCCTCTGAGGTCATGGCGCCACCGTCGCGTTTTTACCGGGGAGGCCCACAGACCACTCGACTCGCCATCAGCTTACGGTGCCATGATCACTCACCCCAAAGCGGCTCCAGCCCAAAGCCGTTTCACCAACCTTCTTAGAAGCTTATGCACTCAGTCATCCACATGGCTAAGATTCTCCACCATGACCAATGAACAACCAGCAGGGTTCTGGAGCTACACCCGTCGCGATGATCAATTAGACGGGGGACGCATCACTCGCCTCTCCGAACGGATCGCTAACGCATTCGAAATTATCACGGGAGAGCCGCTTGAGATTTTCATCGACAAGAAATCGATCGAGTGGGGAGATGCTTGGCGTGCACGCCTTGACTCCGCCCTTACCGGCACGACCTTCCTAATCCCAATCGTCACGCCTAAATTCCTGCAAAGTCAAGAATGCAGACGGGAAGTAATTAAGTTCGCCGGGCATGCAGCCAGCCTCGGCCTGGAAGAGCTGCTACTTCCGATCCATTACGTCAATGTGCCTCAACTCGCACACGAAGTCGAAAATCAACCCGCAGATGAGGTTGTGGAGCTCATCGCAAAGCGGCAGTGGGTGGATTGGCGCGAGCTTCGCCTAGAGGACGAGGATTCGCCAGCTTATCGTCAGGCCGTGCATAAACTGGCTACAAAACTCGCTGAAATTCTGGAGAATGCACCTCCAGCTACACCAGTGGAAATCGCTTCACCAAACCAGAACGAGGAAGACCCTCCCGGCTTCTTGGAGATTATGGCAGAGATGGAAGCGACCCTTCCCGCGTGGCAGGATACTGTTCAGCAGTTTTCCGCCATCATCGAGCTAATTGGCACAGAGACACAGCAGGCGACTGACGAAATTTCGCTTTCCGACTCCCGAGGGGGCGGTTTCGCTGGGCGTATGAGGGTGACTGAAGAACTAACGAACCGCCTCACCGATCCCGTGCGCAAGGTCGATGAATTGGGGACGAAGTACTGGGCCGAGCTCTCCACAATTGATCCGGGGGTAATCGGCATCATCAGGCAGTCCAGTCAAAGCAACCTCTCGACAGAAGACAAGGAAAGCGCTCGGGAGTTCTTCAAGGTGATCCAAGAACTGGCTGGCGTCACCAGGGGAACGAGTGCACAATTGCAGTCCTTCTCGGATAACGTGGGCGCCGCCGCGCAGGGTAGCCGCCAATTACGACCGCAGTTCAGAACGATTCAGGCTGCGGTCCAGAAGGTCATCGATGGACAGGCCATCATCGATGAGTGGAGTCGCATGATCGGCGACATGGAAGAAGGTGAAGAGTAACTCGAACAGCTCGTTGCATCCCCGCTGGGATGGCGTCTTTACCGGATCACTCGCGACGCTCCACCAGAGGGCGCATAGGCCGACAAAATTACACGCATCCATCTTTTCCGTACGCGCCCGAAGTGCCAGTCCGGAAAACCGGGGTCGTTCCTCAACCACGGGGGATCGCCCTAGGGTGGATAGACGGGCAAGATAGGGCGTTCCCTATCGCGCACAGGCCGCACGTTGCGAAACAGGCAACTGCGGAGGGCTCTTGGGCTCTCTTCACGTATGGCTCGGGGACTACAGGTCCAAGTTCCACACTGGTGTTGGCTCTCCATCACTGTCAGGGCTACGGTCAGTTCTGTCAGAACTTAAGATGCGTCCCACCAGCTGGGCACGTAGTGCACGCCGCAGACCCCGAGCATGCGTCAGGGGCCAGGTCGGCCGCGTCGAATCCGTCGTCTCCAGTGCTGTCCATTGCCACAAGTCCCTTTCCGCGCAAGCTGGCTGACCATTGATCGTGTCCGGCCACGCCGCGACACGATCACGAGGCCCAGTGCCGTCGGCACTGGGCCTCGTGATCGTTAGGGAGCGGCCCTTAGCCGGACCACCCCAGTTACTCCCAGGCGCGGGGATCGTCCGGTGTTGCGTGAGTGGTGGGCCTACCGGTCGGGGGCCGGGTGGGAATGGGGCTGACCTGGCGTTGCGGTGGCGCGTGTGTGGTCGGGTGCGTTGGGGTGGGTCTCTGCCACGGGCAGGGCGCCTGCCGGTTCGTCATCGTCGTCCGGTGACGGGAGTCGTGAGCCTCTGCTCTCGGCCACGCGTAGCGCGTCGCGTAGAGCCTCAGAGAGTCGCGTGCTGAGAAAGCGCAGCTCTCGGGTGCTGACCTTGTCGTCCCCCAGCATCGCCGCCGCATGGTCGAGCAAAGTGCCGCCTGCCTGGAGCTGGACCTCTTCCATCTCGTTGGCCAGGGTAGACAGATAGCTTTGGCCCTCATTGGTGACCAGGTAGGAGCGTTGTCCGTCCTCGCCCGGCCATGGGAGCAGTCGTGCCTGTGTGCTCACATCGACACCGCCAACGTGTGGACGGCGCACCGCAGTCCCGCTCGGCAGCGGCATTCGTGTCGTTCGAGCCGGCGCTCCGGGGGCACAACGTGCGGTCGGACGAGTCGTTCGTCCTCGCCGCACATCGTGGGCCAGACGTACGGGTCGCGCGCGTGAGGCGATGCCATCGTCGCTGCGTCCGCCGCGCGGTAGTAGCCGGGCGAGGGCAGTAACAGGCTGATCAGTCGCTCGAAAATCCTGCCGATATGGTTCCGCATGTCGACCTGCTTTCACCAGGTAGGCCATGCCCCGGGGTGCCGTCACGCACCGCCGGGGTGTCTTGTCTCGACAGTCAACGACCGTCGTTGGCCGGGCGGCAGCGTTCACAAGGGGGTTCGTGTACACACGGGGGTTCAGGAGGCCGGTCCAGGGGGGTTCACAGTGAACCCCCCTTTTCGGAAAGGACTGCTGTGACAGGATGAACACGTGACGTGACATCGGGGGTGACGGCGGGGCGTGAGTAAAGACCCGAACCATCAGTTGGCCGCTGTCATGGCCGAGGCCGGGGCTTCGAACAAAGGGCTGGCCAGGAGAGTTCGCGAAGTCGCTCAGCGGCACGGCGACGGCTTGGGGACCACACACGTCGCTGTACAGCGGTGGTTGGACGGTGGCGGTATTCAGCGCCAGACCGCCGAGTACGTGGCCGAAGCGCTGAGTAACAAACTGCGGCGGAAAATCACGCCGAGGGATCTGGGCTTCTCAGGTACGACACCCGCTCGGGCACCCACAGGCGCCACCCGATACGCCGGTTCCCTCGCCGAGACACTGAGCACCCTTGAAACCTTCACGCATCAGCGCCCGGAAGACGGCCCCGCAGACGAACCCCAATTACCCGACGGCGATGTGCACTCGGCCGCTCTGTCGTGGCTCGTCTCGCGTCCGGACGGCTTGCCCACGGACGCACCCGCCACACGCCGGGTCGGTATGCGTGACGTCGCCGCGATCCGCACCGCCGCCGGATTCTTCATGCAGCTTGATTTCCAGTTCGGTGGTGGCCACGCGCACAAGGCATTCCGCCACTACTTCCGCGAAGCTGTACTGCCCTTGCTCAGCAGCAGCTACAGCGCCAAGGTTGGGGTGGCTCTCTTCCAGGCCGCATCGGAGATGTCCCAGCTCCTCGCGTGGAGCGCGTACGACAGCGGCAACCACGCCTTGTCCGACCGCTACTTGATGTCGACGCTCCGTCTGACACAGATCATCGGTGACCGCGTGATGGGCGCCCGCATCCTGACCAACATGAGCCACCAGGCCAATTACCTTGGCCAGGCACCTCGCGCCGTGATGCTCGCCCGCGCCTCCGTAGAAGGGGGCCGAGCCACCGCAACACCGCGCGCCATGGCCTTGTTCTGCGCGCATGAAGCTCGTGCGCTCTCCACCGCAGGCGACAACAAGGGCGCAGAGCGTGCGATGAACGAGGCAGAGAGGTTCTTCGAGCACGCCGACGGCGCCGAGGATCCTGAGTGGCTGGCTTACATGGACGAGGCGGAGTTGATCGGCGAGTTCTGCCACTGCTTCCGCGACCTCGGACAGGGGCCTGATGCCGTCCGGTTCGCAGAACGCGCCGTCGAGCTGACCGATCCCAAGTACGCCCGGACACTGGGCTTCTGCCGCATGGTCCTCGCTCAGAGCCAACTACTCAACGGCGACCTTGAGGCGGCCGTGACGACCGCCGGCCTTGCCGTCGAAGCCGGCGACGCCCTCCAGTCCGCGCGCTTTCAGCGGTATGTGAGTGACTTCCAGCGTGAGGTGTCGGTCCACGCGCACCACCCTGTCGTCCGGCAGTTCAACGGCAACGTGCACGACGCGATGCGACGCCTGGACGACGAATAAGCAGGATCAGCCCGGGTTCCAGGCGCGCGGGGCGTCCTCGTCGCGGAGCGAGGCGATGCGACGGGCGTACTCCGCTGCTGTGTCGGCGCTCTCCGAGACGTTCTGCATCAGCCACGTCGTCATGTTGAACTCCTGCAACGACCGCAATGTGGAGAACCCCGCCCACGAGCGGAGATCCCGACCGTACGCACCGACGAACCCGCCGTACTCTTGTGGAGTCTGCCACCCCAAGCTGTGGTGCTCCGTGGCCGTGACCATCAGGTCCCACTCCGGGTGGTCGTAACTGAACCTTTCCAGGTCGATCAGGATCACCCGGTCAGTGCGGTCAACCATGAGGTTCTGTACGTGGGCGTCCCCGTGCACGGGCCCCTTCCGCGACTCGAAGCGCAACTCCCCCACCCGGCCGCAGAGTTCATGCGCGCGCTTACGCAGGAACGCGCGATCGTCCTCAGGTATCTCCGTCGCCGCGTTGATGCGTCGGTCCGTCCGGTCCAGCACCGGGTACGGAGGGAGACTCAGCGAGGCGGGCAGGCTGAGCGAGTGGAGATCGCGGAGGATCGCTCCCAGCTCGCCGTACGTCGGCTTCCGGTCGCTCTCCTCGATCAGGTGCCAGAACGTCACCGGGTGACCATCGATGATCACGGGTTGCTCCAGATCATCCAGAACCCGCGCCGCCGGGAAGCCCTCACGGGCTAGCCAGCGCGATACGGCGACCTCCCCCCGGGCGGACTCCAGATACTCGCTCGACCGAGCGATCCGGACCACCACCGGGTGAGTGGCCAGACGGAACAGAGCGTTCTCACCCAGGCGGATCAGGCGGGCCCCGTCACCATCGAGCCCCGCCTGTAGGCATGCCGCAGCCGCCACCCCCATGGCGACGGCTGAGGTGAACCCTTCTCCCACGCTCCGCTCAGCACCAGACGGCATGCCCCGCCAACTCCCTTGGATCCCGCCGAAACTGTCATGCGAACCACCGGCAACAGTGGTCGGCAGCAGCCATCAGGGCGACCGTACCCACGGCTGACGAAGACAGGCGAGACCAGGGTGTGTCGTTCAGCCGAACACCGACCCCGCATCGCGGCGGCCGGGACCTGATGGCGATCGGCATCGGCCGGATGCTGCGCACGAGTTGAGCAAGGAACCGCCCGCCGGCCTCACCGTGGGCGGGCTTTCCAATGCTGCCGGCATGGCGATTGCCCGGGTGAGGTGTGGCGAATCATGGCGAACAGTCGCACCATTCGTGCGGGTGTCCGGCGGGCCGGTAGGTTGCCAGACGTTCGGTCATGTCTCTCCCGGAACGCCTGCCTGCGACGGGCAGGCCCCAACAGGGTTGGGAACGCAGAGAGACAGGAGACCGGACGAGATGGGGCGATCGAGGAGTCGGAGAAGGCGTCGCCGACACGGCCAGTCACCGGACTGGGCGCAGTTGGCGGCACTGTTCCTCACGGCGATCACTGCCATCGCGGGGTGCGTCCAACACTATTCGTGACGCACAGAGGGTGAGCCGGACGGCTGGTTGGGCAAGTAGGTGAGCCCGGCCGACGCCTACTCGGCCGGACCCACCCTGCCCCGCGCACGGCCTGGCTTCGGGCTGCATCCCGAAGCCAGGCTTTGTGCGTGTGCGGGGAGATTCAGAGCACCAAGAGCTCTGGCTTCGTAGGCGCTACGGGATGAGATAACCGCAAGTCAACGGGGTCATCAAGTGCTCACAGACGACCACGGGGAGATTTGTCGATTTTTATGCTGGCGAATGATCTTGGCGAACGGTGGCGGTGGAGGGTGGCGAAATACGAACATCCAGCTAGTGAACGCGCGAGGGTGGCGAAACCTGGCGTTTGCCGTTGCGTTCAGAACGGCGCCGTCACCATCGGGACGATGCTGCGCACGAGTTGAGCAAAGGAGCGGGCGCGGGATGAACAACAGACGGCGCAAGAAGCTGTCGCGGCGTCTCGTGTCGGCCGCGAGGCTCGGCGGGGCCAGGGAGGTGGCCGCGCTGTTGCGGGGCGGGGCGCCGGCTCAGGCGTATGACGACGAGGGGTCGACGCCCCTGTACGCCGCGTCCGTGCAGGGCGACGCCGACTCCGTACGCCTGTTGCTGGCGGCCGGCGCGCTGCCCGACGCCGAGAGCGGGGACGGTACGGAGGGCACGCCGCTGTGCGGGGCGGCCTGCTGGGGGCGTGCCGGTGCCGTACGTGAACTGCTCGCGTACGGCGCCGATCCGCGGCTGCGCGAGGACGGCGGCAGCGGAAAGTCGCCGCTCGAATGGGCGCGGACCGGGCCGTATCCGGAGACGGTGCGGCTGCTGGAGGAGGCCGGGGCCTGAGGCGGCGAGGGTCAGGCGCGGGGCGCCGACGCCAGCATGTCGAGCGAGACCTGCCACAGGCGCTCGGCCGCCACGGGGTCCAGCGCGTGCGCGGCGACCCCGCCCGAGTCGCCCTCCCGGTGCGGGCGCGCCTCCTGGCAGTCCTCGAAGTACCGCCCGCCGACGCCTTCGAGCCCCGGCCATGTCGCCAGGAGTACGGAGGTGGCCGCGCCCTGCTCGGGCGTCTTGAACGAGTAGCCAGACGCGATCGCCTTGTCGAGTTCGTCCTGGCTCATGTGGCGCGTCAGGTTCGACAGGACCGCGCCGGGGTGGACGGCGTTGGCGGCGATGCCGTCACCGGCCCAGCGCCGGCTCGCCTCGACCGCGAAGAGGACGTTCGCCGTCTTGGACTGGCCGTAGGCAAGCCGGGTGTCGAACGGCCGGCGGCGGAAGTCGATGTCGTCGAAGTCCACCGGCTGCCGCAGATGCCCGACCGAGCTGAGCGCGACGATCCGCGCCCGGCCGGCGGCGGTGAGCGCCGGGTGGAGGCCCAGGGCGAGCGCGAAGTGGCCGAGGTGGTTCGTGGCGAACTGCAGCTCCCAGCCCTCCGGTGTCCGCAGCTCGGGCGTGAACATAACCCCGGCGTTGTTGATCAGGATGTCCAGCGGACCGTCCCACGCGTCGGTGAACGCGGCGACGGACCGCAGGTCGGCGAGGTCGAGCGGCGCCACGAGCACCCGCTCGTTGCCGGTGGTGGCGCCGATGTCCTGGGCCGTGCGCTCGCCGGCCCCGACGTCGCGTACGGCGAGGGTCACCTCGGCGCCCGCGCCCGCCAGCGCGCGGGCGGTCTCGACGCCGATGCCGGAGGAGCCGCCGGTCACGACGGTGCGCCGGCCGGTGAGGTCGACACCGGCGACGACCTCGGCGGCGGTGGACCCGGCGTTGAAGGGGGTGGTGATCGGGCCGGTGGAGTCGGTGGTCATGGGGCTGCCTGCCTCTCTCGCGTCTCCCTCAAGCCAACCACCGGACGTGGGTCATTCAGGGGAGGCTGATCAGCCCGGTCGCCGTACCCGTACCGGACCCGGCCCCGGTACGGCGGCCCCGGCGGGCTCGCCCTACGCGGACGGCCCCGGCGGCAGCCGCCAGTACTGGCGCTTCTTCTCGTCGCGGACCGCGAGGCCCAGACGGTTCAACTCGCCGCGCAGCGCCCGGACGTCCTCCTCCGTACCCGTCTTCCGCATCGCCGTCGCGCGGGCGCTCATCAGCGCGTTCGCGCCTGCCGGGAGCCCCGGGGTGTCCGGGACCCAGAGGCGGAAGTCGTCCTTGTACGGGTCCTCGGCGGCCCAGGTGTAGCCGTGGGCGGTGAAGGCGGCGGCCAGGTCGGCGGCGTCGAGGTCGCAGGGCTCGCGTGCCATCTCCTCGGCGTGGCGGCCGAGCAGTACGAGGAACTTGCCGTCCAGGAAGACCGGGCCGAGGTCGGCGTGGCTCAGCTCCCGGGCCTCGTCGCGGATCGTCAGCGTCACGTGGGTGTCGGTCAGCCGTACGGTCAGCGCCTCGTGGAGCGCGATGAACGCCACGAACACGCCGAGCAGCAGGCCCGCCGTCACGGCGATGACGGTGAGCCAGGGCTCGGGAATCGAGTCGAGCAGCTCCGCCGGACCTTTCATCGGTGCCCAGCGCAGTGTGACCAGCCAGTTGGCGAGGAGTTTGACCAGCCAGCCGGCGACCGCTCCGATCGCGGCGAAGGCCGGAACGATCCAGAGTCCTTGGGCCAGTTCGGTGGCGTCGCGGTCCTTGGCGGTTGGCTTCATGCACCGAGGTTAGGAAGCGGGCGCCGGGGCGGGCATCGTCCGAAGGGATCCGCGGACGTGACCAAAGTATCGGGAGCGTGCGCGACGACCGGCCTCCGGTTCGCCGCGCGGGCCGTCCGGACGGCCCGTCGCGCCTTGACCTCGATCGCACTCCAAGTCCTAGAGTGCCCGCGTACCCCCCAGCGGAGGCCTGACCAGCAAGGGAGCACGACATGCGTTACCGCACTCTCGGCGGCACCGGTATCGAGGTGAGCGTCCACTGCCTCGGCACCATGATGTTCGGCTCCGTCGGCAACAGTGACCACGACGACTGCGTACGCGTCATCCACGCCGCCCTCGACCAGGGCGTCAACTTTCTCGACACGGCGGACATGTACTCGGCCGGTGAGTCCGAAGTCGTCGTCGGCAAGGCGCTCAAGGGCCGCCGTGACGATGTCGTACTCGCCAGCAAGGTGCACTTCCCGATGGGCGAGGGCCGCAACCGGGGCGGCAACTCCCGGCGCTGGATCATCAAGGCGGTCGAGGACAGCCTGAGGCGGCTGGACACCGACTGGATCGACCTCTACCAGATCCACCGGCCCGACCACACGACGGACATCGAGGAGACGCTCGGTGCGCTGACCGATCTCGTACGGCAGGGCAAGATCCGCGCCTTCGGCTGCTCGACGTTCCCCGCCGAGGAGATCGTGGAGTCGCACGTCGTCGCCGAGCGTCGCGCGCTCATGCGGTTCAGGACGGAGCAGCCGCCGTACTCGATCCTGGCGCGCGGCGTCGAGACGTCGGTGCTGCCGGTGTGCGAGCGGTACGGGATGGGTGTGCTGACCTGGAGCCCGCTCGCCTCCGGCTTCCTCACCGGCAAGTACCGCATGGGCGGCGCGATCGACATGACCACCGGCCGCGCCGCGCTCACCCCGGCGCGGTTCGATCCGTCGCTGCCGGTGAACATCACGAAGCTGGAGATCGTGGAGCGGCTGGTCGAGGTGGCGAACGGCATCGGCTGCTCACTGCCCGAGCTGGCCGTGGCGTTCACCGTCGCGCATCCCGCCGTGACGTCGGTCATCATCGGTCCGCGCACGATGGAGCAGTTGGAGGGGCTGCTGAAGGGCGCCTCGCTGAGTCTGGACGACGCGACGCTCGACCGTATCGACGAGATCGTGCCGCCCGGGACGAACATCTACCAGCCGGACGGCGCCTGGCGCTCGCCCGTGCTCACGGACCCCGCACGCCGCCGTCGCCCGGCCGACGACCGCGCCGCGGCGTGACCCGCGGCGCGGGGCCGACAGCGCGGCATGACCCGCCTTTGCTCGGCTCTGCTCGGATCCGCTCGGCCTCCCGTCTCGACCGTCTGACCGCGCGTCATACGGTCTGAGGTGAGGCGGCAGCGGCCTCGTAGGCGGCCAAGTCCTCCTCTAGAGGGCTGACTTGGCCGCCTTCCGGCGCGAGGACCAGATCCGTCGGCGCACGCGCCGCCACCATCCGCCGGAAGCGGATGAGCTGGGAGGGCCTGTTCACGCACAGCGCGCCGGTGATGTGCTGCCCGTCGGTGTAGGCGGCGACGAACTGGCGCTCGGCGAGCGTCCCGGCGACGATGTACGGGACACCGTTCCCGCGCCCGACGAACTGGATCGTGGTCCCGTACTGCTCCGAACGGAAGTACGGCACCGACTCGAAGGGCGGGGCGTTCTCGCCGTCCGCCAGCAAGGTTTCGGCGGCGGCAGCGGCCTGCTCCACCGTGTCGCTGCGCCGCCCGACCCGCATGACCGCGCCGAACAGCGGGTTGAACCAGCGGGCCACGTCACCGGCCGCGACGACGCGCGAGGCCCCCGCCGCCGCGCACGTCGCGTCCAGCAGCACGCCGTCCGCGATGTCGAGACCGCTCCCCCGCAGCCACTCGGTGCGCGGCGCGCGGCCGACCGCGACGACCACCACATCGGCGGATACGCGGCTGCCGTCGGTCAGCTCGACCCCGTCGGGGTGGAGCGCGGCGACCGAGGCGCCGGTCTTCACGGCCGTGCCGTGGTCACGGTGCAGGGCGACCAGTTCCTGCCCCATGGCCGGACCGAGCACCTGCCCCAGCGGGCCGGGACCCGACTCGACGACGGTGACGTCGAGCCCGAGGGACCGGCAGTGCGAGGCGACCGCGCAGCCGACGAATCCGGCGCCCACGACGGCGACCCGTGGTCCGCGCAGGAGGGCGGCGCGCAGCGCGATCGAGTCCTCGAAGGTACGGAGGACGAACACGTCCGGGTGGCCGCCCTTCAGGGGAGCGGGCTGCCGGGCGCCGGCGCCGGTCGCGATGACCAGCCCGTCGAAGTCCAGGGTCCGGCCGGCGGACAGCCGCAGGGTGCCACCGGTGCCGGGGGATGTGCCGTCGAGGTCGAGCCCCTCCGCCGTCGTGTCCAGCAACAGCTCGGCGTCGAGGTCGGGCGCGACCGTGAGCCGGGCGCCGTCCACGTCCCCGCCGGTCAGCACGGCCTGGGAGGGCGGAGGGCGGTCGTACGGCGGGAAGTCGGTGTCCGGGCCGATCAGCGTCAGCCGGTCCCGGAAGCCCCGTCGACGCAGCGCCTCAGCGGCGCGTACACCGGCGAGGGATGTGCCGACGACGGCGATATGACGAAGCGTTCCATCTGTTCCACGTGTCTCAGTCACCGCCGTTCGCCGACCCCGCGCCCCCGATTCGTGTCGTGTTCATCACGGCTCACTTCCTGATCGATGCCGGTCCGATTCCTACTCGCGCAGGGTTCATTCACTCAAACGGTCCCGTACCCAGACCCTGTCAAAGGGTGTTAAACATCCTCCGAGCGTCACCCGTCGGACGCGGCCGAAACGGTTCACGGGCCGGCGGCTCGCCTCGCCCGGCACCGGCCGGCGGGAGACCGTGGTACCAGCAGGCCGGGCCCGCGCCCGGCACGTACCGAGGAGACGGTCTTCCTTGACTTCCGCCGACAGCGCCGACCGCACCGACGCCGACCGCCGCGAGCCCGCCGAGCACGCCTGTGACGCCGGGCTGCTCTCGCCCGGCCGGGCGGGGTCCGCCACCGAGGCGGCCACCGGCGACGCCGCGTTCCTCCGGGCGATGCTCGACGCGGAGGCGGCGCTGGTCCAGGCACAGGCCGCGGTCGGTCTCGCGCCGGAGGCGGCGGCCGACGCGATCACGGCGGTGGCGGCGGCGGCCGCGCGGTTCGACGTACGGGACGTGGCGCTGCGGGCGGGCTCGGCGGGCAACCCGGTGACCCCCCTGGTGGCGGATCTGACGGCGGCGGTGGACGAGGAGGACACGAGAGCAGGGGCGGGCAGGGACGCGGACACGGCGCAGTACGTGCACCGGGGCGCGACCAGCCAGGACATCGTGGACACGGCGATGATGCTGGTCGCCGCCCGTACGGTGCCGCGGATCCTGGCGGACCTGGACCGTACGGCCGACGCGCTCGCCGCTCTGGCCACGGCCCACCGCTCCACCCCGGCGGCCGGCCGCACCCTCACACAGCACGCGGCCCCGACGACGTTCGGACTGAAGGCGGCGGGCTGGCTCTCGTCCGTACGGGCCGCCCGCACCCGGTTGGCGGCGGTCCGGCTCCCGGCCCAACTGGGCGGCGAGGCCGGTACGTTGGCCGCCTTCGCGCCGGACGACATCGCCGTGGACGGGGCGCCGGGCAGGACCTCGACCGCCGCGTCCTGCGAGCCCGTCTACGACCTCACCGGCCCGCTCGACACCACGCTCGACAGCCCTCCCGAGCCGCTGCCCGACTACCCGCCCGCCACCGGCCCCGTCCCGGGGGAGCGGGACTCCGAGGCCGCCCTGGGGGTGGACCCCGCGCCGGACGAGCCGATCTACGACCTGCCGGGCGCCGCCCCCAACAACTCGGGCGAGGCCGCCACGGAGAGCCGGGGCGGGATCGGGAGCGGGGCCCCGGAGGCCGACCGGGGCGCACCAGGCACCGGCACGCCCGCCGACACCGGCACCGGCGCGGCCACCCACGACGGCCCCGGCAGCCCCGACAGCGACACCGGCGTGCGTCTCCTCGCCGCCTACGCCGGCCGGCTGCGTCTCGCCGAACCGACGCTGCCTTGGCACACCCTCCGTACTCCCGTCGCCGATCTCGGCTCGGCCCTCGCCTTCACCGCGGGCGCGCTCGGGAAGGTGGCCGCCGACGTGCTCGTGCTGTCCCGGACCGAGATCGGGGAGGTCGCCGAGGCGCGCGGCGGCGGTCCGGCCGCGCCGCCGCACCGGCGGAACCCGGTGCGGGCCACCCGGATCGCCGCCGCCGCGCGACAGGCTCCCGCACTCGCCTCCGTACTGCTGGGCGCGCTCGTCGCCGAGGACGAACGCCCCGCCGGTCCCTGGCACGCCGAGTGGCAGCCGCTGCGCGAGCTGCTGCGGCTGACCGGCGGGGCCGCCCGTGACGCCGCCGAACTCACCCACGGCCTGCGCGTGTTCCCCGACCGGATGCGGGACAACCTCGCCCTCACCCATGGGGTGCTCACCGCCGAACGCCTCGCGACGGCCCTGACCCCTGCCGTCGGCCGGGCCCGCGCGCGGGAGCTTCTCGGCGCCGCCGAACGGCTCGCGGCGGGCGCGGGCATCCCGCTCGCGCAGGCGCTGACGGAGACCGACCCGGCGGTCGCCGAGCTCATCGGCCCCGAGCGGATGCGTGCCCTCACCGACCCGGCCGGATACACGGGTTCCGCCCCGGCCTTCGTGGACCGCGCCCTCGCCGAACACGAAGCCGACGGCGACGCGGCGGCGGAAGCCG
>NZ_JAAPBF010000319.1 GCF_022695985.1 Streptomyces sp. NP-1717 | reverse complement strand
TCGGCCTAGGGCCTGTCTTTTGGGTCAGGCCGGATCAGGGAGCGGGGTCTGGTGCGTGCGATCGCAAGGCGGAGGAGGGAGGCATGGCGGGAGCCGTGCCTCCCTCCTCCGCTGTCAACGCGGCGAACGTGCGTGCCAGGGACCGCGAGCCCGGCAAGATCCGAAAGACAGGCCCTAGACCGAGAACCCGCCGCGTGTGGGGGGTGGGGCAAGCCCGTGATCGCCGGCCGGGCCCGTTTCCTGGCCCGGCCGGCGATCACGGGCAGAAGCGCTCAGCCCGTGGTGCTCGCGGACGACCGCGCCGGCACCGTGAGCGTCGTGCCGTCCGAGAACGTCACGGTCTGCTCCGTCGAGGCGAAGTTGTGCGCCGCGTACGTGCTCACCCCGCCCTTCGTGAAGACGGCCGAGGTCGGGATCGACCCGGTCACCGCCGGGTCGGGGGCGCCGACCGCGTCGAGGGTGCCGATCCAGTGGTGGACATGGGCCTTGGACTCGCCCGCCTCCGGCGACAGCGCCGCCTGGCCCGCGTCCCACTTGGCCTTCGCGCCCGCCGGGTCGGCGATCGCCTCGAACTCCCAGAGGATGTCGCGCCATTCGACGGCCGGTCCGCCGTTCTCCCGCTCCATCTCGGCGATGTTGCGGCCGATGGCCTCCTTCTCCCGGCCCAGGTGCAGCGAACCGCCGGTCACGGGGAGGACGTTGATGCCGTGGATCTCCTCCGGGTTGGCGGTCCACCAGGTGGAGTACGCGCCGCCGCTGCCCCAGACCATGCCGACCGTGCCGCGCTGGAAGTCCTCGGGGAAGACCTCCTGGTCGGCGTCGAACCAGTACTGCCCGATCGCCTCCGACTCGGTGGCCAGCAGATACGAACCCAGGTCACGCAGTTCGTCGTTGCCGGTCGCCGACCCCCACAGGACGAGTCCCGCGCTGAGGTTGATGGACTCCGACGACGACTCCTGGTTGTTGCCGGCCGCGAAGCCCTGGTGCCCGGAGGCCCAGCTGTGGCCCGCGTACACGTCGAAGCCGCGCAGGAACGGGAAGTCGCTGTCCGTACGGCTCGGGTTGGCGGCGTCGCGCACCAGCGTCTCGACCATGCCGCCCCAGGCGGACTCGGCGGCCCACGCCTGGTCGTACTGGGCGACGATCGCCGCCGCGTACACGTAGTAGCTGTAGTGGAAGTGGTGGTCGTTGAGTTCGGTGTCGCTGCCGTACGACGCCGGGTACCCGGTCAGGGTCTTCCAGTCGTCGTCGTAGCTGAACTCACTGGCGCCGCCCGCCGTGAACCACTCCTCCAGACGGCCCTTGAGCAGGTCCACGATCTTGTCGCGGGTCGCGGTCTCACCGATCTGGTCCGCGATCGGGGCCAGTTGGGCGAGCCGGCCGAGCGCCTTGCCCGTCCAGTAGGTGTCGGTCGCGCCGGAGAACGGGTCGCCTGCGTTCACCACCTCGTCCAACTGCGCCTTGAGCGCGGCCGAGTCGACCCCGTTCGACTCCGGCAGCGCGGGCAGCACACCGGACGCCTTCTGGCGGGTGGTGAAGGACGTCGCCTCGCGCACCTTCATCGTGCCGCGCGGTGACACGTAGGTGTACGGGGTGAGCTGGTCCGTCGTGTTGAGCCACTGGTGCCGGTAGAGGGCCTGGATCGTGCCCTTCTCCGTGCCCTCCTGCGGCTCGGTGGTCAGGGTGTACGTCGCCTCGATGTCGCCGCCCTCGCTCTTCCAACTCGTCGTGGAGCCGGTGACGAAGCTGTAGGCGTACTTGGCGTACGTGGCCAGCGCGTCCTCGGACGGCAGGAGCGCGAGCGAGAAGTAGTCCTTGTCGCCGAGTCCGGCCGTGACGGTGGAGCCCGAGACCGACCAGTCGCTGCCCGTCGGTGCGAAGAGCGCGTAGTGGTGTCCGGCGACGGTGATGCCGAGGACGTTGCCGTCGTCGGAGAAGACGGTCGGTGCCGACGCGGTGGTGATGCGCGCGTCGCCGCCCGAGCCCTTCGCGTACACGTAGGGCATGCCGTGACCGATGGTGGTCCGCAGCGTGCGGGTGCCGTCGGACCAGTAGGGCGTGACGGTCCAGTCGGACCAGTCGTCGGCCTTGGTGTCCGGGGAGTTGAGGCCGGTCAGCCCCAGGGTGAGGTCGGCCTTGTGCGCGTACTCGTACTGCCGTCCGTCACCCACGATGGCGGGGGTCGTGGGATAGCCGACCTCCAGTCCGCCGGAGGTGGCCTGGTAGGTGAGCGGGTGGCCGTACATCGGGGTGGAGTACGGGTTGTCGCCGTACCGCTGGTAGGCGAGCGAGGTCCACCAGTCGTTGGTGGGGACGGGCCTGTCCTTGGCCGCCTCGGTCAGTTTGGGCGTGACCGGGGCACCGACGTTGTTCGTCGGTCCGGACGTGCCCGCGGGGCGGGAGTCGGAGTAACTGCCGGAGCCGACAGGGATGTTCGCGGCCGAAGCGGGACCGGCGGCAGGACCCAGTCCTACGGCGGCCATGGCGGTGACCAGAACCAGCACCGAAGCCGGTCTGGAGCGGGAGGTGGGCATCGACGGCACCTCGAAGTCATGGGGGGAAAGGTAGTCCGAGAGCGCTCTCAGATGCCAAGGAACGTAAAACTCCTGAAACCTAAGTGTCAATAGAGCTGACGGAGAAGGCGGTTGCCAGTCGAACGGCGCCGTTATGCGTTCGAGTCTTGACGGAGCGGCAGCGGTGGGGGCACGCTCCTGACGCACGTTCTGAGAGCGCTCTCAAAGTGTTGCTCTCGCTTCACCCCGAAGCCAAGGGAGGCTTCCCATGCCCATCTGCCGGACCGTCAGGACGTCCGCCGCACGCGCCCGGTCCACCGGACGGACCCTCGGCGCGGTCGTACTCGCCGGAGCCCTGCTCGCCGCCTGCGGATCAGGTTCGTCGGACTCCTCGGACGAGGCGGGCGGCAAGGTCACCCTGACCGTCGACCTCTTCGGGGCGTTCGGCTACAAGGAAGCCGGCCTGTACGCGGAGTACGAGAAGCTCAATCCCGGTGTGAAGATCAAGCAGAGCGACACCGAGGACGAGGCGGACTACTGGAAGTCGCTCCAGACCCGGCTCGCGGGCGGCGGCGGACTCGCCGACGTCCAGGGGGTCGAAGTGGGACGGATCGCCTCGGTGACCCAGCAGCAGTCCGACAAGTTCGAGGACCTGAAGCGGTACGGCGCCGACAAGCTGAAGGACGAGTTCGCCGAGGCCAAGTGGTCCGCGGCGACCACGAAGGACGGCAAGATCCTCGGTCTCGGCACGGACGTCGGTCCCGAGGCGATGTGTTACCGCACCGACCTGTTCAAGAAGGCCGGACTGCCCACCGACCGGACCGAGCTGGCGCAGAAATGGGCCACCTGGGACGGCTATCTCGAGCTGGGCGAGCAGTACATGGAGAAGGCACCCGCCAAGAGCGCCTGGATCGACAGCGTCGGCAGCCTCTACTCGATCATGATCGGCCAGGAGAAGGAGCGGTACTACGACGCCTCCGGCGAGCTGATCTACGAGAACAACCCGGCGGTCAAGTCCGCGTGGGACACCTCGGTCGAGGCCGCCGAGTCCGGTCTGAGCGCCAAGCTCGACCAGTGGTCCCCGCAGTGGAACCAGGCGTTCGCCGCCGGATCCTTCGCCACCATCCCGTGCCCCGCGTGGATGCTCGGCTATGTGAAGGGCCAGGCGGGCGATGCCGGCCAGGGCAAGTGGGACATCGCGAAGCTGCCCGGCGGCGCGGGCAACTGGGGCGGTTCGTACCTCTCGGTGCCGCGCGCGGCCGAGCACAAGGAGGAGGCGTACGAGCTGATCAAGTGGCTCACCGCCCCCGAGCAGCAGGCCAAGCTCTTCGAGAAGCAGGGCAACTTCCCGTCGTCCACGGGAGCGATCGAGCAGGTCGCGGACGCGAAGGACCCGTACTTCTCGGGCGCGCCGATCGGGCAGATCTTCGGTGAGGCGGCGAAGGCGGCGCCGGTGCAGGTGCTCGGGGTGCACGACGCGAACGTCGCGCAGCAGATCACGAACGCGCTGAGCGAGGTGGAGCGCAAGGGGACGGCGCCGGGCAAGGCGTGGTCGAACGCGAAGAAGGGTGTCGAGAACACGATCGGCTGACGGTGCGGGTGGGGCGGGGCCCGGCTCTGGGCCTTGCCCCGCAGTAGCCCGCCGGGCGATGGGCGGGTCGGCGGCACCGGGTCCGCCCGGTGGGCCGGTTCGTCCTCAATCGCCGGACGGGCTGAAAGAGCCGCCCCATCAGCGACCGGCCAAGCCACCCGGCCGCCCCACTGCACAGGCCGTCCTCAAACGCCGGACGGGCTTCAAATGCGGCCCCGCCCGCAACCGGCCAAGCCAACGGAGCCGGCCCGCCGTCAGGTCGTCCGGCGGGCTGAAAGGCCCGTCGTACCCGTGTCAACTACCCCCCCTCCTCCCCCGAAGGGCCCCGTACCGTGACCCTCACCGACACCGTGAAGGCCGCGCCGCCGCCGGTGGGCGGACCCGCGAGCGACGGGTCCGCCGCCGTGCGCCGCGCCTGGCGGCGGTTCTCCCCGTACGCCTACATCGCGCCGTTCTTCACCCTCTTCGCCGCCTTCGGGCTCTTCCCGCTGATCTACACGGCGTTCGTGTCGCTGTACCGGGTCGAGCTCCAGACGCCCGGCGACATGGAGTGGCGCGGATTCGGCAACTACACCGCGCTGTTCACCGACGAGTTCTTCTGGACCTCGCTGCGCAACACCTTCACCATCGGTGTCCTGTCCACCGTCCCCCAGCTCGCGATGGCGCTCGGCCTCGCCCACCTCCTCAACTACAAGCTGCGGGGCCGGACTTTCATCCGTACGGCCATCCTGCTGCCGTACGCCACCTCCGTCGCCGCCGCGACCCTGGTCTTCGCCCAGCTCTTCGGCCGGGACTTCGGGCTGATCAACTACGTGCTCGGGCTGGTCGGTGTGAGCCCCGTCGACTGGCAGACGGGCACGGTCGCCTCGCAGATCGCCGTCTCCTCCATCGTCGTCTGGCGCTGGACCGGCTACAACGCGCTGATCTATCTGGCGGGCATGCAGTCCATCCCGGGCGAGCTGTACGAGGCGGCGGAGATGGACGGGGCGTCCCGCTGGCGGCAGTTCGTCCATGTGACGCTGCCCGGCCTGCGCCCCACGATCGTCTTCACCACCATCGTGTCGACCATCGGCGCGACCCAGCTGTTCGGTGAGCCCCTGCTGTTCGAGGGGTCCATCTCCGGCGGTATCTCGCACCAGTACCAGACGCTCGGTCTCTACATGTACGAGCAGGGCTGGGGCTTCTTCCATCTGGGCCGGGCGGCGGCGATCGCCTGGGTCATGTTCGTCCTGATCGTGCTGCTCGTCGGGGTCAACGCCCTGATCGTGCGCCGCCGTTCACGCAAGGAGGCCGGCCGATGACCGCGCTCGCCGCACCGCCGGCCCCGCCCACCGGCACCGAGCGGACACCCAAGCCGGAGGGGCGCAGGAGGCGCGCTCCCCGTTCGATGCACGGCGGCATGCTCTCGTACGCGATCCTGACCGTCGCCCTGCTGATCTCGGCGTTCCCGTTCTACTGGACGATCGTCGCGGCCAGCCGGTCCAACGCCGATCTGGCGAAGGTGCCGCCCACCCTGCTGCCGGGCCCCAATCTGATCAGCAACTTCGAGGCGGTCCTCGAAGAGGCAGACATCGGCAAGGCGTTGCTCAACTCGCTGATCGTGTCGGGCTCCATCACCGTCGGTACGGTGCTGTGCTGCACGCTGGCCGGGTTCGCCTTCGCCAAGCTGCGCTTCCGGGGCCGGGGCGCGCTGCTGGCCCTGACCGTCGGCACGATGATGATCCCGCCGCAGCTGGGCGTGATCCCGCTGTTCATGCTCATCGCCGAACTCCAGTGGGTGAACCAGCTCCAGGCCGTCATCCTGCCCGGACTCGTCTCCGCCTTCGGGGTGTTCTTCATGCGGCAGTACCTCGTGCAGTCGCTGCCGGACGAACTGATCGAGGCGGCACGGGTCGACGGGGCGTCCACCGCGCGGATCTTCTGGTCGATCGTGGTGCCCATCGCGCGGCCCGGCATGGCGGTTCTCGGCATGCTCACCTTCATGACCGCGTGGAACGACTTCTTCTGGCCGATCATCGCGCTCTCCTCGCAGGAACCGACGGTCCAGGTCGCACTGCGCCAGCTCGGCGGCGGCTATGTCCACGACCAGTCGGTGATCATGGCGGGGACGCTGCTCGGCACGCTTCCCGTGCTGCTCGTC
>NZ_JAAPBF010000318.1 GCF_022695985.1 Streptomyces sp. NP-1717 | reverse complement strand
TACAGCGTCTTGACCAGCTCGGCGGCCATGGCCTGCTGGGCCGGTCCGAAGCCCTGGCAGATGTCACCGAGCCGGTGGTGGCCCGCGAGGTGCGGCACCATCAGCGAGGCGAACCGGTAGGCGGTGCGGCCGGTGAGATGGAAGCCGCCGTCGGCGTTGTGGAAGAGGACCCCGCCGGGCGTCTCGGTGAACAGCACGTCCCGGCGGACTCGGGGTCTGGTGCCGGCCAGGGCGTCGAAGGCGGACACGGCGGCCACCGCCGGTGCCTGGGCCTCTGGTGCCGAAGCGGACGCCGTCCCGGTCTGTTGTGCCGCCGGAGGCGCGACGGCCGTCGGAGTCGCTGTCGCTTCTGCAGCCATGGGATTCACACCTTCTGTATCGGTCGGGATCGAAACGGCGCGGTTCTGCGCGCGTACACACGGAGCAGTTCGTGCACCCGGTACGGGCCGGGCGGCCCTTCTTCCAGCAGTCCGGCGTCGGCGAGCCGGTCCAGTACGTCGTCCGCCTCGACGGGGGACATCCCGAGCACCCGCACGCCGTCCTCGGCGGTGAAGTGGTCCGGGATCTGCGCGGCGACCTTCAGGAACGCCTCGACGAGCCGCGGGTCGAGCCGGTCGAGCGCCCCGCCCAGTACCCCGTGCACCGACAACTCGGGCGAGTCGGCGAGCGAGAGCCGTGCCAGCGGGTCCTCCGCCAGCCAGCTGACGGAGTCGGCCAGCCGCAGCGCCGGCCGGGTGAGCAGCCGGGCCGACATGATGCGCAGCGCGAGGGGGTGGTGGCCGCAGGCTTCGGCGAGCCGGCGGGCCTCCTCCGGTTCCGCCTCGACGCGTTCGGCGCCGAGGACGGCAACCAGCAGCGCGTACGACTCCTCCTCGGTGAAGGTGCCGAGCCGCAGCACCCAGCCGCCGTGGGTGGCGACGAGACCGGCGAGACCGCGCCGGCTGGTGACGATCACCGCGCCGTCGGCGCCGGCCGGCAGCAGCGGCCTGACCTGGTCGGCGTCGACGACGTCGTCCAGCACGAGCAGGGCGCGTTCGCCGCGCACCTGGTCGCGCAGGGCGGCGGCCACCTCGGCCGCCGCGTCGTCGGGGCTGCGCGGCGTACCGTCCGGGCCGACCATCCGCACCATGAACAGCCCCGCGGGGAAACTGTCCTTGACCTGGTGGGCGAGGTGCCGGGCCAGCGCGGTCTTCCCGATGCCGGGCGCCCCCGACACCAGGAGGGTGACGGACTCGTGGCCGGGCGCGGTCAGCCGCTCCAGGAGAGCGGTGGTCTCGGCCTCGCGTCCGGTGAAGGAGTGCACGGCCGCGACGGGTTCCACGATGGCCGCCGGCGGTGCGGCGGGGGCGGTGGTGTGCCGGCGCTCGGCGCCACCGGCGGTGGTGTACGCGGGGCCGCCGGGGTGGCGGTCGTCGGCGGGCCCCAGGTCCTCGCCGCGCAGGATGGCCATCTCCAGCCGGCGCAGCGCGGGCGACGGGTCCACCCCCAGCTCGTCGTGCAGGTACTCCTTGACCATCCGGTACTCGGCGAGCGCCTCGGTCTGACGGCCCGTGCGGTACAGGGCCTCGATGAGCTGTTCCCGGAACCGCTCGTGGCCGGGGTGCGCCCGGCTGGCGCTCCACAGCTCCACCAGCGCCTCGCCGCAGCGGCCGAGCAGCAGCTTGAGATCGCAGGCGCGCTCAAGGGTCCGCAGCCGCTCCTCGACGAGCCGGGGGACTTCGTCGCGGTGCAGTACGTCGGAGCGGACATTGGCCAGGACGGAGCCCTCCCACAGCGACAACGCGCCTTTGAGCACGTGCAGTTCACTCTCCGGGTCGGCGATGTCCGCGGCGCGCCGTATCTCTTCCCGGAAGCCGATCAGATCGAGATGCCGGGGCCCGGCCGTGATCCGGTAGCCACCGGGCACGGCCTCGATGGGGGTCTCGGTCACCCCGTGCTTGGTGAACAGCCGGCGCAGCCGCAGGACGCACGTCTGGAGCGCGGCCCGTGAGGTGGCGGGCTGTTCCTCGCCCCACATGGTCCGCTGAAGGTAGTCGGCGGAGACCACCGTGTTGGCGTGCAGGAGCAGTGAGGCGAGGAGGATGGTGGGCTTGGACGGCTGGAGGACGACGGTGTCGGGGCCGTCCGTGATGCTGAGCGGCCCGAGGAGCTGAAACCGCACCGGCTGCGCCTAGTCCCAGCCGTTGACAAGCTTGCAGAACGCCAGGGCCTGGCCGGCCGCCGTCTCGGGGAGGATGGCGGCGGCCGACTGGCACGCCGTCACCGGGTCGGGCGCGCTCGGCCCGGCGACGTGGGCGGAGGCCGATGCGGTCCCCGCGGACAGGGTCAGTGCGGCCGTACAGACCCCAAGAGCGAGTGCGGTTCGTGCGATACGTGCGGTGCGAGCGGTGCGCGAACGGGCGGTGATCTTCTTGGAGTTGCAGTGCGGTACACCGAGCACAATTCCCCCTGTTGAATCGTTCCGTCGGACCGGATCGCTTTCCGGGTGGCACGACGATGACAGCGGGTGTCTCGAAATGGGGGGCCGGAGCGTGTCAGCTTGCTGCATCTACGCGCGCAGCTTGTTGTCAGCACCGCTCTGACCAGGGAAGACGAAATCGGCTCCGGTGGGCGTCAAAGACGCCCACCGGAGCCGAAAATCACCCAGGCCGTGCCGTTGGCCGCGGGTCGGACACCCCTAGTCCGTGGCGATCGCATTCAGGACGTTCATCCGGCCGGCCCGGAACGCCGGGACGAGCGCGGCGAACAGTCCCACGAAGGCCGAGGCCACGAACACCCCGATGATGGTCGGCCACGGGATCTCCAGGACCCCCAGACCCTCCAGGGCGAGGAGCTTCTGCGCCGCCGTGCCCCAGCCCATGCCCAGACCGAGTCCGAGCAGGGCGCCGAAGAGGGCGATGACGACCGACTCCAGCCGGATCATGCGCCGGAGCTGACGGCGCGACAGGCCGATGGCCCGCAGCAGTCCGATCTCCCGGGTCCGCTCCACGACCGACAGCGCGAGGGTGTTCACCACACCGAGCACGGCGACGATGATGGCCAGTCCGAGCAGACCGTAGACGATGTTGAGCAGTTGGCCGATCTGGTCCTTCAGATCCTGCTTGAAGTCCGTCTGGTCCTGGACCTTGTACTGCGGGTACGCCGCGAGGGAGTCCTTCAGCGCCGCGTACGCCTCCTTCTCCTTGCCCTCCTCGGCCGCCGCGAACATGATCACGTTCTTCGGCATCTTCTCCGCCGGCAGATACCGCTCGGCGGTCGCTGTCGAGGTGTACTTGGCCTCCTTGTCCACCGAGACATCGTCCGAGGTGATCGCCGCGACCTTGAGCTTCGCGCTCTCGCCGCCCTTGAACGCGACGGTCAGCTCGTCCCCGACCTCGACACCGTGCTCCTCGGCGAAGATGTCGCCGACGGACATCGAGTCCTTCCCGTACGCGGCGGACAGCTCACCCGCGACGGTCTCGCGGCGCAGGTCCTGCGCGTACGTCGGGTCGGCCGCCGCCAGGTCCTCGCTGACGGTCTTCCCGTCGGGCGTGGTCAGCTTGGCCTCGACCATCTTGTACTCGGTGACGTGCGCGATCCCGGGGGCCTTCTCCAGGGCCTTCTGGGCCTGCGGCACGATCGGCTGTCCGGTGCCGGACTGGACGATGAAGTCCGCGCCGACGGTCTTGTCCAGCTCGTCCGTCGCCGAGGCGACCATCGACGAACCGACCACCGACAGACACGCCACCAGGGCCAGGCCGATCATCAGGGCCGCGCCCGTGGCTCCCGTACGCCGCGGGTTGCGCAGCGCGTTGCGCTCGGCCATCCGGCCGACCGGGCCGAAGCCCCGCAGCACCACCGTGCTCAGGATCCGGACGAAGAACCCGGCGAGCAGCGGGCCGATGACGACGAAGCCGATGAGCGTGAACACGACGCCCACACCGAGGAACATCGAGCCCTCGGCCGCCTCCTCGGCCCGCGTGGCGGCGAGCAGCGCGGCGGCGCCGCCGGCGGTGAGGATCAGGCCGATCGTGCCCCGGATCCGTCCGGCGCGGCCGTCGGCGGGTGTACCGGCGTCACGCAGCGCCGCCATCGGCGACACCTTCCCGGCCCGGCGGGCCGGTATGTACGCCGCGAGGACGGTGACGACCACACCGAGCACCAGCCCGATCGCGGGGGTCGTCCACTTCACGGTGAGGTCCTGGGTGGACAGCTCCATACCCATGGACGACATCAGTTCCATCAGACCGACGGCCAGTCCCACACCGGCGGCGACACCGGCGACGGAGCCCACGATGCCGAGCAGGACGGCCTCCAGCAGCACCGAGCGGTTGACCTGCTTGCGGCTGGACCCGATGGCCCGCATCAGGCCGATCTCGCGGGTCCGCTGGGCGACCAGCATGGAGAAGGTGTTGACGATCAGGAAGATACCGACGAGGAAGGCGATCCCGGCGAAGCCGAGCATCGCGTACTTCATCACGTCGAGGAACGAACCGACACTGTCCCGGCCCGCGTCCGCCATCTCCTTCTGCGTCTGGAGCTTGTACGTGCCCCCGAGCGATCCGGCCAGGTCGGCCTTCAGCCGGGCGTCGCTCACCCCGTCGTCGGCCACGACGTTGATCTGCGTGAACAGACCGGTCCCGCCGAGGAGTCCACGCTGGGCGGTCTCGGTGTCGAAGTAGACGACGGTCGCGCCCGGGTTGGTCACCTTGAAGGTGGCGATGCCGACGATCTCCGCCCTGAGGTCACCGGTCACCGTGATGGTGCGCAGCTCGTCGCCGAGCCTCAGGTCGTGCTTGTCCGCGGTGTCGGCGTCGATCATCAGCTCGGTGGGACCGCGCGGGGCGTGCCCGGAGGTGATCTCCATCGACTTGAGGTCGTTGTCCGTCCAGTTGCCCGCGATCGTCGGGGCGCCGGAGGTCGCGCCCACGTTCTTGTTCTCCGTGTCGACGACCGTGACGCTCATGCTGCTGACCGCGCCCTCGGCGGACTTCACGCCCGGCGACTTCTCGACGCGTCCGACGACGGAGGCCGGCAGCGACTCGGGCTTGCCGGTCTGCGACGGCGCCTCGTCGGCCGCCGCAGCGCCCTTGGGGCTGACGGTGACGTCGGACGACGTCGAGGCGAAGAGCTTGTCGAACGTGGTGTTCATCGTGTCGGTGAAGACGAGCGTCCCCGAGACGAACGCCACCGACAGCAGGACGGCTATGGCGGAGAGCGCCATGCGGCCCTTGTGCGCGAGGAAGTTGCGCACGGAGGTCTTGACGACGGTCACGACGTCCGCCCCCGAGCGTCGAAGTTCTTCATACGGTCCAGGACCTGCTCGGCGGTCGGGCTGCGCATCTCGTCGACGATCCGGCCGTCGGCGAGATACAGCACCCGGTCCGCGTAGGAGGCGGCGACCGGGTCGTGCGTGACCATCACCATGGTCTGCCCCAGCTCGTCCACCGACTTGCGCAGGAAGTTCAGCACCTCGGCGCCGGCCCGCGAGTCCAGGTTTCCGGTCGGCTCGTCACCGAAGATGATCTCGGGGCGGGCGGCGAGCGCGCGGGCGACGGCCACGCGCTGCTGCTGGCCACCGGAGAGCTGGGTGGGCCGGTGCTTGAGCCGCTCGGCCAGGCCGACGGTCTCCACCACCCGCTGGAGCCACGGACGGTCGGGCTTGCGGCCCGCTATGTCCATGGGCAGCGTGATGTTCTCCAGGGCGTTCAGCGTCGGCAGCAGGTTGTAGGCCTGGAAGATGAAGCCGATCCGGTCCCGGCGCAGCTGCGTGAGCTTCTTGTCCTTGAGCTTCGTGATCTCGGTCTCGTCGAGATAGATCTCGCCCGAGGTCACGGTGTCGAGTCCGGCGAGGCAGTGCATCAGCGTCGACTTGCCGGAGCCCGACGGGCCCATGATCGCGGTGAACTGCCCGCGGTCGATGTCCACATCGACATGGTCGAGCGCGACGATCCGGGTCTCCCCCGAGCCGTAGGCCTTGACGACCTGCCGCGCTCGCGCGGCGACGGCCAAACGCCCTCCCGTGCCCCCGTGCTTGGGGATGGTCATAGCCGTTGTCACGGTAAATCTCCTAAGTCCGTCGAAAATCAGGCGTCGTGAGGCACGCTGCGCGCCCCGCGCTGTGAGGTGGTGCGGTGGTGTGTGGGTGACGCGACGGGTGGTCGCGCGACGTGGTGTCGCGCGACCGACCGTCGTGCGGCGGGCGGGCCGGTGAGTGCTCCCGCCGGCTCTGACTCGAGTCTGCGCGCCCGAGCCCCTCCGGCGCGCTGGGGAAAGACTCAGACTTCCCCTGG
>NZ_JAAPBF010000317.1 GCF_022695985.1 Streptomyces sp. NP-1717 | reverse complement strand
CACCGCCGTGCCGCGAGACCGTCACCGTCACCCGCTCCGACACCACCCGCCAGCCGCCGTCCGTGTCGGGCTCCAGCACGGCCCGTGGATCCGGCTCGGGCGGATCACCCGACAGCGCGTACGACGGCGACGGCCCGTCGCCGTCCCAGCCCCAGAAGACGGCCCCGCCGACCGCCACCCACACCCGCAGCTCCGCCCGCGCGAACCGGACGATCCCGCCGCCCGCCAACGGCTCCGCGCCACTCATCGCTCCGGGCACCCTGGCCCGCTCCGCACCGCGCGCCGGCAGGTCCCGCTCGTCCGTACGCCGCCGGCGCCAGGCCGACCGCACCGTCCGCATCCCCCGCGGCGAACCCGCGTCCTTCATCGAGCGCAGCAGCTCACGACCGTTCATGCTGATCAGCCTGCCACCCGGCCGAGACCGAACGGGCCGCGTTCAACTCCCGTTCACCCATGGTGCGACCACATGTCGCCGGGGCCCCTCCCGGGCGCCCGGCAGGGCATGTCTGGTGCGAAAGACGATCACATGGCATCGTCCGTAGGAGGCGGGACGCACCTCCACACCTGTGCGCGCGCCCCACGCACACGACGCGTCCGAGCCAGACCGGGAGCCACCGCATGACCTCAGCAGCAAGGCCGGCGCCACTGTGGCAGCCTGACGCCGACCGGATCGCGGCAGCGCACGTGACCAGGTTCCAGGCATGGGCGGCCGACCGGTACGGGGCCCCGGCCGACGGCGGCTACGCGGCGCTGCACGAGTGGTCGGTCACCGAACTCGAAACCTTCTGGACGGCCGTCGCCGACTGGTTCGACGTACGGTTCTCCACCCCGTACGAACGCGTGCTCGGCGACCGCGCCATGCCCGGCGCCGAGTGGTTCCCCGGCGCCACCCTCAACTACGCCGAGCACGCCCTGCGTACCGCCGAGGACCCGGCGCACGCCGGTGAACCCGCGCTCCTGCACGTGGACGAGACACAGGAACCGACACCGCTGAGCTGGGCGGAACTGCGCCGCCAAGTGGGCTCCCTCGCCGCGGAGCTGCGCGCCGTCGGCGTACGCCCCGGCGACCGCGTCAGCGGCTACCTCCCCAACATCCCACAGGCCGTCGTCGCCTTCCTCGCCAGCGCCGCCGTCGGAGCCGTCTGGACCTCCTGCGCACCCGACTTCGGCGCCCGCAGCGTCCTCGACCGCTTCCAGCAGATCGAGCCCGTCGTCCTGTTCACCGTCGACGGCTACCGCTACGGCGGCAAGGAACACGACCGCACCGGGACCGTCGCCGAACTCCGCGCCGAACTGCCCACCCTGCGCGCCGTCGTCCACATCCCGCTCCTCGGCACCCCGGCCCCCGACGGCGCGCTCGACTGGTCCGCCCTCACCTCCGCCGACACCGAACCCGTCTTCGAGCAGGTGCCGTTCGCCCACCCGCTCTGGGTCCTGTACTCCTCCGGCACCACCGGCCTCCCCAAGGCCATCGTCCAGTCGCAGGGCGGCATCCTCCTCGAACACTTCAAGCAGATCGGCCTGCACTGCGACCTCGGTCCCGGCGACCGATTCTTCTGGTACACCTCCACCGGCTGGATGATGTGGAACTTCCTCGTCTCCGGCCTCCTCACGGGGACGACGGTCGTCCTGTACGACGGCAGCCCCGGCTACCCCGACACCGGAGCCCAGTGGGGCGTCGCCGAACGGACCGGAGCCACCCTCTTCGGCACCTCCGCCGCCTACGTCATGGCCTGCCGCAAGGCGGACGTGCACCCCGCACGTGACCACGACCTGTCCAAGATCGCCTGCGTCGCCACCACCGGCTCGCCCCTGCCGCCCGACGGCTTCCGCTGGCTCCACGACGAGGTCGCCGACGACCTGTGGATCGCCTCCGTCAGCGGCGGCACCGACGTCTGCACCTGCTTCGCCGGAGCCGTCCCCACCCTCCCCGTCCACATCGGCGAACTCCAGGCCGCCTGCCTCGGCACCGACCTCCGGGCCTGGGACCCGCACGGCGAACCCGTCACCGACGAGGTCGGCGAACTCGTCGTCACCAACCCCATGCCGTCGATGCCCGTCAAGTTCTGGAACGACCCCGACGGCAGCCGCTACCACGACAGTTACTTCGACATGTACCCCGGCGTCTGGCGCCACGGGGACTGGATCACCCTCACCGACCGCGGCTCGGTCGTCATCCACGGCCGCTCGGACTCCACACTCAACCGCCAGGGCGTACGGATGGGCTCGGCCGACATCTACGAAGCCGTGGAACGCCTCCCCGAGATCCGCGAATCCCTGGTCATCGGCCTGGAGGAACCGGACGGCGGCTACTGGATGCCGCTCTTCGTCCATCTCGCCGAAGGCGCCGTACTCGACGACCCCCTGCGCGCCCGGATCAAGGCGACCATCCGTCAGGAACTCTCCCCGCGCCACGTCCCGGACACGGTCATCGAGGTTCCGGCCGTCCCGCACACACTCACCGGCAAGCGGATCGAGGTCCCGGTGAAGCGCCTGCTCCAGGGCACGGAGCTGGCCAAGGCGGTCAACCCCGGCTCCGTCGACAATCTGGAACTGCTGCACTTCTACGAGTCCCTGGCCCGGGAGCGCCGCGCGAACCGCTCGTGAGCGCCGTTGTCAGACCCCCCGATTACTCTGAGTGAGCAGTGATCGACAGTGCTCAGGGGGAGTCATGGCGCGCACCAACCGCGGCAACGCGAACGGCAAGAACACGAACCGCAGGAACACCCGCGGCAAGAACGGCAGCCGCAGGAACGACAGGAGTGACAGGAGCGGCAGCAAGGCCGAACGGACCGGCCCGGCGGGCACATCGCGCGGCGCACGGAGCGAACTGCTCGCGCTGCGCGCCGAAGTGCCGTGCACCGTCGGCCTGCTCGCCGACGAGCAGGACTTCGCCGCCATGCGGCGCTACCGCACCTTCACCTTCGACGACCACCAGAGGTATCTCCGGCAGATCGACGGACTGCTCCGCACCCTCGCGACCGAGGGAGCGCACACCTCGGTCGCGCTCTTCGACCCGGAGGAGTTCGCCGAGTACTGCGCGGAGACCGGCCACGCCCCGGACGCCCCGGCCAGCCGGAGCCGCTTCACCGCACGCATCGCGGCGACCGGCGGTGCCCTCGTCACCTACACCGGGCAGCCCGTCGAACGACTCGTGCCACAACTCATCAACACCGCCGTCCGCAAGGCCACATGGGAGTACGCGACGATCGTCCTCGCCGACCTCGGGGACTGCGCCGACTGCGGCGTGGACATCGGACGCGCCTCGTTCGACCGCGCCTCACGGCTCCTCACCCATCTGATCGAACGGGGCGGACCGGGCACACACCATCTCGTCTGCAGCATCCCCACGCCGGACGAACAACTCCTGGCGGCCCTCCATCTGCAACGGCCCGACACCGGCCCCGCCCTGCTGGACGCCTCGGAGAGCGCGGAGTTCGTCACCGTCCTCGCCGCCGGCATCGCGCTCGACAGCCCGGGCGGGGTCGTGCTCCGTACGACCGTGCCCGACGCCCCGGACAGGCTCCACGGCTGGCGGCTCAGGAACAGCACCCTCGCACCGCTCAGCGAGGGCCAGGTCTTCAGCGCCTACTGCACCGACGCCGACACCGGCGAACCCCTCTCCCCGGAACCGGGGGTGGAGTACCGCGCGGGGTTCGATCTCGGCATCGAGGACCCGGACATCCACCGCTGAACGCGAAGAGCTTCCCGCCGCCGACGCGACGGGAAGCTCCTGAGGACGCGGACCGGCCGAGCCGCCGGCCCCGCGGGTCACTCGCCGGACAGCACCGCCTGAGCGGCCGACCTCGCTCCCTCGGCGGTGTCGGCCGCCCGCGCGGCGGCAGCGGCACGCTCACACTGCGCGAGCGAGAACTTCGCCAACGTCGCCCGTACGTAGGGGATCGACGCGGCGCCCATCGACAGCGACGTCACACCCAGCCCGGTGAGCACACACGCCAGCAGCGGATCGGAGGCCGCCTCACCGCACACACCACAGCTCTTGCCCTCGGCCCCGGCCGCCTCCGCCGCCATCGCCACCAGATCGAGCAGCGCGGGCTGCCACGGGTCCTGCAACCGCGACACCGCGCCCACCTGCCGGTCGGCGGCGAAGGTGTACTGCGCGAGGTCATTGGTCCCCAGCGAAAGGAACTCGACCTCCTGCAGGATCGAACGCGCCCGCAGAGCGGCGGACGGAATCTCCACCATCGCCCCGAACTTGGCGTTGAGCCCCGCCTCGCGGCACGCGTCGGCGAACGCCTTGGCATCGGTGCGGTCGGCCACCATCGGCGCCATGACCTCCAGATACACCGGCAGGCCCTCGGCGGCCTTCGACAGCGCGGTGAGCTGGGTCCGCAGTACGTCCGGGTGATCCAGCAGACTCCGCAGCCCCCGCACACCGAGCGCCGGGTTCGGCTCGTCCGCGGGGGTCAGGAAGTCCAGCGGTTTGTCGGCCCCCGCGTCCAACACCCGTACGACCACCCGGCCTTCGGGGAACGCCTCCAGCACCTGCCGGTACACCTCGACCTGCTTCTCCGCCGACGGCGCCCGCTTGCTGTCGTCGAGGAACAGGAACTCGGTACGGAACAGACCCACGCCCTCGGCGCCCGCCTCGACGGCCGCCGGCACGTCGGCGGGACCGCCGACGTTCGCGAGCAACGGCACCTTGTGCCCGTCGGAGGTCGCGCCCGGCCCCGAGGAGGCGGCCAGCGCGGCCCGCCGCGCCGCGGCCGACTCCTCAAGCTCCGCCCGCTTCTCCGGGCCCGGCTCGACGAAGACCTCACCGGTACTGCCGTCGACAGCCACCATCGTGCCCTCGGCCAGCTCACCCGCACCGGGCAGCGCCACCACTGCGGGCACCCCCAGCTGGCGCGCGAGAATCGCGCTGTGACTGGTCGGCCCGCCCTCCTCGGTCACGAACCCGAGCACGAGCGTCGGATCCAGCAGCGCGGTGTCGGCGGGAGCCAGGTCACGCGCGATCAGTACATACGGTTCGTCGCTGTCCGGTACGCCCGGCATCGGCACCCCGAGCAGCCGCGCCACGATGCGGTTCCGCACGTCGTCCAGGTCGGCGACCCGCCCGGCCAGGTACTCACCGGCGCCCGCGAGCAGCGCCCGGTAGGACGCGAACGCGTCGTACACCGCGCGCTCCGCCGTGCTCCCGACGGCGATACGCCGCTCCACGTCGGACATGAGCTCCGGGTCCTGGGCCATCATGGCCTGCGCTTCGAGCACCCCCTGCGCCTCACCGCCGGCCAGATTGCCCCGAGCGATCAGGTCGGCGGCCACGGCCTCGACGGCCTGGCGGGCTCGCCCCTGTTCGCGCCCGGCCTCCTCGGTCGGGATCTGCTTGGCCGGCGGTTCCAGAACCGCTGTGCCCATGTGCCGAACCTCGCCGATAGCCACCCCGTGGCTGACGCCGACGCCTCGCAGCGTTGTCTGCATTGCACCCGTCTCCGGTTGTGCGGCGACCGACCGGATCGCCGCGGTTGATGAACTGACCGCCGGTCATGACGGCCGACGGCCGTGACGACTGTGCTGCCTGGGTCACCGCCAGCCGAAGAGCGCGTCGCCGGCCTTCACTTCTCCGTCCCGGACGACATCGGACAGCGCGTCGGCGCTCGCGTCGAGCGCCACCACCGGGCACACCGGCGACTTCCCGGCCGCCTCGACATCGGCGGGGTTCCAGCGCACGACGGCCTGACCGCGCGTCACGGTGTCGCCCTTGGTGACGAGCAGATCAAACCCCGCGCCGTTGAGCTGGACGGTGTCGATGCCCAGGTGCGTCAGCACACCGTGTCCCTCGGAGTCGAGGACGACGAAGGCGTGCGGATGCAGGGACACCACGATGCCGTCGATCGGCGAAACGGCCTCGGACGGCTCACGAACAGGGTCGATCGCGGTACCGGGCCCGACCATCGCGTCGGAGAACACCGGATCCGGCACAGCCGCGAGTCCGATGGCGCGTCCAGCAAGTGGGGACGTCACGCTGGTCATGGGGGAGCCTCCCAGGGGGCGGAGATTCGTCTGGCGCCGTCACTACCTGTCATGGACGACGTACCGTTCAGAAGCGTAAGTCATATGAAGTGACGGTTCCGCCCGAGAGCTGCCAGTTGGCGGTCCCGCCGCGGCCCGAAAGCGATTTGCCTGCCCGACGGGGCGACGTGTACGGTCGTACCCCTGCCTGACCCCGAGGCGACTTCGTGTCGTCGGTCGGCAGCATCCATCAAGCCAGGAAACTCTCTCAGATTTATGGCTTTCGCATGTCTGCGGAAGCGGTGGTCAGGGAAAGCGAAAAAGCCTGATACTGTTTGAAACGTAAGG
>NZ_JAAPBF010000316.1 GCF_022695985.1 Streptomyces sp. NP-1717 | reverse complement strand
GCCCGGAGTTCCGGACGGGGGCGCGGTGCTGACGGGCTGTCACCTGCCGGCGCGTGCGTACACCGCGTCAGACGAGCGGCCTGATCTCGGTCGGCGCGTGGCCGGGCTCGGTGGCCAGGTCCTCCCACTCGTTCACCTGGTCGATCCGCACCCCCATGGAGATGTTGGTGATCCGCTCCAGGATCGCCTCGACCACCACCGGCACCCGGTACTCGGCGGCGAGCTTCTTCGCCTGCTCGAAGGCCGGCAGCAACTGGTCGGGCTCGGTGACCCGGATCGCCTTGCAGCCCAGGCCCTCGACGACCTTGACATGGTCGACCCCGTAGACGCCCAGCTCCGGTGAGTTGATGTTCTCGAACTCCAGGTTGACCTGGAAGTTGATGTCGAGATTGCGCTGCGCCTGCCGGATCAGCCCCAAGTAGGCGTTGTTCACCAGCACATGCACGTATCCGATCCGGTGCTGCGCGCCGACGGCCAGCTCTTCGAGCATGAACTGGAAGTCGTAGTCGCCGGAGAGCGCGACGACCGTGGTGTCCGGGTCGGCCTTCGCGACACCGAGCGCGGCCGGGATCGTCCAGCCGAGCGGGCCCGCCTGGCCGCAGTTGATCCAGTGCCGCGGCTTGTAGACGTGCAGCATCTGCGCGCCGGCGATCTGCGAGAGACCGATGGTGGTCACGTACCGGGTGTCGGGACCGAAGGCGCGGTTCATCTCCTCGTACACGCGCTGCGGTTTCATCGGCACGTCGTCGAAGTGCGTCCTGCGGTGCAGGCTGCCCTTGCGCTCCAGCACGGAGGCGATCCACTCGGTGCGGTCGGGCAGTTCGCCCGCCGCCTTCAGCTCCTTCGCCACCTCGACGAAGAGCTTCAGCGCGTCCTTGGCGTCCGAGGCGATCCCGTAGTCCGGCGCGAAGATCTTGCCGATCTGGGTGGGTTCGATGTCGACGTGGACGAACGTGCGGCCCGCCGTGTAGACGTCGAGAGCGCCGGTGTGCCGGTTGGCCCAGCGGTTGCCGATACCGAGGACGAAGTCCGAGGCGAGGAACGTCTCGTTGCCGTAGCGGTGCGAGGTCTGGATGCCCACCATGCCGGCGTTCAGGTCGTGGTCGTCGGCGATGGTGCCCCAGCCCATCAGCGTCGGGACGACCGGTGTGCCGGTCAGCTCGGCGAACTCCACCAGCAGGTCGGACGCGTCGGCGGTGATGACACCGCCGCCCGCGACGATCAGCGGGCGCTCGGAGGCGGCCAGCATGGTGAGCGCCTTCGCGATCTGCGCGCGGGTCGCTGACGGCCTGTACACCGGCAGCGGCTCGTAGGTCTCGATGTCGAACTCGATCTCGGTGAGCTGCACATCGATCGGCAGGTCGACGAGGACCGGGCCCGGCCGCCCCGAGCGCATCAGATGGAACGCCTGCTGGAAGACGCCGGGGACCTGGGCGGCCTCCAGGACGGTGGTGGCGGCCTTGCTGACGGGCCGTGCGATCGACGCGATGTCGACGGCCTGGAAGTCCTCCTTGTGGATCACCGCGGTCGGTGCCTGGCCGGTGATGCACAGGATCGGGACGGAGTCACCGATCGCCGAGTACAGCCCGGTGATCATGTCGGTGCCCGCCGGGCCCGATGTGCCGATGCAGACGCCGATGTTGCCGGGGTTGGTGCGGGTGTAGCCCTCGGCCATGTGGGAGGCGCCCTCCACATGGCGGGCGAGCGTGTGGTCGATGCCACCGGCCTCTTCGAGGGCCTTGTAGAAGGGGTTGATCGCCGCGCCCGGCACACCGAACGCGTCGGTGACGCCTTCGCGCTTGAGGATCTCAACTGCCGCTCGGGCAGCGGTCATACGAGGCATGGAGTGCTCCTGCTCCGGCTGGTGGACTCGGGCTCTGTCGCGCCACCTGAGAGCGTCGATTCCGTCGATTCCACTCTTTCCGCAATGCGGAAAGCATGTTCTGCTATGTGGAATCAATCTAAAGCGCCTGCCACCTGCCGTCAAGGGATGGCGGAAGACCCTCCCCAAGGCGCCGCCGGTGATGGACGATGGGCACGCAGGCGCGGCGCGCGCGGGTGGCACGAGGGGGGTGCGGGGAGTGGGCGAGAGCGTTCCTGTCCGCTGTCCCGACTGCGGGCACAGCCATGTGTTCTCGGCGGCGGCCTACCCCTGCCCCTGCGGAACGGCCGTCGCGGCGCCCCTGGTCGCGGGCGCGCCCCCGATCCGCATAGTGCGCCGGACCTGGGACGACGAGTGGGTGACCGTCAGCTGCACCGGGTGCGGACGGTACGACGAGTGGCCGCAGCCGGAGCTCGGCTGCCCGTGCGGGGCTCTGTTGCGGATACCCGTCAGGCCGGTGACGGCCGGGGCGGGGTGCGACGCCGTGAACGGCGCCGCGCACTATCTGCGCGAGATCGGCTTCCCGGACGTCCTGCGCTCCGGCGAGCGGCCGGAGGCCGGCGTGGATCTCCGGGGGCCGGGGATCGTCGCCCAGGTCGACCTGGGCCCCCGTCACGCCGACTCGCGCGCCGTCGAGTGCCTGTGGCTGAGCGCGCTGACCGAGTCGGCGGTGAGCGCCTTCTTCTCACTGGCCGGTTACACGGACGAGGCGCGCGAGCGCGCCGACACCCTCGGAGTGCCGCTGTTCCTCCTGGACCCGACGGGCGCCCCGCGACCGGTCAACGGACCGGCGGCGGAGCTGGATCGCTCACACGCCTGAGCCGAACCGCGAACCCCTCACCGCGCACGCACCGCGCGGGCATACTCTCTCCATGCGAATCCGCCCCGCGGTCCCCGCCGATCTCCCCCTCCTCCAGGACATCGAGAGGGCCGCCGGTGAACCCTTCCGCGCCGTCGGCATGGCCGCGATCGCCGACGACGAGCCCCCGGCCATCGATCTCCTCGACCGCTATCTGCGCGCGGGCCACGCCTGGGTGACCGAGGACGCCAGCGGCCGCCCGGTCGCGTATCTGATCTACGACGAGGTCGACGGCGCCGCCCATATCGAGCAGGTCTCCGTCCACCCCACGGCGGCGGGGCGCGGAGTCGGCCGCGCGCTCATCGAGCATCTGGCCGGACGGGCGGAGAGCACCGGGCTGGCCGGGCTCACCCTGACCACCTTCGCGGACGTGCCGTGGAACGCGCCGCACTACACCCGGCTCGGCTTCCGCACCCTCGCGGAGAGCGAACTCACCGACGGGCTGCGGGAGATCAGGCGCGCCGAGGCCGCGCACGGTCTCGACCACTGGCCCCGCGTCTGTATGCGCCGTGCCACGACGGTGAGGTGACCGCCGGGCGCCTGAGGTCAGCGCCCGTCACCCTCCTCGTACTCCGCGCCCGAGCCCTCGGCCGTACGCTCGCGCAGCTCGATACGGCGGATCTTGCCCGAGACCGTCTTGGGCAGTTCCGCGAACTCGATGCGGCGCAGGCGCTTGTACGGGGCGAGGACCGCGCGCGAGTGCTCGAAGAGCAGCTTCGCCGTGTCGGGTCCCGGCTCCCAGCCGTCCGCCAGGACGATGTAGGCCTTCGGCACGTTGAGCCGCAGCGCGTCGGGCGCCGGGACGACGGCGGCCTCGGCCACGGCCTCGTGCTCCAGCAGCGCGCTCTCCAGCTCGAACGGCGAGATCTTGTAGTCGGACGCCTTGAAGACGTCGTCGCCGCGGCCGATGTACGTGATGTAGCCGTCGGCGTCGCGTGAGCCGATGTCGCCGGTGCGGTAGAACCCGTCCGCCATGGACTCGGCCGTACGCTCCGGGTCACCGTGGTAGCCGGTCATCAGCCCGACCGGGGCGTGGGAGAGGTCCAGCGAGATCTCGCCCTCGTCCACTCCGGGAGCGCCGGTGACCGCGTCGAGCAGCTCCACGGTGAAGCCGGGTGTCGGCCGGCCCATCGATCCGGCCTTCAGCAGCTGCCCCGGCGAGTTGGCGACCTGGACGGCGGTCTCGGTCTGGCCGAAGCCGTCCCTGATCGTGACGCCCCACTCCCTTCGGACGGTCTCGATGACCTCGGGGTTGAGCGGTTCACCGGCGGCGACGACCTCGCGGGGACGGTTGCGCAGCAGCGTCAGATCGGCCTGGATCAGCATCCGCCACACGGTGGGCGGCGCGCAGAAGCTGGTGACCCGGGCGCGGTCCATCTCGGCCATCAGCCGGACGGGGTCGAACCGCGTGTAGTTGTGGATGAAGACGGTCGCCTCGGCGTTCCAGGGCGCGAAGAGATTGGACCAGGCGTGCTTGGCCCAGCCGGGTGAGGAGATGTTGAGATGCACGTCGCCGGGCCCCAGCCCGATCCAGTACATCGTCGCGAGATGGCCGATCGGATACGAGACATGGGTGTGCTCGACCAGCTTGGGGCGGGCGGTGGTGCCGGAGGTGAAGTAGAGCATCAGGGTGTCGTCGGCGCGGGTGACCCCGTCGGGCTCGAAGACCGTGGACTCCAGGTGGGACGCCTCGTACGCCCGCCAGCCGGTCCCGTCGGAGCGCGAACCGCCGTCCGGGCCGCCGTCCGGGCCCCCGGCGTCAACCTGGGCACCGTCGCCACCGACCACGATCCGGGTGTACTCCCCCGGCACGTCGGCGAACTTCGCGGTGTCACCGGCCCGGACGATCACCTGCCGCACCCGGCCGCGCTCGACGCGGTCCCGCAGGTCCGCGGGGCCGAGCAGCGGTGTCGCGGGAATGACGACGGCCCTGAGTTTCATCGCGGCGAGCGCCGTCTCCCACAGCTCGGTCTGGTTGCCGAGCATGACGAGAACACGGTCACCGGCCGCCACGCCCTGGGCACGCAGCCAGTTGGCCACCTGGGCGGAGCGCCCGGACATCTCGGCGAAGGAGGTGACGCACTCGGTGCCGTCCTCCTCGACGATGTGCAGCGCGGGCCGGTCGTTTCCCTCGGCGATCACGTCGAACCAGTCCAGCGCCCAGTTGAACAGCGCGGGCCGGGGCCAGACGAAGCCTTCGTACGCCGCGGTGTAGTCCTCCCGGTGTCGCAGCAGGAAATCCCTGGCCGCGCGGAACTGCTCCGTCGCGTCGACAGCCCTCATGTGCCCTCCTCGTCGCTCGCCCGTTCACTAGCATCGTGTAACCGGTGACGTACGTCTCACCACCCCCTGACGGGGGTGAACCGAACTCGTCGGGCCGGCGGAGCGACCCGAGGAGAGGGAAGACGCTGTGAGTGAGGCGGTCGAAGCGGTCGAGATGCGGACCGCGCTGCTGACGCTGCGCCGTACGACCGGGCTGCCGGTGGCGTTCGGCGGGCTGTTGCACGACGCGCGCCAGGTCCGCATCGCGGAGCTGAACGGCACCGCGACCGGTGCCCTGCGCGGGCTCGGGATCTCCGTCGGGAACGGGCTGGGCGGCAAGTCGATCGCGCTGCTGCGGCCCTGCGCGGTGACCGACTACCGGCAGGCGCGGCACATCAGCCACGAGTACGACGCGGCGGTGGCCACCGAGGGGCTGCGCTCCGTGGTCGCCGTTCCCGTGATCGTGCGGCGCCGGGTCCGTGGCGTGCTGTACGGCGCGCTGCGCGATCCGCTGCCGATGGGCGAGCGCGTCTTCGACGCCGCCGTCGCCGCCGCCCGCGACGTGGAACAGTCGCTGGTCGTACGGGACGAGGTGCAGCGGCTGCTCGCCGTGACCCGCGAGCCGGTGCGGGGCCTGCCGGAGGCGTGGGAGGAGGTCCGCGAGGCGCACATCGAACTGCGGGCACTCGCGCCGCGCATCGTGGACGCGGGGCTGCGCAGCGAACTGCACGCAGTCTGCGGCCGGTTGGCGGGTGCCGGCGACGTCACGCGGGACGTGCGCGACCGGGGCGGGTACTACGAGCAACGGGCCGTGGCGCTGGCGCCGCGCGAGGTGGACGTGCTGGCGTGCGTGGCGGCGGGCTCGACGAACGCGGCGGCGGCCGAGCGCCTGGGGCTGCGGCCGGAGACGGTGAAGGGGTACCTGCGGGCCGCGATGCGCAAGCTCGGCGCGCACAACCGCCTGGAGGCGGTGGTGGCGGCCCGCCGGGCGGGGCTGCTGCCGTAGAGGTGTCCGCAGGCTCTTCGTAGCGGCGGGCTCCCCGCCGCTACGTGGCGGCAGGTCCGGAGAAGTCCGCGAAGCGCACGGTGTACGAGGGGGAGGTGGCCGAGGAGAGGGATCCGAGCATCCGGACGCCTTCCTCGGCCACCGCGTCGCGCTGTGCGCGGGTCAGCGTGCCGAAAGCCTGGAGGGTCAGTGTCCCGTGCGCGTCGCCCTCCGTGCCGTCCTCCAGCCGCCAGATCCCGGCGAGGAATCCGTCGACGAGGAAGGTGCGGTACCCCTGGTTGCCGTTCCAGGTGAGCTTGCGGTAATCGGCGGGCACGACGCGGG
>NZ_JAAPBF010000315.1 GCF_022695985.1 Streptomyces sp. NP-1717 | reverse complement strand
GGTCCCGAAGCCGCCCAGCGGGCGCCGGCCCTGCGGTACGGCCACCAGCGGCCGTCGCGCCCGTAGCGGAGCTGTGTGTCCGCCCCCACGACCGTCCAGCGGCCGGCCGCACCCGCGCGCAGCCGTGGGCGCTCGCTGTCCTCCCAGGCCGCCGCCAGGTCGGCCTTCGCACGCGCCAGGGCCTCGGGCTCCGGTTGCCACTCCTCCTCCAGTACGGCGAGGGCCGCGGCGCCGCCGTAGCGCCAGGCCCCGACCGCCAGGTCCAGTTCGGCACGCTGCCGGCCCGTGCCACCGGCGAGCCGCACCGCGATCAGCGGATCGTCGGCCGAGGCCGCCAGCCGCACGGCGTCCTGACCGGGCGTCAACTCCTGTTCGATCGGCTGTCGTTCGTGCCCGGCGGAGAGCGCGTCGGTCAGCAGGCGCAGCGCGCGTCCCGCCGCGTCGGCCGCCAGGAACTCCAGGGCGTCCGCGTCGATCCCGGCCGTCCCGCCACCCGCGCCCCCGGCCGCGCCGTCGGCCGGGCTCTGGTGCGTCCGGGCGGCCCGCGCCGAGCGCGTCTGCAACTCGTCGAGCAGTTGGCGCTCGCCCCGGCCGCGCATCAGCAGGAGGACGAAAGGATCCTCGTCCAGCAGCCGCGCCACCTGATAGCACAGCGCAGCCGTGTGCGGACACAGGTCCCAGGCGCCGCAGGCGCACTCCGGCTCCAGGTCGCCGATGCCGGGCAGCAGTTCGACCCCGGCGCCCGCTGCGTCCTCCACAAGATGCGGCGGCATGTCCCGGTCCAGCAGCGCCGCGATGTGGCCCGCGCGCTCGACCGCCATGTCCAGGAACCGGTCCCACTCCTCCGTACTGAGCTGCTGCAACAGCACGTCGCCGCGGTGCGCCGTGCCGTCCGAGTCCCTCACGACCGCCGTGATCCTCCCCGGCCGCACGGACACCGCGCCCACCGCGCCGTCACGCGCCTGCCTGCGCCCCTTCTTGAGCTGCTGCAGGTCGAGCGCCGTGTCCTCCAGGGCCTTCAGCCACGCCTGTCCCCACCAGGTCTGCGCGAAGCCCCGGCCCCGCGCGGGCGGCAGGGCGCCGAAGGTGCGCTCGGTCCCTTCCGCACCGTGGCCGCCGCTGTTTCCGCCGTCGGTTCCGGTCATCGCGCACTCCCTCGCAGCTCGACCAGATCGGCCAGCTCGTCGTCGGTCAGTTCCGTCAGGGCCGCCTCGCCGCCGGCGCCGAGGACGGAGTCCGCCAGGTGCTGCTTGCGCGCCAGCATGTCGGCGATCCGGTCCTCGATCGTGCCCTCGGTGATCATCCGGTGCACCTGCACGGCCCGGTTCTGGCCGATGCGGTACGCGCGGTCCGTCGCCTGGGCCTCGACGGCCGGGTTCCACCACCGGTCGAAGTGCACGACATGCTCCGCGCGGGTCAGATTCAGACCGGTGCCCGCCGCCTTCAACGACAGCAGGAAGACGGGCACTTCGCCCTCCTGGAACCGCCGCACCATGTCCTCGCGCCGCCCCACCGGTGTGCCGCCGTGCAGGAACTGCGTCGGGACGCCGCGCGCCGCCAGATGCTGTTCGAGCAGGCGCGCCATCTGTACGTACTGGGTGAAGACGAGCACGCTCGCCTCCTCGGCGAGGATCGTGTCGAGCAGTTCGTCGAGCAGTTCCACCTTCCCCGAACGCCCCGCCACACGTGCCGGGTCGTCCTCCTTGAGGAACTGCGCGGGGTGGTTGCAGATCTGCTTGAGCGATGTCAGCAGCTTCATGACGAGGCCGCGGCGTTCCATGCCGCCGGCTTCCGAGATCGCCGCGAGGGTTTCGCGTACGACGGCCTCGTAGAGCCCGGCCTGCTCCGTCGTGAGCGACACCGCCCGGTCGGTCTCCGTCTTCGGCGGCAGCTCGGGCGCGATACCGGGATCCGACTTGCGCCGCCGCAGCAGGAACGGCCGAACGAGCGCGGACAGCCGCTCCGCCGCCCCCGGGTCACCGCCCTCGACCGCCTGCGCGTAGCGCGTACGGAAGGTGGCGAGCTTGCCGAGCAGACCCGGCGTCGTCCAGTCGAGGATCGCCCAGAGCTCGGAGAGGTTGTTCTCCACCGGGGTACCGGACAGGGCGACGCGCGCCTTGGCGCCGATGGTGCGCAGCTGACCGGCGGTCGACGAGTACGGATTCTTCACGTGCTGTGCCTCGTCGGCGACGACCATGCCCCATTCGGCGCCGGCCAGCTTCCGCGCGTCCAATCGCATCGTGCCGTAGGTGGTGAGGACGAACTCGCCGTCCGCGAGGGCGTCCAGGCCGCGCGACGCGCCGTGGAAGCGGCGCACCGGTGTGCCGGGTGCGAACCGCTCGATCTCGCGCTGCCAGTTGCCCATCAGCGACGTCGGGCAGATCACCAGGGTCGGGCCCGCCGCCGACTCCTCGCTCTGGCGGTGCAGATGGAGCGCGATGACGGTGATGGTCTTGCCGAGCCCCATGTCGTCGGCGAGACAGCCGCCGAGACCGAGCGAGGTCATCCGGTGCAGCCAGTTGAGCCCTCGCAGCTGGTAGTCGCGCAGCGTGGCGGTGAGAGCCGCCGGCTGGCCGATCTCCTGGTCCGTGCCCTCCGGGTCGGCCAGTCGGTCGCGCAACGCCTCCAGCCACCCCGACGCCTCTACCTCGACCCGGCGCCCGTCCACCTCGGTGGACCCGGTGAGAACTGCTCCGAGCGCGTCGACGGGCGTGACCTTGCGGTCCTGGCTCTCCCGGGCGCGCCTGGCCTCCTCAGGGTCGATGAGGACCCACTGGTCGCGCAGCCGTACGAGAGGGCGGGTCGCTTCGGCGAGCCGGTCCAGCTCGGCGCGGGTGAGTTCCTGGCCGCCCAGCGCGAACCGCCAGTTGAAGGCGAGCAGCGCGTCGGCGGAGAGGAAGGACGGCAGGCCCGGACCGCTCCCGTCCGAGCGCCCGTTCCCGCGCGTGTCGTCCTCGCCGTCACGCCCGGCGCCCGGCGCGTCGGTCGGCGTGTCGCGCCCCGTTCCGTACGGGCGGGAGCCCGGCCCCTCGTCGGGCGGGCCGATGACCGCGCGCGCCGTCAGCCTGCGCGCCAGCGACTTCGGCCAGTGCACCTGGACGCCGGTGGCGGCCAGCGCGCGGGAGGCATCCCCGAGCAGTTCGGTGACCTCCTCGTCGGCGAGGTCGATCGCGTCGGGCACGGTGGCCGACAGGAGGGGCGCCAGGGGTGGCCAGGCGCGCGCCGCGCGCCTCAGGGCCAGCAGGGCGTCCATCCGGGCCCGGGGGCCGAACGCCTCGCCCGTGGCCTCCACGGCCCCCGTACCGGACCAGACCTCGGCGGCGTCGGCGACGACCGTCGGGTCGCTGACGCTGTGCATCTGCAGGACGGCGCGGAACGCGGGGACGGAACCGGACGCGTCACTGTCGGGGAAGCCGTCCTCCTTGGAAGAGCCGCCCGGTGAGGCCGTCAGGCCGGGGAGTTCGACCCGGAGCGACAGCCGTACGCCCGCGTCGTGACCGGCCGCCACGTCGGCGGCCCAGCCGCGCAGTTCGGGCAGCAGGCGCGGCTCCGGAGCGGCGAAGGCGGGTGACCCGGCGGCGATCCGAGCGGCGGGCGTGCGCACGAGACCGTCGGCGACCGCGTCGAGGAACCGCCGCAGCAGCCGTTCCGGATCGGCGAGCAGGAGCGGACCGGTCGTCCCGGGGTCGAGCGGTACGGCGTGGGCGGCGGGCGGCATCGAGGCGGCGAGCGCACGGACGCGCTCCAGGTCGTCGGCGGCGACAGGGCCGGCGCGCCAGGCGTCATGGCCGGCCGCCGAGAGTCCGGGCAACATCTTGCCGCGCGCGGCGAGTTGCAGGGCGAGCAGCGCCGCGGCTCCCCAGAAGGCCGCGGCGGGCGAGGCGTGCGCCGACGCCCTCGCACGGGTCAGCACCGGCAGGGCGTCGCGTACGGGCAGCAGCAGGGCCGGAACCGTACGGAGACGCACGTCGTCGCCGACGACGGTCAGGTCTTCGACCGATACGCCCGAGACCGCCGAATCCGCCAGGTCGGTCGCGTCCGTCGGTTCGGTCGCGTCGCCTGCGTCCGTAGGGTTGGCGGCGTCCGGCGGGGCGGGCCACTCGGGCGGAGGGGCGCCGTCCGGATGCCAGAAGGCGATCCGGCCGGCACGGGCCGGGTCGGCCGGCAGGAAGAGCGCGTGGCAGCGCGCGAGTCCGGTGATCTGGGAGGGCGTAGCCGCAGGGGGCCTGTGTACGGCGATGACACATTCCTCAAGTTTGACTAGTGAAGGTGGAGCGGCCGAGGGTACCTCGCTCACCACAGCGATGGGTGGCGCCCGACGGTGACAAGAATCATGGGCCATGGCGGGGGTGTAGACAGCCCCACCCCCTCGGTCGGGAATAGCCCCCGTCACCTCGGGGTGTTGGCCGCATGGCCCTGGAGGGGCAACTGCGCGTAGTTTTCATCCGGTCGCCGCGATCAAGCGCCAACGGCGCCACTCGAACGGCCCCACCGACCTGCCCTTTCCCACCTAAACGATCTACACGATCGTCGGCCTACAGACCGGAGACCGACATGCCCCAGGCCCCCGCAGCAGCAGTCGCGGAGACCACCACCCCCGGCCCCGCCGCCCGCACGGGCGGCAGCGACTTCGCGCCCCTTCTGCGGACGGTCAGGGAGCAGGGCCTCCTCGAACGGCGAACCGCCTGGTACGCGCGCGGTATCGCCGTCAACCTGCTCGGGCTCGCCGCGGTCGTGACCGGCATGGTGCTGATCGGGGCGTCCTGGTGGGCGCTCCTCCTGGCTCCGCCGCTGGCCCTCCTGTCGGCCCGGATGTCGTTCGTCGCGCACGACGCGGGGCACGCCCAGATATGCGCCACCCGCGGACGGAATCGTCTTGTCCAGCTTCTCCACGCCAATCTGCTGCTCGGAATGAGCCAGGACTGGTGGAACGACAAGCACAACCGGCACCACGCCAACCCCAACCACCTGGAGAAGGACCCGGACGTCGGTGCCGACATCCTCGTCTTCGCACAGCACCAGACCGAGGGCCGCAAGGGACTGCGCCGCTGGCTCACCCGGCACCAGGCCGCGGTGTTCTTCCCGCTGACGACCCTGGAGGGCATCGCCCTTAAGGTCTACGGCTTCCGGTGCGTCTTCTCCCGCGGTGTCAGCCGCCAGACCCCGCGTGAGCGCTTCCTCGAAGGGTCGCTGCTCATCACGCACGTCGTCGCCTACCTCGCGCTGCTCTTCACGACGCTCAGTGTCGGCCAGGCCGTCGTCTTCCTGCTGATCCACCAGATGATCTACGGCCTCCACCTGGGCATGGCGTTCGCCCCGAACCACAAGGGCATGAAGATCCCCACCGAGGAGGAGTTCGCGAGCTGGGGACATCTGCGCCGGCAGGTCCTCACCTCCCGCAACATACGCGGCGGCTTCTTCACCGACTGGTTCCTCGGTGGCCTGAACTACCAGATCGAGCACCACCTCTTCCCGAGCATGCCCCGTCCCCACCTCAAGCTCGCCCAGCCGCTGGTCCGCGCCCACTGCCGCGAGATGGACGTCTCCTACGTGGAGACCGGCCTGGTCGACTCGTACCGGCAGGCGCTGGGCCATCTGCACGAGGTCGGTGCGCCGCTGCGCGCCGCGGCCTGATCCGCACGGCGCGGTGCCGCTCCGTCGCGGCGCCGCGCACGCGGGCGCTGCATAGTGGAACTGGCGGAGGCCCGTGAGCGTTCACTCAGCAGGGAGCGGCCTCGGCCGCGAAGGAGGCGTCGAAAATGTCGACTAGGGCAAAGATCGCTGTCGGGGGAGTGGCCGTCGGTCTTCTCCTGATTCCATTCATCGGATTCTGGATGTCGCTGCTGGTGGTGCTCGGTGTGCCCGCGGTGGCCTATCTGATGCTCGACCCGTCGCAGCGCCGTCGGCTCAAGCGCATCACGCGCAAGGAGATCGGCCGCTGACCCCGCACTGACCTGCGAAGACAGCCCCCGTACGCCATGCCGGGCCGATGACACGGTCCCGGACGCGTACGGGGGCTCCGTCAAGCGCCGCGCCGCGCCACGTCGGTCAGGACGGGCGGACGGCGATCCCGTCGAGCGCTTCGAGGAGTTTGGGCAGCTCCGGCCCGCGGCCGACCGGCAGCACTTCGTTCGGTTCGTCGTCCAGGAGGATGTAGGCGATGTCGTCGGTCCTCGCGACCAGGGACCAGCCCGGGCCGTCGGCCCGCAGCATCCGCGCGCCGGCGGGCGCGAAACCGGAGCGGACCCTGCCCAGCGGCGGTGCTGACTCCAGGTAGCCGTGCAACTCCTTCAGCACGCGCCTCACCCCGTCGTGGAGGCCCTCCCCGCCGGGCTGAT
>NZ_JAAPBF010000314.1 GCF_022695985.1 Streptomyces sp. NP-1717 | reverse complement strand
GGGCGGCGACGGCGTCGAGCGTCGCCTCCCGCGGGGCGCGGTCGCGGGGCAGTACGGGGGACAGCAGCGTCTGTGCCCGCTGGGCCGACGCCGCGGGATCGGTGGACTCCAGGCCGATCGCGGACAGGGTCGTGTCCGCGTCACCGGGGTTGGATTCATTGAGCAGGATCCTGGCCCTGCCTTGTTCCCACAGCTCCACGGGCTTGGTGGCATGCGCTCCGGTCCGTGAGAATCCCAGCGCGCCGAGCAGGGTGCCGAGGTGGCTCCGCTCGCGCGTGGCGAGCTCCGCGAAGGCGAAGCCGCCGGGCGGAAGAGGAGCGGGGAGCGGCGAGCCGCTGCCGAGGATCCCGGCAGCGGAGCCGGTGCCGAGCACCTGTGCGACGGACTCCTCCAAGGCGATCAGGGAGCGCATGGCGTCGACGGCGGTACGCCCTGTGTCGGCCTGCCGGAAGACGTCGTTGAACACCTCCAGCGACAGCGGCCCGGCGTACCCGGTGCGCAGTACATGCGCCAGCAGCCGGGCGACATCGAAGCCGCCCTGACCGGGGAAGCAGCGGTAGTGACGGCTCCACTGCAAGACGTCCATGGCCAGCAACGGCGCGTCGGCGAGTTGCAGGAAGAAGATTTTGTCGCCGGGGATGGCCTCGATCCCGCCCGGATCCGAGCTGCGGGAGAGGATGTGGAAGCTGTCCAGACAGGTGCCGAGGGCCGGATGGTCGGCCATTCGTACGATCCGCCAGGCGTGCAGGTACTCCTTGACATGGCGGCCCCAGGCCAGTGCCTCGTACGCGATCCGGATGCCGTGCGTGGCGGCCAGGTCGGTGAGCAGATGGAGCTGCTCCGCGGCGAGCTCGTCGTCGTCGACCGTGTCCGGGGAGACGTTCGAGCAGACCAGCAGGGTGTCGGCACCGAGCCGTTCCATGGTGCGGAACTTCATCTCGGCCCTCCGCAGATTGGCGCTGAGACGGTCCGGGGGAACCGCCTCGAAGTCCCGGAACGGCTGATAGAGGTCGATGCTCAGGCCGAGGTCTGCCGCGCGGTGGCGGACCTGCTCGGGGGAGAGCGGACAGCCGAGCAGGTCGTTCTCGAAGATCTCCACGCCGTCGAATCCGGCGCGGGCGATCGCGTCGAGCTTCTCGGTCAGGCTGCCGCTGATCGATACGGTCGCTATGGATTTGCGCATGTCTGCTCCCGCGTTTCAGGTGGTGACGAGGGTGGTCATGTGGGCGAGCATCCGCTCGGCGTCGGGCTCTCTGCCGGTGAACAGCCGGAAGGCGTGGGCGGCTTGGAAGACGGCCATGCCGCCGCCGTCGAGCGTGCGGCAGCCCAAGGCCCTCGCATGGCGGAGCAGCTCGGTGTCGAGCGGCCGGTAGACGACGTCGGCGACCCACAGGCCGGGGCGGAGCAGCTCTACGGGCAGCGGCAGCCCGGGGTGGTGGGCCATGCCGGTGGGCGTGGCGTGCACCAGGCCGTCCGCCCCGGCGAGCAGGTCCGTGAGCCGGTTCGGGGGTGCCGCGTCGGCCCGGCGTGCGCCGAACCGGCGGACCAGTTCGGCGGCGAGTGCCGCGGCCCGCTCGGGGTCGGCGTCGACGAGGGTGACGCGGTCGGCGCCCAGGGTGAGCAGGGCGTGGGCCACTGCCGCGCCCGCACCGCCCGCGCCGAGCTGGGTGATGTGCCGCGTAGGCACGTCTTCGAGGCCGCGGGCGAAGGAATGGGCGAAGCCGCTCCAGTCGGTGTTGTGCCCGATGGCCCGTTCTCCGTCGAAGACGACCGTATTGACGGCACCGAGAGCCGCAGCGTCCTCCGACAGTTCGTCGAGGTGCGGGATGACCGTCTGCTTGCAGGGGTGCGTGATGTTGAGGGCGTCGTAGCCGAGCCGCCGGGCGTCTCGCACCAGGTCGCCCGCCGCGTCCGCGCCGAGGCCGAGCCGGTCGATGTCGATCCGCCGGTAGAGCAGGCGCAGACCGTGGTGGTCTGCCTCGCGCTGGTGCAGGGCGGGACTGAGCGAGGGTCCGATCCCGGATCCGATGAGTCCGATGAGGTACGAGGTCATGCGGCTGCGCCCGTCTCCAGGAGGTGGGAGACGTGGGCGAGTGCCAGCGTGTAACCGTGGGCTCCCGCGCCGCAGATGACCGCGTCGGCGACCTCGGCGACGAAGGAACGGTGGCGGTACGGCTCTCGGCGGTGGATGTTCGTCAGGTGCACCTCGACGATCGGGATGTCAACCGTCGCCAGGGCGTCTCGCAGGGCGACCGAGGTGTGGGTGTAGCCGGCCGCGTTGATCACTATGGCGTCAGCGCCCGCGCGGGCGGCGTGCACGGCTTCGATCAGTTCGCCTTCGTGGTTGCTCTGCCGGAAGTCGGCCTCGAACCCGTGGTGCGCGGCGACGGTGTGGCACCTCGCCTCGATGTCCGCGAGCGTGACGGTGCCGTACAGCTCGGGTTCGCGCAGGCCCAGCAGATTGAGGTTGGGTCCGTTGAGGACCAGCACGGTGGGCATGGGAACTCCCGATCATCGTCAATGTACGAACCAGTAAGTTACTTATAGTCGATCCCCTCCCGGCGGGGAAGTCCGCGTGCCAGGCCTCGGAATGCCCCTCCGAGAACCCTTGACAGTGCGGTGCGGTCACCTCACGATGTCGGCACGCCCTAATGAACTAACTAGTTCGCAACTCCATGGAAACGATCTCCTGGTAGGGCGCGGTGCGGCCGCATACCCCCGGCGCCGCACGCGTGAGCCCCATGGCCGACGGGACGACGGCCTCCCCTTGCCTCACCTCTGTCCCCGTGCTGGGACACTCGACGAGGAGAACCACGTGACCGACCAGACCCCGCTCACCCGCCCCGGCGGGCCCGAACAACACGGCACGCCCCGCAAGGCCGCGACTGCCGCGTGGGTCGGCAGCGCCCTGGAGTACTACGACTTCTTCATCTACGGCAGCGCGGCGGCCCTGATCTTCCCCCACGTCTTCTTCGACGAGTCGGATCCCGCGACCGCGACCCTCCAGTCGCTGGCCACCTTCGGCGTCGCCTACGCGGCTCGCCCCGTCGGCGCCGTCATCCTCGGACACATCGGGGACAAGTCGGGGCGCAAGAAGATCATGCTCTTCACGCTGATGCTCATGGGCGTCGCGACGTTCCTGATCGGCTGTCTGCCCGGCAGGGAGCAGATCGGCGGACTCGCGCCCGCGCTCCTGGTCTTCCTGCGGGTGCTGCAGGGCCTTTCAGCGGCCGGCGAGCAGGCCAGCGCAGGCTCCATGACACTGGAACACGCCCCCGCGAACCGGCGTGGCTACTTCTCCAGCTTCACCCTCAGCGGGACCCAGTTCGGGCAGATCATCGCTACGCTCGTCTTCCTCCCGATCGCCGCGCTGCCCGATGAACAGCTCTACAGCTGGGGCTGGCGTATACCGTTCTGGCTCAGCGCCGTCGTGACCGTCCTCGGCTACTACATCCGGCGCACGGTGCGGGAGACCCCCGTCTTCACGGAGGCGGTCGCCAGCGGGACCGTGGAGAAGATGCCGCTCGCGGTCCTCCTGCGGGACCACTGGGCGGATGTGCTGCGTGTGATGTGCGCGGCCGTCATCGCCACGGTCAGTACGGTCTTCACCGTCTGGGCCCTGAACTACGCGACCAGCGACGAGGTGGGCCTCGACAAGTCGGTGATGCTGTGGGTCAGCATCGCGGCCAATACCGTCGCGCTGGCCGCTCTGCCGCTGTGGGCTGCCCTGTCCGACCGGATCGGCCGTAAGCCGGTCTTCCTGATCGGTTCGATCGGAAGCCCCCTAATGATGTTCGCCTATTTGGGAGCCATCGCGTCGGGCAGCTATCCGCTGATCTTCCTGACGGGCATCCTCACGTTCGGGGTCGTCTACTCGGCCGCCAATGGAATCTGGCCCGCGCTCTACGGTGAGATGTTCAGCGCCCGGGTCCGGATGTCCGGCATGGCCATCGGCACCCAGGTCGGTTTCGCCGTCGCCGGTTTCGCGGTTGCCTCGGCGGCCGGGATCGCTTCGCCCGAGGGCTGGCTGGGACTGCAGGGCGCGACGGGTGTCGGGATCTTCACGGCTGTCCTGTGCGCCGTCAGTTCGATCGCCGTCGCCACCGCGCGCGAGACGCACCGGGTACCGACGAAGGAACTCGGAGCCAAGCAGGGGGGCCCGGCACGGCGCGAAGCCCCTACGAAGGCCGGCGCGTGATCACCTCGGGCCGGGAGTAGGAGCCCCGCGAAGGAGCGCCGGATCACGAGACCGGACAACGGGACGGACGACGAAACCTCTCCGCGATGCCCGGCACCCGCCTCACCGGGCTGCCGGGCTGCCGGGTGACACAACCACCGGACGGTCCCGGGCCGCAGAGCGGAACCAGATGTGACCGCAGCGGACCCGCGCCTCGCATGCCGACGGACCGACGAAAGAGGCGCCGGGGAGCCGTCGCGGGCGGCGGAATTCTCTTCCCGCCTCATCGACGGGTCCTGGGACTCGGCTTTCCCCCGCCGTCCCGGACCCGCGCTCTCCCGGATCGCCGCCACGCATCTCGCCGCGCTCACGGCACGGGTGCCCGACTCCGCGTCGCTCGCCGTGCTCGACGCAAAGACGTCCGTACACCGCGCGTCGCCACCAGCGCATGGTGTCGCGAACACCACCGTCGGCACCCGCTTCCTGTAAGGCCCTCCATGAGCCGGGGCCATCCTGGCAGGGCTCGGGGCAACCTCCCGCCGAGCGTACGGACCTGCTCGCCAGGACCGAGCCGCCGCTGACGCCGCACACGGTGACCGGGCCGGAGATCTCCGCCGCGCGGGGCCCGGCCGCGCGGTCACTGTCCGGCCGTGTCCGGCGAGTTGTCCGGTACCGCGCCTGGCGTCGTGTGGGGCGCCGCGTCCTCCGCCAGCACTCGCTGAGCCACGGCGAACGCCGAATTGGCCGCCGGCACACCGCAGTAGACCGCGGTCTGGAGCAGAGCCGCACCGATCTCCTCGGGAGTGAGGCCATTACGGCGCGCCGCCCTGATGTGCATGGCCAGTTCTTCGTCGTGGCCGTGTGCGACGAGCGCCGTCATCGTGATCAGGCTGCGCTCGCGGCGGGAGAGGGTGTCGTCGGTCCAGATCTCGCCCCAGGCGTACCGGGAGATGAAGTCCTGGAACCGGGCGGTGAACCCGGTCTGACGCGCCTGCGCGCGATCCACATGGGCGTCGCCGAGCACCTGGCGGCGCACCTCCATGCCACGCTTCGCGCCGCCCGTGCTGTGTCGCCCCGTGCTGTGTCGCTCCGTGAAGTGGGCGCGCAGCGCGGTCAGTACGGCCTCGGGCCGCTCGGCGGGCGCCAGGTGCGAGGCGCCCGGGATCTCGGTGAGCGCGGCGCCCGGTACCGCGTCCGCGATCTCCCGCAGATGTGCGGGCGGTGTCGCCGGGTCCTCGCGGCCGGCGACGAGCAGGGTGGGCGCGGTGATAGTGGAGAGCCGGTCCCGGATGTCGAACGCGGCCAGCGCGTCACAGCACGCGGCATACGCGCCCGGATCGGCGCCGCGGTGGTCCGCCACCAGCGCGGGGACGGTGTAACCGGGCGTGAACCAGCGCGAGTTCGCGGTGTCGGCGAGCGCGCCAAGCCCCTCGCGGCGTACCCGCGCGGCCCTCTCCTCCCACGGCGCGGAGCCACCGAAGTGCGCCGACGAGCAGATCACGGCGAGGCTCTCCACGCGCTCCGGGTGGTGGGCGGCGAGATGGAGGCCGACGGCCCCGCCGAGTGAGACCCCTGCGTACGCGAAGCGGCCGATGCCGAGTGAGTCGGCGAGGGACAGGACGAGGCCGGCCAGCTCGCCGACCGTCGCGCCGGGGCGGATCAGGTCCGCGGGCGAGCCGCCGTGGCCGGGCAGGTCCCAGCGTACGACCCGGTGGGTGAGGGACAGTTCGGGTGCGACCTTGTCCCAGAGGGTGGTCGAAGTGCCGAGGGAGGGCCCGAGCAGCAGCGCGGCCGCGGTGGCCGGCCCCTCGGCACGGTGGTGCGGCAGCCTGCCGTTCGGAGTGGTCCCTGTGGTCAACGTCGCTCCAGGGCGCGGTCGGTGAGGGCTCCGGCGGAGCCCGTGTACCGGGCGGGGTCGGTGAGGCCCGCGATGTCGGTGCCTTCGAGCTCAGGAACCTCGGCAAGCAGCTCCGCGAGGCTCTTGCCCTCGTCGGCCGCGCGCGCGGCGGCATCGGTCAGCAGGGCCTTGGCACGGGCGCGACCCAGGACGGGTGCGAGTGCGGCGGCGAGACGTTCGGACACGATCAGGCCGTGGGTGAGGCCGAGGTGTGCGCGCATCGTGTCCGCGTGCACCTGGAGGCCCTCTGTGAGTTCGGCGGCGTCGCGGGTGGCGCCGCCGACCAGGCGGAGCAGGTCGCGCAGCGGCTCCCACTCGGCGTGCCAGGCC
>NZ_JAAPBF010000313.1 GCF_022695985.1 Streptomyces sp. NP-1717 | reverse complement strand
GCCCTGCCACTCCACCCAGGCGGGATCGTCGAGCAGTTCCCACGCGTCGGGCAGCCCGGCGAGCCGCAGGAATTCGATCAGATGGTCGTCGTTGTGGGCGAGTCCCATGATCCGGCCGCGGACGGTGACCCGCCGGCCGCCCGTCCCGGACGGCCGGTGCACGACGATCGGTGTGTCACTCATACGGTCAAGAGTGCGACTCCCGGGCCCCGAGCGCAGCCTCGGGGTCCGGTCTTTGCCCGGAGATCACCGCGAAATGGACCGCTAACCGGCTCTTCCGCGTACTTTGTCGCCGCCCGGATGCGGGATACGACACACCCCCCGATGCTGGAGGTGAACCCACTAGGGAGGACGAGTCATGTCGATGCTCGACAAGCTCAAGGGTCTGGTCAAGGGCCACGAGGACACGGTGCGAAAAGGCGTCGACAAGGCCGGTGACGCCGTCGACAAGAAGACCGGGAACAAGTACGAGCGCCAGGTCGACTCGGCCCAGGAGAAGATCAACGAACAGCTGGGGTCCCACCAGCGGCCCACACCGGGCGACGACCGCCCGCCGCGGAGCTGAGCCCCGGAGCCGATCCGGACGAGAGAGCCCGCGTGAAGGCCCCGACCGGCCCCCCGCCCCGGTCGGGGCCTTCACGCGCCGGCCCTACGGCCGAGCCCCCTCGGAGCCCACGTACTGCTCCGCGAACTCCCCCACCGGCTCGATCGGCGTGATGATGTCGATCAGCACCCCCGCGGGGTCGGCCAGGATGAAGTGCCGCTGCCCGAAGTCCTCGCTGCGCAGCGGGAGTACGGGGGCCAGCCCCGCACCGACGACCAGCCGCTCCCACTCCGCGTCCACGTCCGTGACCTCGAAGTTGAGGAGGAGGCCCTGGACGGGTCTGCCGTAGCCCTCGGGCAGCGTGGGGTGGGTGGGGTCGAGGAGCGCCAGTTCGTACGGCACGGTCCCCGGCCGTCGCAGGCTCACGTACCAGTCGGCCTCGAAGGTCGTCTCGAAGCCCAGATACCGGGTGTAGAAGTCGCGGGACTCCTGGAGCCTCGTGGTGGCGATCACGGGATAGAGGCTGGTCAGCTCCATGACGATTCCTTTCGCATACCATCGGTACGCGAACGACGTTATTCGCATACCGTCGGTATGTCAATCGGAGGGGAACGCGATGCCGCAGGAGCACGGTGCCAGGGCCCGGCAGCGGGAGCAGACCAGACTGACCCTGCTGCGCGAGGGCCGCAGGCTCTTCGCGGAGCAGGGTTACGGCGCGGTGAGCCTCGCGGAGATCGTCACCGCCGCCGGTGTGACCAAGGGCGCGCTCTACCACCACTTCGACGGCAAGACCGCGCTGTTCCGGGCCGTACTGGAGGACGTCCAGGAGGAGGTGGGGCGGCGCGTGGCGGGGGCGGCCGGCGCGCGGGACGGATCCTGGGACCAACTGGTCGCGGGCTGCCAGGAGTTCATCACGGCCACGACCGCACCGGACATCCAGCGGATCATGCTCGTCGACGGGCCCGCCGTGCTCGGCTGGACCGAGTGGCGGGCCATGGACGAGGCGTCGTCGGCCCGCCATCTGACGGAGGCGCTGACCGCGCTCGTGGACGAGGGCGTCGTCGCCGCGCAGCCGGTGGCGCCCCTCGCGCACCTGCTGTCGGGCGCCATGAACGAGGCGGCCCTGTGGCTGGCGACCTCGGCCGACCCGACGGACCTCGGCGACACCCGGGCCGCGCTGGGGCGCCTCCTCGATGCGCTGCGGGTCGGCTGACGGCCCCTCCGACGACGGGCCGCCGGACGACGGGTCGGGGGTGCCGTGGCCCGCGCGCCCTCAGCGGGTGAGGAGGTCGAGTACGGCCCCGACCACGTCCCGCGGTGCCTCCTCGGCCATGAAGTGGCCGCAGGAGACGGTGGAGTGCCGCAGGTCGGGCGCCCAGGCGCGCCAGCGCGCGGCGGCGTCGAAGCCCAGGGCCGTACCCCAGTCCTGCTGGAGGACGGTCACCGGCATCCGCAGCAGGTTCCCGGCGTCGCGGTCGGCCTGGTCGTGGACGACGTCGATCCCGGCGGAGGCCCGGTAGTCGGCGACGACGGAGGGCACGGACGCGCGGGAGGCCGCCAGGTACGCGGCCCGGATGTCGGCCGGGATCGCCCGCGGATCGCGCGTCCAGATGTCGAGGAAGTGGCCGAAGAACGCGTCCGCGCTCGCGGCGATCATCCGCTCGGGCAGACCGGGCGGCTGGGCCATCAGATAGAGGTGGAAGCCGACGGCGGCGGAGGTGCCGTGCATGACGTCCCAGGTGTCGAGCGTGGGCAGGACGTCAAGCGAGGCGAGGTGGGTGATCACCTCCGGGTGGTCGAGGGCCGCCCGGATCGCCACGAGCGCGCCCCGGTCGTGGCCGGCCAGCGCGAACCGGTCGTGCCCCAGGGCACGGGCGAGCGCGACGACGTCGGCGGCCATGGTGCGCTTGGCGTACGTGAGCCCGGCGGCCCCATCGGCCCCGGCGTCCTCGGCGGGCTTGTCGCTGGCGCCGTAACCGCGCAGGTCGGGGCAGATGACGGTGTGGCGGGCGGCGAGTTCGACGGCGACGTGCCGCCACATGAGGTGGGTCTGCGGGAAGCCGTGCAGCAGCACGACCGGGCTGCCCGAGCCTCCGACGGCGACGTTGAGGGCGATGTCGCCGTCGACGGGGACGCGCCGGTAGGTGAAGCCGGGGATGGTGGGGTGCATGACGCGCCTTTCGTAGGGTGAGGTGCCTGGCTTCGAGCCTGTACGCCGCGAATCAGCGCCGGGTCAGCAGCGGGCCGGTGACGGGGCGGCGCGGACGGGAGGCGAATGGAACGGGAAGAAGTCCTGTTCGGCGTACTCGGCCCCGTGACCGCCGAGCGCGCGACCGTGGACAGCGCCGGGCGCACCGCCGGCGACGGGCGCGCCCCGATCGCCCCGAGCACCCCGATCGCCCTCAAGGGCCCGCGCCACCGCGCCGTACTGGCCCGTCTGATCGTCGCCCGCCGCCGGGTCGTCCCCGTCACCCGGCTGGTCACCGACCTGTGGCCGGATGCACCGCCGCCCGGCGCGGTCGGCGCCGTACAGACCTTCGTCGCCGCCCTGCGCCGCGCCCTCGAACCGGACCGTCCGCCCCGTGCTCCCGCCCGGCTGCTCGTCACCGAAGGCCCCGGTTACGCGCTGCGCGCCGGGCCGGACACCGTCGACGCCTGGCGTTTCGAGACGACGGTCGGCGAGGCCGCGAAGCTGCCGCCCGCCCGGGCGCTGCCCCGGCTCGACGAGGCGCTGGAGCTGTGGCGTGGGCCCGCGTACGCGGACTTCGCGCACGAGGAGTGGGTACGGGGCGAGCGTGCCCGCCTCGCCGAACTGCGGCTCCGTTCCGTCGAGCGCAGGGCCGGCGCACAGCTGGACCTCGGCCTCGCCGCCGAGGCCGTACCCGACCTGGACGCGCATCTGGCCGACCACCCCTGGCGCGAGGACGCGTGGCGGCTGCTGGCGCTCGCGCTGTACCGGACGGGCCGCCAGGGGGACGCGCTCGCCGTCCTGCGCCGGGCCCGGTCGACGCTGGTGGAACAGCTCGGCGTGGACCCGGGGCCGGCGCTGCGCCGGCTGGAGGCGGACGTCCTGGCGCAGGATCCGGCACTCGGCGCCACCGACGGGCCGGCCGGTCCCACCGAGACGGCGGCGCGCCTGTGGACCCGGGCGGCAGCGGCGTACGACCGCACGGTCGCGTCCGGCGCCCGCGCCCGTCTGGAGACGACGGTGGGCCTGCTCCGCGATCTCGCGGTGACCGGTGGCGGCGGGCTGGCCGCCGCCCGCGAGCACCGGATGGCCGCCGTCGCCGCAGCCGAGGAGTTCGGCGACCCGGTGCTGACCGGCCGGGTGATCGGCGCCTTCGACGTCCCCGCGATCTGGACCCGGGGCGACGACCCGGAACTGGCGCGGCAAATCGTCGCCGCCGCCGAACGCACCCTGGCCGCCCTGCCGCCGCCCGGCGGATCGGATGGACCGGACGGGTCGGACGGACCGGACGGGTCGGACGGACCGGATGGATCGCGTACGTACGACGCGGTGCGCTGCCGGCTGCTCGCGACCGTCGCCGTGGAGACGCGCGGGTCGCACTCCTCGCGCGGCCCCCAGGCGGCGGGCCAGGCGGAGGCGATCGCCCGGCGCCTCGACGACCCGGCGCTACTGGCGTTCGCGCTGAACGGCGTGTTCATGCAGTCCTTCACCCGTGCCGGTCTCGCGCCCCGCCGCGCCGAAATCGGCGCGGAACTGGTCGGGTTGGGCGCCCGCAACGGCCTGGTGACCTTCGAGGTGCTCGGCCGTCTGATCGGCCTTCAGGCACACGCCGCCCTCGGCGACTTCCGGTCGGCCGACGCCCACGCCACCGCCGCGGACCGTCTGGCGGAGCGTCATGAACTCCCGCTCGTGGGCGTCTTCACGCGCTGGTACGGCGCACTGCGCCTGGCCGCCGCCGGGGATCTCGCCCGGGCCCGGCCGGCGTACGAGACCGCGGCCGCCGACCTGCCGGACTCGGGCATGCCGGGGCTGACCCACGGCCTCCTGCCCCTGGCCCTGTTGTCGCTGCACTTCGCCGACGGCCCCCGCGTTCCGGCGCGGGACGCGGTCGACCCGGCGGCGGACTGGGGCCCGTACCGCCCCTGGATCACCCCGCTCGCCGCTCTCGCCTCGGGCGACCGTCCCGCCGCGCGCACCGCCCTGCGCGCGCTGCCGGATCCGCCCCGCGATCTGCTGTACGAGGCGTGCTGCTGTCTGGAGGCGACGGCGGCGCTGGAGCTCGGCGACCGCCCCGTACTCGCCCGCGTCCACGAGCGCCTGCTGCCCGCGTCCGCCGAACTCGCGGGCGCGGGCAGCGGGTTGCTCACCCTGGGCCCGGTGGGCCGCTACCTCACGGCGATCGGCGCGGCGCTACGGGACTGAGTTCCGGCGGGCCGTGCCGCCGGTGCGGAACGTCCGCCGGTAGGTGTCCGGAGGCACGCCGAGAGCGCGGTGGAAGTGGCGGCGCGGGGTGGCGCGCCGTACCCATACCGGTGCGGGCGGTCAAGCGCCGGGTCGCCCGGATCAGGAACGGCACCTGTCACGTGGGGATGGGCTTGACCTTGCTGCAGTTCTTCCACTCCACCCACGGGCGGGCGCCGCCGTTCTTGGGCCCGGTGGCGTAGGTCGGGTTGCCGGTGATCGTCTGCGTCTTCTCCTCATGGGTGATGTCGATCCCGAAGAGTTTGAACCCGAGGGTGAACTGCCCGGCGGAGATGCCGAAGCCGATGCCCAGTGACGCGTTCCACCAGTCGGTGTTGGCCCGGTAGTCGAGCCTGCTGAGCTTCCCCTTCTCGTGCAGGAGCCGTTCGAGCGGGCTCGCGTCCGGGCCCGGCACCTTGGCCGCGTCGGTGGGGGAGGGCAGCGGGTTCTTCGCGGGCTGGTCGCCGTTTCCGCGCAGCCAGTCCTCGACGAGGACACTGTCGGCGTCGTTGTCGAGGATGAGTTCCGCCGTCTCGGTGTGGATCTGCGACTGGGTGGATCCGCCACCGCCGCCGACGTCGATCGTCACGGGACCGGCGTTGGCGCCTCCCTCGACCTTGACGCCGCCACCGCCCCCGGCCTCCTCGCTGGTGGTGATCATCAGCTTCTCCGGGCGGTGCGGTTTGCCGTCCGCCTCCTCCTGGTCGTAGGTCGCCGCGTCGTAGGTGACGGCCACCTGCTGCATCCGCTCACCGGTGGCGACCCCGCCGGCGCCGCCCGCTCCCTTGACGGTGAAGGTGTAGACGAAGGTGATCTTCCCGGCGTTCGGTCCGCTGTGCGCACGCATGACGACGACGTCCTCGGTCATCGTGCCGTTGGCCAGCTCGCCGGATATCTTCCCCAGGTCCTTGGGGCCGTCGCCGGAGTCCTTGCCGCCCTTTCCGCTGCCCTTGAACTTCCCGCCGAAGTTCGCGTTGCCGGACGCCTCGACGGAGGTCTTGGTGATGTCGACGTCCGGTGCCTTCTCGGGCGGCAGATCGGGCTTCTTCTTGCCGGCGTGGTAGCCGCAGATCATGCCGAGTTCGGAGGAACGGGGCCCGGCCGGGCGCGAGTTGCACTCGTCCTGGGCCTTCAGGTACTCGGTGAACTGCTTCGCGTCCTCCAGATTCAGCTCAAGGTCCTTCTGCGGGTCGCCGGTCTTGTTCCCGGAGAACAGCCACTGTCCGCCGCTGCCGCTGCCCGCCAGATACGTGCCGCTCAGCTTGGCGCTGCCGCCCCAGTCCTCCAGGCCGCGGATGCCGGCGGAGATGCTGGCCGTGACCCCGCCGCCCGTTTCGGTGATCCGCTCCAGGGTGACGGTGCCGTCGGACCACTGCTGCAGCTTGACCGTCTCCGAGCTGCTGATCTTGATGAAGAAGATCTGGACGACGACGGTGGTCTTGGTCTGTTCC
>NZ_JAAPBF010000312.1 GCF_022695985.1 Streptomyces sp. NP-1717 | reverse complement strand
TGGTGAGCGCGGCGGCGGGCGAGAACAGCCTCCCCACGACGCGCGGCAGGCTCCGCTTCCGGGACCGGCTGTCCCGGCTCGCCGACCAGCTGACCTCGCCGCCGCCGGGCCGCTGGTGACACCGGGATACGTGGCCGGGTAAAGGAGTTGCCCGAGCCGGCCGTCACGACGCAGCATGGCCTCTCGTGACCAGCAAGCTGTCGGCGATCCTGCCGGACCTCACTCCCCTGCGCACACTGCGCGAGTTCCGGCTCCTGTGGATCCAGGGACTGGTGACGTACTTCGGCAGCTCCATGGCCATGATCGCGCTGCCGCTCCAGATCAAGGACCTCACGGACTCGCCCCTCGCGGTCGGCGCGATGGGCGCCGTCGAGCTGGTGCCACTGATCGTTTTCGGGCTGTACGGCGGGGCGCTCGCCGACGCGGTCGACCGCCGCAAACTGATCCTGCTCTCCGAGGCGGGCCTCGGGCTGCTCGCGGTGATCCTGCTGATCAACGCGCTGCTGCCGCGGCCCGCGCTCTGGCCGCTGTACGTCGTGGCCGCGGGTGTCTCCGCGCTGGCGGGCATCCAGCGGCCCGCGCTGGACTCCCTGATCGCGCGGATCGTGCCGCACGCCCAGCTGACCGCGGCGGCGGCGCTCAACGCGCTGCGGTGGCAGACGGCGGCGGTCGCCGGGCCGGCGACGGCGGGTGTCGTGGTCGCGTTCTCCGGGACGGCGACGGCGTACGCGCTGACCGTGGCCGGGTTCGTCGCCTCCGTACTGATGTGTCTGCGGCTGCGGCCGGCGCCGCCTTCCAAGGAGGCGACGAAACCGTCGCTGCGCGGGATAGCGGAGGGCGCGCGGTACGCGTGGAGCAAGCCGGTGCTGCTGGGCACGTACGCCATCGACCTCGGCGCCATGTTCTTCGCCTTCCCGCTGGCCATCTTCCCGTTCCTCGCGGAGGACCTGGACGCGGAGTGGGCGCTCGGCCTGATGTACGGGGCGATCCCGCTCGGCTCCGTACTGATCAGCCTGACCAGCGGCTGGGCATCGAAGGTCCGGCGGCACGGGCTCATGGTTGTGCTCGGCGCGGGCGGCTGGGGCCTGGCGATGGCGCTTGCGGGCTGGATGCCGAACATCTGGCTGGTCCTGTTCTGCCTGATGCTGGCGGGCGCCGGCGACATGCTCAGCGGCCTCGGCCGCTCGACGATCTGGAACCAGACGATCCCCGAGGAGCTGCGCGGCAGGCTGGCGGGCCTGGAGGTGCTGTCGTACAGCGTGGGTCCGCAGCTCGGCCAGGTCCGCGCGGGCTCGGTGGCCGGCTGGACGGGCACCCGCCCGGCGATCTGGAGCGGCGGTGTGGCGTGCGTGGTGGCGGTGGGGCTGCTGGCGGCGGTGCTGCCGAAGCTGATGACGTACGACTCGGAGACGGACGAGGACGCGCTGCGCCGGAAGGCGCAGCAGGAGGCGGCGCACGCGGACGCGGATGCCGACGGGGCCGCCGGTGGGGCCGGTGGGGGCGCCGCCGCCCAGGACCAGGCGCCCTCAGCCGCGGGCGGGCCCGGGGTGGCGCTCTGACGCGGAGCCGGCTCCGGGCTCGGGCACCCTGGCGGGTACCGCCCCCGGGACCGGCGGTCCGTCCTCGAACTCCGGACGGGCTTGACGTGGGGCCCGGTCCGGGCAGATCAAGCCGTCGTCAGGTGGGAGGGCGGTCGTCCGTCGGGTTGTCGTGCCAGCGGGGGTCCGTCTCCCAGTCGAGGTTGCGTTCTGCCGCCGTCTCCATCGCGTGTTCCGCCTCCTGTCTGGAGGCGTACGGGCCGAAGCGGTCCTTGGCCGGGCAGTCCGGGCCCTCCTCGACCTTTCTGTGCTGGAGGCAGTAGTACCACTCGCCCGGCTTACCCGCCGTGCGCTTCTTGAACAGGGCCATCGCCGGCTCCTTCCACTGAGGTCTGTCGTCAGGGTCAGGCTGCCCCACGGGCGGCTTTCAAACGCTGGTTAGACTCGCCGGTATGTCTGGCCAGTCGCTGCTCGTGCCCGGGGAACTCTCCCCCGTCCGTTCCGTTCCCGGAAGAATCCCGCGTCCCGAGTACGTCGGGAAACCTCTGCCGACCCCGTACACCGGGCCCGAGGTGCAGACCGACGAGACCGTCGAGCTGATGCGGATCGCCGGCCGGATCGCCGCGCAGGCGATGGAGGAGGCCGCGAAGCACATCGCGCCCGGCGTCACGACCGACGCGCTCGACAAGGTGGCGCACGAGTTCATGGTGGACCACGGGGCGTACCCCTCCACCCTCGGCTACCGCGAGTTCCCGAAGTCGCTCTGCACCTCGGTCAACGAGGTCATCTGCCACGGAATCCCGGACTCCACCGTCCTGCGCGACGGTGACATCGTGAATCTCGACGTCACCGCCTTCATCAACGGCGTCCACGGCGACAACAACGCCACCTACCTCTGCGGCGACGTCGACGAGGAGTCGGTGCTCCTGGTCGAGCGGACCCGTGAGTCACTGAACCGGGCCATCAAGGCCGTCCGTCCCGGCCGGCAGGTCAATGTGATCGGCCGTGTCATCGAGTCGTACGCCAAGCGCTTCGGCTACGGCGTGGTCCGGGACTTCACCGGGCACGGCATCAACTCGTCCTTCCACTCCGGGCTGATCATCCCGCACTACGACAGCCCGCACGCGACGACCGTCATGCGCCCCGGCATGACCTTCACCATCGAGCCCATGCTCACGCTCGGCACCCACGAGTACGACATGTGGGACGACGGCTGGACCGTGGTGACGAAGGACCGCAGGCGGACCGCCCAGTTCGAGCACACGCTCGTGGTGACGGACACCGGCGCGGAGATCCTCACCCTGCCCTGACCCCCGGCCAGGACCCGTCCACGGCCCGTCCCCGACCCACCGTCAACCCGCTCCGACCTCGGACGCGACCTCTCGCGGGGCCATTCGCCCACCAGGTGTCCCCCGCGCGATCAAGGGGTAGCTTTCTTACCGACAGGACGTCGGGAACCAGTTGACTTAGGTAAGCCTAAGTAGGAGGATCGGCGAAGGCAAGCGCCCGTGCTGCCGCGCCGGATCTCGGTCTGGTTTTCCGTCCCCTTCGGCCCCGGAGGCCCGCCTTGGACGCAACCGCCACCACCCCGTTCTCCACGCTGATCCGTGTCGCCTCGCACGAGAAGCACGCCGAGGTGAACACCTCGACCTTCATGAGCGACCTGCTGGGCCGGCGCTTCGGGGTGGAGGCGTACGCGCGCTACACCGAACAGCTCTGGTTCGTGTACCGGGCACTGGAGGACTCCGCTCCGACGGTCGAGGACGATCCGGTCGCCGGCCCCTTCATCCGGCCCGAGTTGATGCGCATAGGCGCCCTGGAGCGCGATCTGACGCATCTGCGCGGCGCCGGCTGGCGCGACGGCCTGGAGCCGCTGCCCGCCACCGCCGCGTACGCCGCCAGGATCACGGAGTGCGCCCGCACCTGGCCCGGCGGCTATGTGGCGCACCACTACACCCGCTATCTCGGTGATCTCTCCGGCGGCCAGGTCGTCCGCGACATCGCGGAGAAGACCTGGGGCTTCGAGCGCAAGGGCGACGGCGTCCGCTTCTACGTCTTCGACGAGATCGCCAACCCGGCGGCGTTCAAGCGCGCCTACCGCGAGCTGCTGGACGCGGTGCCGGTGGACGACCTGGAGAAGCAGCGCATCATCGAGGAGTGCAATCGGGCGTTCGAGTTCAACGGGGCCGTGTTCAACGAGCTGGAGGGCGAGTTCCCCCTCAGCGCGTAGGGGGTGTCCCCGAAGTAGCGCCGTCCGCCCGTAGGGCGGGGCCCGCGGCGGCTGGTGCGGTGCATCGCAAGGCGGAGGATCGGCCTCGTACTGGGCGTACTCGGCCGGGTCCGACAACGCGGCGAGGTGCCGTGCCAGACGTCGCGGGCCAGGCGGGACTTCGCGGACACCCCCTAGGGGGTGGACCGCGTTCAGCGGGGCGGGAGCAGGCGGACGCGTCCGCCGATCTCGATCGAGCCGTCAGGGCCGGGGGCGGTGAGGATCTGTGACCCCCGGCCCTGGGTGATGTTCAGCGCGCGGCCCAGCTCGGCGGTGAGGAGCAGCGCCGCCGCACCCGTCGCCTCGTCCTCCACGATGCCGTCGTCGCGGCGCGGGAAGCCCCGGGCCCTCACCCGGCCGGCCGACTCGTCCTCCCACGCCCACGCGTAGAGCCAGCCCTCGCCGGGCGGCGGCGCGGGGAGCGCGTCGACCTCGGCGACCGTCTCGCAGCGGTGCAGGGTGCGTGGCGGGGACCATTCGGGGCGCGCCGTGATCCAGGTGAACTCGCCGTCCTGGCGCACCCACACCTCGCCGACGGGCGGATTGACCGTCTCCAGGTCGAGCAGCCAGGCGGCCCCGACGAGCGGGTGCCCGGCGAACGGCAGGCGCAGGCCCGGTGTGTAGATGTCCACGTGGCCGCGCTCGGGGTCGTCCACGAACACGGTCTCGCTGAAGCCGAGTTCGGCCGCCAGCTTCTGCCGGGACGCCTCGTCGGGGTAGTCGCGGCCCTCCCGTACGACGCCGAGCGCGTTGCCGTACCGGCCGTCGCCCGCGCAGAAGACGCGCAGGACCTCGATGTCGCCGCCGACGTCCGGCCCGCGGCCGTCGATGTCAGTCACCGGACTCCTCCAGCGCGTACGCCGTGCTGATCGGGAAGCAGGACAGCACGTGCACCTCCAAGCCTTGCCGTACCGAACCGGGCTGGTCCCAACCCGGCTGGTGCTGATCGTAGAAGACACGTCGGATCAAGCAGGCATTGAAGCACCACGTGCGCCCCGCGACGGACGCGGCAGGGCCGTACCGCGTCGGTCGCACGGTACGGCCCCGTCCCCGCCCCGCCCTGTGGCCGGCGCCGGGGCCGGTCGGCTCAACTCAGCTGTCAGATCTCACCGGTTGCCGGGTTACGGCGGCGGGCGATGAAGACCGCCGCCCCGCCCGCGACGGCGAGCGCTCCGGCCGCGCCCATCAGGGCGCCGGCCGGGACCTCGGCGCCGGTGCTCGCGAGGCTGCCGGTGCCGCCCGCGGAACCGCCGACGGATCCGCCGCCCGCCGTGCCGCCCGTGGTACCGGAACCGCCGGTCGTACCGCCCGTACCGCCGGTGCTGTCGCCCGTACCGCCCGAGCTGCCCGTGACGCCCGAACCGCCGGGAAGCTGCCCGTCCTTCGTGAGGGAGACGGCGGCGGTGAGGGCGTCCAGCGTCTCGCCCTCCTCGTACATCCCGCCGAACGCCTTCGTACCGTCCGCGGTGAGCGTGGCGGGCACGGCGTTCAGCGCGACGACGCCGTCCTTGGCCTTGAGCTCACCGGCTGGCAGGTCGAGCGTGGCGATGGTCAGGTCCTCGAAGGTGGAGACCTCGTGGGTCGCCCGGTCCTTGGTGCTGACGTCCGCGACGAGGGTGCCCTCGCCGTTCCTGACCTCGGCCTCCAGACCGCTGAGTTTGAGGTCGAGGACGTACGAGCCCTTCTCCTCGTGGCCCAGGAAGCGGACCGATCCCTCGAACTCGGCGAGAAGGGTCTGCGCGTCCGCGTCGAAGGAGCCGGTGGCCTTCGGGAAGCGGTACGCCTCGCCCGACCGGGTCGCGCCCGCCGCGAGTTCGACCTTGCCGTTGGCGATGGGGCCCGTCACATAGGTACGGAAGCTCTTCTTGACGCCCCAGTCGAGATTGCCGTCGACGATCGGGCCGTCCACGACGGCCGGGACCGAGGGCTCGTCGGTGGGGTCGGTGGGATCTGTCGGGTCGACCGGGTCGGTGGGATCCGTCGGGTCGGTGGGGTCGGTCGGATCCGTCGGGTCCGTGGGATCTGTCGGGTCGGTCGGATCCGTCGGGTCCGTGGGGGCCTTCACCGCCGTCACCGAGAGCGTCGCCGGGTCCAGCGCGGCGCCCGCGGCGTAGAAGCCCGCGAACGCCTCCGAGCCCTCGGCCGTCAGCGTGGCGGGGATGTCCTTGAAGACCATCGCACCGTTCTCACCCTGCCCCGGCTGGACCGTCGTCAGGTCGAGATCGGCGATCGAGACATCGTCACGCGTCTCGCTCCTGCCTTCGGTCACGCTGGTGACGTCGGCGGTGATCTCCCCGTCCACCCGGGTGGTGTTGACCTTCACATCGCTCAACTTGATGTCGAGGACGCCGTGGTGACCCTCGAAGTGAACGCTTCCCTTGAAGGCGGTCGCGGTGGCGTGCGTGCCGGTGTCGTAGCTGCCCTTGCCGTCGGTGAAGGTGAAGACGCCGTTGCCGGCGGCCTGGGTGGCACCGTCGGCGACCGTGATCTTCCCCGCGGCGACGGGCGAGAGCAGATATCTGCGGAAGGACTCCTTGAAGCCCCACTCCAGGGTGCCGTCCTTCAGTTCGAGTTGCGGCGCGGCGGGCGCTCCGGGGGCGGCGGGGGCGCTGCCGGCCGCGAACGCCGGGACGGCGAGGGCGGCCGCGCCGATGGCCACGACGGTGGCGACCGCTGCGGCGAGGG
>NZ_JAAPBF010000311.1 GCF_022695985.1 Streptomyces sp. NP-1717 | reverse complement strand
GGGGGCTTGTCGCGTCAGCTCGCCGGAGCTCTCTTCAAACGTCCGGGTGGGGTGATCTTTGGGTGATCTTTCCCCCTACCGCTGGCCGTGAGCAGCGTGCTAGGCTCGCCGCAAGTTGCAGTTTGGTTTCCCTTGCAGTACAGAGCCTGCGGAGAATGTGACCCGCAGGCTTTTGTAGTTTTCAGACTTGTTTGCAGGTTCTGGAGCAGGGCAACCCTTTGGCCCAAGGAGGGCTTATGGCTACCGGAACCGTCAAGTGGTTCAACGCTGAAAAGGGCTTCGGCTTCATCGCCCAGGACGGCGGCGGCCCGGATGTCTTCGTCCACTACTCCGCGATCAACGCGACCGGATTCCGCTCCCTCGAGGAGAACCAGGTCGTGAACTTCGACGTCACCCAGGGCCCCAAGGGCCCGCAGGCGGAGAACGTAACCCCGGCCTAGTTGCCCTGGGTCGGTAGATCGCGCACGGAAAAACAAGCAGTACCAAGGAGCCCTGCTCCCCGCATGTCCAGTGCGGGGAGCAGGGCTCCTGCCTTGTCCGGGCACCGCCGAGCCCGTCCGGCGCTTGAGGACCAACGGCCCGTGCCCGGCTACCCGTACAGCTCCTCGATCTCCGCCGCGAAGTCAGCCACCACCGCCGTCCGCCGTACCTTCAGCGACGGCGTCAGATGCCCGCCCTCCTCCGTGAAGGACCCCGTCAGCACCCGGAAGCGGCGGATCGACTCCGCCCTGGACACCAGCCGGTTGGCCTCGTCGACCGCCCGTTGCAGCGCGGCGAGCAGATCCTCGTCCGCGACCAGCTCCTCCCGCGTCAGATGCTGCTTCTTCCTCATCTGGCACCAGTGCGCGAGCCCGTCCGCCTCAAGGGTGATCAGCGCCGTGACGTACGGCCGGTTGTCACCGAGCACCAGGCACTGGTTTATCAGCGGGTGCGCGCGCAGCCAGTCCTCCAGCGGCGCCGGGGCCACGTTCTTGCCGGCCGACGTGATGATGATGTCCTTCTTGCGGCCGGTGATCGTGAGATAGCCGTCGTCGTCCAGTGCGCCCAGGTCCCCCGTCGCGAACCAGCCCTCGTCCAGGGCCGGTACGGGCTCACCGCGCTCCATGTCCCAGTACCCGGCGAAGAGTTGGCCACCGCTCAGCAGCACCTCGCCGTCGTCGGCGATCCGTACGGAGGTGCCGGGCAGCGGCCATCCGACCGTACCCAGCCGGGGCTTGAGCGGCGGCGTCACCGTGGCGGCGGCCGTCGTCTCCGTCAGGCCGTACCCCTCGAAGATCGTGATCCCCGCGCCCGCGTAGAAGGCGGCGAGCGGACGCCCCAGCGGGGAGCCGCCGCAGATCGCCTGCACGACCCTGCCGCCGAGGGCGGCCCGTATCCGCCGGTAGACCAGCGGGTCGTACAGCGCGCGGGCCGCCCTCAGGGGCAGCGACGGCCCGGGACCCGTACCGGCACTCGCGGCCTCGACGGCCGTCCCGTACGCCCGGGCGATCTTCGCGGCCCGGTCGAAGGACGAGGCGCGGCCCATCGTCTCGGCCGTGGCGCGGCCGGTGTTGAAGACCTTCTCCAGCACGTACGGGATGGCCAGCAGGAACGTCGGCCGGAAGCCCGCCAGATCGGCGATGAGGTCGTCGGTGCGCAGCGACGGCGCGTGGCCCAGCCGCACCCGCGCCCGCAGACAGCCCACCGCGACCATGCGCCCGAAGACATGGGAGAGCGGCAGGAAGAGCAGCGTGGAGGCGGGTTCCCTGCTCACCGATTTGAAGACGGGGTGGAGCAGTTCGATGCAGTTGTCCACCTCCGCGAAGAAGTTGGCGTGGGTGAGGACGCAGCCCTTGGGGCTCCCCGTGGTGCCGGAGGTGTACACGAGGGTAGCCAGGGACTCGGGCGAAAGGGCTGCTCGCCGCGCGTCCAGCTCCCCGTCGGGTACGCCGGCGCCGGCCGCGCGCAGGGTGTCGACGGCCCCGGCGTCGAAGGTCCAGAGGTGGGCGAGGTCCGGCAGTTGCCTGCGCTCGCGGCTGATCAGCCGCGCCTGCCCGTCGCTCTCGACCGCACAGGCCACGGCTCCGGAGTCCTGGAGGATCCAGCGGGTCTGGAAGGCGGAGGAGGTCGGGTAGACGGGGACGGTGACCAGGCCGGCGGCCCAGGCCGCGAAGTCGATCAGCGTCCACTCGTAGGTCGTACGGGCCATGATCGCGAGCCGGTCGCCGGGCCGCAGCCCCTCGGCGATCAGCCCTTTCGCGACGGCGCGGACCTCGTCGGCGAACTCGGCGGCGGTGACGTCCCGCCAGCGGCCGTCCGGCTGCTTCCGGCTGAGCACTGCCTCGTCCGGGGCGTGGCGGGCGTTGTCGAAGGGGATGTCGGCGAGGGACCCGTCCGGGACGGCCGGTACGAGGGACGGCAGGGAGACCTGCCGTACGGCTCCGTCCACCCACAGCTTCTCTGGCTCGGCGTGCGAGAGGCCCGGTGGCGTGGACCGCGCCGGGAAGCCCACGCCGTCGGCGGGCACGTCTGCGGACACGCGGTGTTCCCTCATCTCTGCGCGGAGCGGGAGGCTCCGGTCCGGGCAGAGTAAATCCGGAGCGGGTCGTGAAATCAAGACAGCGATAATCGGTTGCCCGGTCGCGGGGGCGGTCGATGCAATGTCCGGGACGGTCCACGGCCGACGAGGCGCGCCCCGCCGCGGCGAGCCGAGCCGGACGCGCACCGCCACACGGGAGACGCCCACGCATGAACACACCACCATCGCCGCCGGGAGCCGAGCGGTCCGACGAATCCTCGGTAAGGATCGGCGCTCTCGTGCCACTGACCCGGCCGGGCTGGGCCGAGGCGGGCCAACACCTGCTCGCCGGACTTGAGTTGGCCGTCGGCGAGGTCAACGACACCGGCGGGATCGGCGGCAGAGCGCTGGAGCTGGTGGTCCGGGACACCGCGGCGGATCCGCGGAAGGCCGAGGCGGCCGTGGACGAACTGGCCCGCCTGGGCGTGGCCGCCCTGGCCGGTGAGTACCACAGCGTCGTCGCCCGCTCCGCCGCCGCCAGGGCCGACGCGCTCGGCCTGCCGTTCCTCTGCTCGTCGGCGGTGCTCGACGCGCTCACCGAAGAGCCGACGGAATGGGTCGCGCGTCTCGCCCCGCCGCAGTCCCGGGGCTGGCGGATCTTCGCGGACTTCCTCCTGGACGCGGGCCACAGCCGCATCGCCGTGGCGACGCAGCCGAGCGTCTACTGGGCGTCCGGCACCCGCATCCTGCGGGACCGTCTCGCTCCGCGCGGCGGCACCGTCGCCGAACTCGACACCGGCGCGCTCACGCCCGCCGGGCTGTGCGACGCACTCGCCGACAGCGGCGCGAGCGCCCTCCTTCTCCTGGTCGGCCAGCCGGACCCGGCGGTGCCGCTCGTCCGGTCCGTCCGGCGCGACCCGCGCCTGGCCGACGTCCTGATCGGCGCACCGGCCGGGCAGCCGGAGTTCGCCGGATGGGCGGCGGCGCTGGGCGGGGACGGCGCCGCGATCCCGTTCCTGCGCTATCTGCCCGAGCACCTCACCCCGCTCGGTGTACGCGTCGGCGCGGCCCTGCGCGAGCGGCTGGCCGAGGCGCCCTCGTTCGTCGCGTACGAGGGCTACGACACGGTCGCCGTCCTCGCCGAAGTGCTGCGCACGCACGGCACCGACCGGGCCCGCGTCGCCCGGGCCTGGCCGCGCGTCGCGGTCGAGGGCACCCGGGGGCCGATCCGGTTCTCCCGCACCCCGGGCATCAGCGTCCGCCAGTGGACGTGGGCACCGGTCCAGGTCGTCGACCGGGATCCGGCGGACCCGGGTCGCTTCCGGGTCCTGCACGCCGGCTGACTCCGCCTCATCCGCGCGGCGCCGGCCCACGTGGTGTCACCTGGGCCAGCGTTCGCCGTCCATCAGGTTCCCCAGCCCGGCCCAGGCGAAGTTCATCAGCGTCGACGCGGCCTCCTTGGCGGAGACGTCCGGGGTCTCGTTCGCCCACCCGGCCAGCGCCTCGGCGGCGCCGACGAGCGCCTGGGCGATCCCGACGACGTCCCGGTCGGCCAGATCGGCCAGATCGGACGAGGCGGGGGTCGCACGGGCCGCGTCGCGGAGCAGGCCCGTCACGAAGGACACCAACTCCTCGCGCATCCGGGTCACTTCGGCGGCGAAGGGCTCCCCGTGCGTACGGGCCTGGCGGTGCAGCACCGACCAGGCGTCGGGGTTCTCCGCGGTGTGCGTGAAGAACGCGGTGAGCCCGGACCACAGTTGCTCGTCGGGCGCGAGTCCCGGTTCCACGACACCGGCGCGTACGGCCGCGAGCAGCGCGTCGGCCTCACGCCGGATGCACGCGGTGAACAGCTCGTCCTTGGAGTTCAGATACAGATACACCAACGGCTTGGACACACCGGCCAGTTCGGCGATCTCGTCCATCGATGCGGCCCGATAGCCCCGCCGCCCGAACGTCGCCACGGCCGCGTCCAGCATCTGCCGCTCGCGCACCTCGCGCGGCATCCGCTTGCTCTTCCCCGCACCTGCGGAACCCACTTGGTCTTCCTCCCACCCCACGCCCCCCGAACCGGATCAAGACTACGGGTCAGCGCCGCCGTCCGGCGGACGCGAAGGCGCCCCCGGCCGAAGGACCGGGGACGCCGCCGTGTGCGAGCGGGCAATCGGCTACCGCGTCACGCGGGAACCGGGACCAAGGCCTGGCCCGCGATGGCCTGCACGGCACCTCGCCGCGGTGTCGGACTCGGCCAAGTACGCCCGGTACGAGGCCGACCCTCCTCCTTGCGATGCGCCGCACCAGCCGCCGCCGACCCCGCCCTGCGGGCGGACGGCGCTACTTTGAGGACAGACGCCAGGGGGTGTGGCCGGAGACCAAGCCCCTCACAGGCTGGTCCTGCGCGGGACTTGTGGAGTTCGGTGCGTTCGAGACCGAGCGGAGCGACCGTTGGCTACGCTGGGTGGCTCACCGTGCCTCTGTGTTCTGACATCAGTGACACGTTCTGCCCAGGGGGGATGTCTTCATGTCCGTGGACGCGGTCCAGCTCGCGCAGGATCTCACGCCGTACGCCACCGCCGCCGTCACCGCCTACGGGGCCGCCGTCCTGGCCCGCGTGGAGAGCGGAGCCGCCGATGCCACCGTGCTGTTCGGCCAACGCATGCTGCGCCGCCTCACCGGCCGGGACGCCACCGACGGAGAGACGACGCCCGAACAGGAAGCCGTCGTCCACTGCATCACCGACCTGGCTGACGCACCGGATGACGCGGACCTGGCAGCGGTGCTCCGAGTCCAGATCCGCCGGCTGCTGACGGCGGAACCGGACCTCGCGGCCGACATCGCCGGATGGACCCGACCCGCCGCACCCAGCAAGGTCACCGTCACCACCTCGGGTGAGAGGTCACCGGCCGTCCAGAACAACTACGGCACCATCCACACCGGCGACTCCACCTCCTGACCGACGACATGGCACAGACCCCGTCCGAGGGCGGCTCCGGTCCCAGCACCTCCGGGGCACGTTCACCGGCTGTGGGCATCAACCACGGCGCCATCCACACCGGGGACACGACCGTCATGGCCCCCTTGGTGCTGCGGCCACCGGCGGACGTGACCTGTCCGCACGCGATGCACAACCTCCCGCGCCCCACCCCTCACCAATTCATGGGCCGGGAGAGGGAAATGGCCATCCTGGAACAGGCTCTGCAGCCCCGGAACGAACGGACAGCCACGCAGGTCGTCACTCAGACCATGTCCGGACTGGGAGGAGTCGGGAAAACCACCCTGGCCCTGCAATACGCACACCTCCACCGCCTGGACTACACCACCGTCTGGTGGATCAACGCCGAGACACCCGAGACCATCACCGACTCCCTGGCCCAGCTCACCACCTGGGCCAACCCCGGAACCGACACCGGCACCGCCGCCGGCGATGCCCTGGCCCAATGGGCCCTGGCCTGGCTCGACACCCACCCCGGATGGCTCCTGGTGTTCGACAACGCCACCCACCCCGACCACCTCGCGCCCTATCTCGCCAGACTCACCAACGGCCACAAACTCATCACCAGCCGCCTCACCCACGACTGGGACACGCTCGCCGACTGGCCGCTGCACCTGGACGTCCTGCCTCCCCCGGCCGCGATCAGCCTGCTGTGCCAACTCGCCAGGCGAAACGATCCCGCCGAGCACCCCGCCGCCGGGGAACTGGCCGACGAACTCGGACACCTCCCCCTCGCCCTGGAACAGGCCGGCACCCACATCCGCCGCACACGCGGCACCTACTCCGGCTACCTCCAGCGCTTCCGCACCCAGACCGCCCGCATGCTCGACACCCCCGGCAACGGCGACCCCCACAGCACCACCATCGCCCGCACCTGGCGCATCACCCTCGACACCATCGCCGAACGCGCCCCCCTGGCCGTCCGCCTCCTTCAGATCATGGCCTGGCTCGCCCCCCACAACATCCCCCGCGACCTGCTCGACGGCCTCGCCGACGACCCCGGAGCCGAAGCCGACGCCCTCGCCCTCCTCAACGACTTCAGCATGATCACCCTTGACGAGAACACGGC
>NZ_JAAPBF010000310.1 GCF_022695985.1 Streptomyces sp. NP-1717 | reverse complement strand
GGCGACAGGATGCGCCCCGCCGTCGGCCGACGTCACCGGCACGACAGGACCGCGCGCCCGCTCCTGGAGCACCGCTCCGACTCCCGACACGAATCGCTCCTCCGCCGCCGCGACCACGCGCCCGCCGAGCAGCACCCGGTCGATGTCGAGCAGCCCGACGAGATTCGCCGCCCCGCCGCCGAGCACCCGCGCGGCCTCCGCCAGGTCGCCGCGCGCGACGGCCGCCATGCAGAGCGCCTCGATACAGCCGCGGTTCCCGCAGTCGCACGGCGGCCCGTCGAGCTGGATGACCTGGTGCCCGAACTCGCCCGCGCCGGTGCGGTCCCCCCGGTAGAGGGCGCCGCCCAGTACGAGGCCCGCGCCCAGCCCCGTACCGAGGTGGAGGTACGCGAACGAGTCGCCGGGCCCCCGCAGCGCGAGCCCGAGCGCGGCGGCGTTGGTGTCCTTGTCGAGGACCACGGGCAGACCGAGGCGGTCGGCGAGCGCGTCGCGCAGCGGGAAGCCGTCCCACCGGGGGAAGCCGGTGACGCGCCCGAGCACTCCGGCGGCGTGGTCGAGCGGACCCGGCAGGGCGACGCCGACGCCCAGCAGCCGGTCCGGTCCCGCCGCGCCGGGCGGCCCCGCGCGGCGCTCCGCCTCCGCCCGTACCGACTCCACCTGTCCGGCCGCCGTCTCGACGACCTCGGCCGCCCCGGCTCCCAGGTCGAACGGCGCCGTGCGGACCGCGACCGGGGTGCCCGCCAGGTCGACCACGACGGCCGTCAGTTCGTCGCGGTCCAGATGCAGGCCCACGGCGTGCGCGGCGGAGGGGACCAGGCACAGGACGGTCCGGGGTTTGCCGCCGGTCGATGCCCGTTGGCCGGCGCCGGCCGCCAGTCCCTCCGTACGGAGCCTGGCCGTGATCTTGCTGACGGCCTGGGGGGTGAGGCCGGTGGATTCGGCGAGTTCCAGTCGGCTGATGCCGCCCTCCCCCGCCGTACGGAGCAGGTCGAGCACCAGCGCGGAGTTGTGACTGCGCAGCGACGGCAGGTTGGCGCCGGCGTTCGGGTTCGGGTTCGGGTTCACGCCGGTACGGATGCCCATCGGTACTCCGGCCACCGCCTCCGTGTCCGTATCGATCTCCACCTCCGCCCCCGTCTCCGCCTCCACCCGCACGCTCCCGTCTCCGCCGTCACAGCTGTCACAGCCGCGACCGTCTCCGCTGTCACCACTGGTGCCCACGGTGTCATTGTTCCCGGCGCTTGCACTATGGCAACACCGTTGCTTAAGTGGAACGCATGACTGGCACCGGCACCCCTCAGCGCGTCGCACTCGTGGGCTACGGCCTCGCGGGCTCCGTCTTCCACGCCCCGCTGATCTCCGCGACCGAGGATCTGGTCCTCGACACGGTCGTCACCTCGAACCCGGAGCGTCAGGCGCAGGCGCGCGCCGAGTTCCCCGACGTCCGCTTCGCGGTGTCGCCGGACGAGCTCTGGGAGCGCGCGGACGAGCTGGACCTGGTCGTGATCGCGTCGCCGAACAGGACGCACGTCCCGATCGCGACCGCCGCCCTGAAGGCGGGCCTGCCGGTCGTCGTGGACAAGCCGATCGCCGGCACCGCCGCCGAGGCGCGCGACCTCGCCGCTCTCGCCGAGGAGCGGGGTCTGCTGCTCTCCGTCTTCCAGAACCGCCGCTGGGACAACGACTTCCTCACTCTCGCCCGCCTCGTCGCGGGCGGCGAGCTGGGCGACGTGCAGCGCTTCGAATCGCGGTTCGAGCGGTGGCGGCCACAGACCAAGGGCGGCTGGCGCGAGTCCGGGGTGCCGGAAGAGATCGGAGGGCTGCTGTACGACCTGGGCAGCCATGTCGTGGACCAGGCGCTGGTGCTGTTCGGTCCGGCGGCGACGGTGTACGCGGAGTCCGACGTACGCAGGCCCGGCGCCGCGGCGGACGACGACACGTTCATCGCGATCACGCACACGTCCGGTGTGCGCTCGCATCTGTACGTCAGCGCCACCACGGCCCAACTCGGCCCGCGCTTCCGGGTGCTGGGCTCGGAGGCGGGTTATGTGAAGTACGGCCTGGACCCGCAGGAGGCCGACCTGCGCGACGGCAGGCGTCCCCACACCCCGGAGTCCGCCGGGAACTGGGGCGTGGAGCCCGAGTCGCTGTGGGGCCGTATCGGGGCCGGCGAGTCCCCGGCGACGGGTGGGGGCCACCCGGTGGAGAGCACGCCCGGCGACTACCCGGCGTTCTACGCGGGGGTCGCGCGGGCGCTGCGCGACGGCTCGGCGCCGCCGGTGACCGCGCACGAGGCAGCCGCGGCGCTGGACGTGCTGGAGGCGGCACGCCGCTCCGCGCGCGAGGGTGTCACGGTCACGATCGGTGCCTCGTCATGACGGCGGCCCAGGACCGTCCCTTCCCGACGGTGGCCGAACTGGAGGCGCAGGAGGCCCGGTTGGTCCTGCCGCACTTCGGTTACGACGACGCGTGGGCGCTCGGCGGCCTGCTGGTGGAGCTGTCGCGTGAGCGCGAGGCGCCGGTCGCGATCGACATCCGCCGGGGCGGCCAGCAGCTGTTCCACTGCGCGCTGCCCGGCTCGTCGGTGGACAACGACGCCTGGATCGACCGCAAGCGGCGGGTGGTCGAGCGGTACGGCGCGAGCTCGTTCCTGGTCGGTTCGCGCTTCCGCGCCAAGGGCTCCACGTTCGAGGACTCCTCACGTCTGGACCCGGACCTGTACGCGGCCCACGGCGGCTCGTTCCCGATCATCGTGAGGGGCGCGGGAGTTGTCGGCACGGTGACGGTCTCCGGGCTCCCGCAGGAGGAGGACCACGCGCTGGTGGTGGAGGCCCTGGAGCGGACGCTGGCGGGGCCGTCCGGCAGCTGACGTACCGTCAACTGTTCTGCCGGACGCGGCTCGTTCAGGTCTTGATCTCGCGGAAGCCCGGCACGCTCGCGACGAGGAGCGTGCCGTCCCACAGTCTCAGGGCGTCCTCGGGCCCCGGCGTCTCGGTGACGACCGGGCCGAAGAACGCGTGCCGGGAGCCGGAGGGGTGGGTGACAGCGAGGATCGGCGTACCCACCTCTCCGGTGATCAGGCTCATCGCTTCCTCGTGCGAGGCGCGCAGCGCCGCGTCGTGGTCGGTGGACAGCCCGGCCCCGGCCAGTGCCACCGGCAGCTCCGCGGCGCTCAGGGCCTCGGCGATGTCACCCATCCACTCGCGCCGCCCGCCGTCCCCGGCGGTCCACAGCGCGTCGTAGAACCTGCCGAGCGCCGTGTGCCCGTACGCCGTCTGGATCGCGGCACAGACGCGGGCGGGGATCCAGAGGTAACCCTCCTCGTCGCCCTCGGTGTCGACGTCCCTGCCCTCGTTCAGCACCGAGAGGCTCATCACGCGCCAGCGGATGTCGACGGGGCGCTGTCCGGCGACGGCGACGATCCATGACGCGGTGACCCGGCTGAGCGGGCAGGCGGGGTCGAACCAGAAGTCGACGGTCCGCCGCTCCGTGACCATCGGGTGCTCCCTCTCGTCGATCCGACCCCGCCGACGCCCGCCGGGTTACGCGTTCTTGAGTTCCTGGCGCTGCCGCCCCAGTCCCTCGATCTCCAGCTCGACGACGTCCCCCGCCCGCAGGTACGGCTTCGGCTCCGGCTGTCCGAGCGCGACACCCGCCGGCGTACCGGTGTTGATGACGTCACCCGGGTAGAGCGTCATGAACTGGCTGACGTATCGGACCACTTCGGCCACCGGGAAGATCTGCTCGGCCGTCGTCCCGTTCTGCTTCTGCTCCCCGTTGACGGACAGCTTGAGCGACAGCGCCTGCGGGTCGGGCACCTCGTCGGCGGTCACGAGCCAGGGGCCGAGGGGGTTGAACGTCTCGCAGTTCTTGCCCTTGTCCCACTGGCCGCCGCGCTCGATCTGGAACTCGCGCTCGGAGACGTCGTGGGAGACGGCGTACCCCGCGACATGCGCGAGGGCTTCCTCCGCGGAGTCCAGATAGCGGGCGGTGCGGCCGATGACGACGGCCAGCTCCACCTCCCAGTCCGTCTTGACGCTCTTGCGCGGTACGAGGACGGTGTCGTCCGGGCCGACGACGGTGTCCGGCGCCTTGAAGAAGATGATCGGCTCGCCCGGGATGTCCGCGCCCGTCTCGCGCGCGTGGTCGTGGTAGTTCAGCCCGATGCACACGATCTTGCCGATCCGGCCGACCGGCGGCCCGGTGCGCAGTCCGGTGGAGTCGACGACGGGCAGTTCGCCGGACGCGGCGGCGGCCCGGATCCGGTCGAGCGCGGCCTCGTCGGCGAGCAGAGCGCCGTCGATGTCAGGGACCAGTCCGGACAGGTCCCTGAGGGTTCCGTCCTGGTCGAGCAGTGCGGGGCGCTCCGCGCCCGCCGTACCGACACGCAGCAGCTTCATGGTCTGTTCTCCCTCTGGTCGAGCGGATCGACCTGGTCGAGCGGGGCCCGCCGACGGGTCGCGGCCATCGGGCGGATTGGCCGATCGTCCAAGACATCGGATCACTCTGCAAGACCCTGTTCACACCCTGGACCACGCCCGCCCCGCCCCGGCGACTACGGAACCTCGTCGTGACGGCCACCTCGCCCCGGTGGTGGCCGCCGGCTCACGCCTCCTAGGGGGTGTCCGCGAAGAAGCGCCGTCCGCCCGTAGGGCGGGGCCCGCGGCGTCTGGTGCGGTGCATCGCAAGGCGGAGGATCGGCCTCGTACCGGGCCGTACTCGGCCGGTACGACAACGCGGCGAGGTGCCGTGCCAGGCGTCGCGGGCCAGGCGGGACTTCGCGGACACGCCCTACGCTGCGGTGGCCAGCGCCCCGGCCGGGACGTCCCGGTACAGGAAGGCCCGTTCGACGGCGGTCCAGGTGGTGCTCGTCACGACGTACAGCGCGGCGGCCAGCGGCACCACGCCCACCGTGATGAGCGTCGCGAAGGACAGAAGCGGCATCAGCTTGGTCATGGCCCCCATCCCGGGCACCTGCTGCCCGTCCGCCCCGGCCGCCGGCATCGGCATGGCGGCCATCTGCCGCTTCGTACGCCGGTAGTTGAAGGTGGCGACGGCCACGACGATCGCGAAGAGCGCGACGTACACCAGGCCCGCGCCCCCGAAGACCCCGCCGTCGGCGAGTGCGTCCTTCCAGCGGTCCCCGAGCGGCGCGGCGCCGAGGGAGTGGCCGAGCAGCTCGTTCGGCTCGCCGCCGATCTCCCGGCTGGAGAAGAGGTGGTACATCAGGAAGAACGCGGGGATCTGGAGCAGGCTCGGCAGGCAGCCGGCGAGCGGGGAGACCTGCTCCTTCTTGTGCAGCTCCATGATCGCCTTCTGGAGGCGCTCGGGGTTCTTGGAGTGCTTCTTGCGCAGGGCGGCGATCTGCGGCGAGAGCTTGGTGCGGGCCTTCTGCCCCCGGGCCGCCGCCCGGGAGAGCGGGTGGACCGCGAGCCGTACGCAGGCGGTGAACAGGATGATCGCCACGGCGGTCGCTCCGCCCTGGAAGAGCGGCTGGAGCAGGTCGGCGAAGTGCTCGACCAGGGTGGCGAAGCCGGACAGGAAGACGGACATGGGTGAGCCCTCCGAGGGTCTCGTCGTGCCGGAAGGAAGGCGCGGCGCGGGTGGTGCGGCGCGGCGCGGTTCGGCATGACGACCCGCGTGGGGGCCGATCGCTCAGGGGGTGGGGACGGCGAAGGCCCTACGCGGTCGTCGGGACGGGACGACCGGGCGCCCGTGGCCTGGTGCGGCCTCGCGCGTCGGGATCTCGCTGCGGCAGGAACGCCGTTCGCTGCTCGCGGTCGCGGATCGCCGTACGGACCCGGGTGGGCGGCACGGCGGGCGCGCACCGGGCGGAGATGACGGCGGAGACGGCGAACGCGCTGGAGGCCGCGGCGGTGGCGGCGAGGGCGACGGCGGCGGAGAGGCTGCCGGCGTCGACGAGGAGGATCTGGGCGAGGCCGAAGAGCAGGAAGAACAGCGGGGCGGCGGCGGGGCGGGGCAGCCGGTCGGCGCGTCGTGCGGCGCGTCGGATCATGGCCTGTTCCCTCCTCGGTGTTGTGCCGCCGGGCTTCTCAGGGCTTCGGGGCCCTCCAGCCGTTATACACGATCCGTTTCGACGGGCAGAAGCAGGCGCCGGGGCGCGAGCAGCGCGCGGCTCACCGGATCGTCCGGGTCCGGATCGAGTCCGCGCCCCGGCAGCATCTCCACGTCGTGCGGCGGTACGGCAGTGCCGCAGGCCGGGCACTCGCCGTAGGAGCCGAGCTCGGTCCCGCAGGCGGAGTGGGTGAACACCCGCATCGGCAGGACACCGTCGATGTGTTCGCGGGCCCAGAGGCCGAGGGAGCGCAGGACGGGCCAGAGCGCGAGGCCGCGCTCCGTCAGGACGTACTCGTCGCGCGGCGGTGACTGCTGATAGCGGTGCTTCTCCAGGACGCCGGCCCGCTCCAGGCTCTTGAGGCGGGTGGCGAGGACGGCGCGGGGGACGCCGAGGTGGGTGAGGAAGTCGTTGTAGCGGCGTACTCCATAGAAGGCGTCCCGTACGACGAGCAGCGTCCAGCGCTCGCCGACGATCTCCAGCGCGCGGGCGATCGAGCACTGCTGGGTGGAGTAGTCCTTGCCGAGGGCCATGGGGACACCTTAACAAAATCTAGGTTCAATGAATGAACTCACCATGCTACGGTCGGTCCCTCCTATGGGTTCATTCACCGA
>NZ_JAAPBF010000031.1 GCF_022695985.1 Streptomyces sp. NP-1717 | reverse complement strand
GACCGGCCGCTCCCCGTGCCCGCCCGCCACCCCGGCAGGACCGCCGCGGCGATCGCCTGCGTCGTCCTCGGCCTCGGACTGATCGGCGGCGCCGTCACCGGCAGCTGGCTGACCGGCGACTCGTCCGCCGACGCCGCGTCGGGCGGCGGCTACGCACCGCTGCGGACGCTCTGGCACAGCACCCCCGTCGACACCTTCTTCCCGCGCACGCTCAAGGGCGACGGCGCGGGCCCCGGCGGTGCCGACCGCACCTGGACCAGGGTCGCCGTGTCACCGGACACCGGCTGCGCGGACGCCCTCGACCCGCTCCTCCTGAAGACGCTGCGCCCGGTCGGCTGCGAACGGGTCCTGCGCGCGACCTACGCCGACGTCACGAGCAGCACCGTCACCACCGTCGGCCTGGTCTTCACCGAAGGCGAACCGTCGGCCATGGAGGAGCTGGGCACCCGCTTCACCGACGAGAAGCTCGCCGAACGCTCCGATCTGATGCCCCGCACCTACCCGGTGAAGGGCACCGTGGCGGCCGGCTTCGGCGACAGCCAGCGCGCGAGCTGGACGGTGAACGTCCTCACCGAGGCCCCCGTCGTCGTGTACGCCGTCTCCGGCTTCGCCGACGGCCGCCGGATCCCCTACCCGCAGCCCGTCGCCAAGGCCACCGCCGACGGCGCGAAGACCGCCGCCGCCCAGTCCGGGCTCGGCCACGACGCCAAGGGCATCGCCGACCGGGTGGAGCGCGGTCTGCGTACGACAGTCAGCACGGCAACGGAGAAACCCCGATGACGACGCCCCCGGCAGCGGGACCGGCTCCGGCAGCACGGACGACGCGGCTCTTCCGGTGCTGTCGCCACCCCCTCGCGGCCACGCTCGCCGCCGCCTCCTTCCTGCTCGCCGTCCCGGCCACACCCGCGCACGCGGACGTCATCCGCGCCCAGCAGTGGGCCCTGGAAGCCATGCACACCGACGACGCCTGGCGCACCACCAAGGGCGAGGGCATCACCGTCGCCGTCCTGGACACCGGCGTCGACCCCACCCACCCCGACCTCGCCGGACAGGTCCTGTCCGGCAAGGACCTCATCGGCTTCGGCGCCAAGAGCGGCGACCGCGCCTGGGCCCGCCACGGCACCGCCATGGCGGGCATCATCGCGGGCCGGGGACACGGCCCCGGCCGGGAGGACGGTGTCCTCGGCATCGCCCCCGAGGCGAAGATCCTGCCGGTCCGCGTCATCCTCGAAGGCACCGACCCGGACCGGGCCAAGGCCCGCAAGTCACGCGGCGGTTCACTCGCCGACGGCATCCGCTGGGCCGCCGACAACGGCGCCGACGTCATCAACCTCTCCCTCGGCGACGACAGCGAGTCCGCCCACCCGGAGCCCGGCGAGGACGCCGCCGTCCAGTACGCCCTGGCCAAGGGCGCCGCTGTCGTCGCGTCGGCCGGCAACGGCGGCGAGAAGGGCGACCGCATCTCGTATCCGGCCGCGTACCCCGGAGTGATCGCCGTGACGGCCGTCGACCGCTACGGCACGCACGCCGCCTTCTCCACCCGGCGCTGGTACGCCACCGTCAGCGCGCCCGGTGTCGACGTCGTGATAGCGGATCCCGACCGCCGCTACTACGAAGGCTGGGGCACCAGCGCCGCCTCCGCGTTCGTCTCCGGCGCCGTCGCCCTCGTACGCGCGGCCCACCCCGACCTCCGCCCGGCGCAGATAAAGAAGCTGCTCGCCGACACCGCGCGCGACGCCCCCGACGACGGGCGCGACGACGCCACCGGGTACGGCATCGTCGATCCGGCCGCCGCGATCGAGGCGGGCGGAAAGCTGAACACCGCCAAGGCCGGTACGAAGGGCGCGGCGACCGGCTACACGAAGCAGTACTTCGGCCGCGGCCCCGACAACACCCGGGGCGCGTCGGAACCGGCCGGCTGGCTCGCCCCGGTCGCGGGCGGCCTCGGCGCGCTGCTGCTGGCCGGTGCGGTGGTGCTCTGGCGCGGCGGACCGGTCACCGGCCGCCGGCCGCGCTGACGGCCGCCCGGGCCACCCTCTCGACCAGGGCGACGCCCGCGTCCTTCGCAGGATGACCGCCCGAGAGGACGGCCACCAGGACCGCGCGGCCCCCGGCCGAGACGCGGCCGACCGAGTTGACCACCCAGAGCCCCGTGGCGCTCAACGGCATCCACCCGTTCTTGAGCGCCGGCGCGCTCCCCGCCGCCGAGACGCCCCACGCCTGGTCCGCCACCACATGTGTCATCAGGTCCACCGCGAAGGCACGCGAGCGCTCGCCCAGAGGTGTCGCCCCGTCGCCGAACACGGCTTCCAGCAGGGTCAGTTGGTCCGTCGCGGTGGTGCGCGAGAGACCCCACTCCCGCGCCGCGGCCGACTCGCACAGACCGAGCCGCCGATGGGCCGCGTCCAGCCCGTCGGCGCCGCCGATCACGTGCCACAGCGCGGTCGCGGCGTCGTTGTCGCTGCGCTCGATCATCGCGGCGGCCGACCGGCGCTCCTGGGCGGTCGGCTCGCGGCCGGTGTCCTGGCAGCGCAGCAGCAGCGCGAGGAGAATGCCGAGCTTGACGACGCTGGCGGAGGGGTGGGCGGGCGTCGGACCGCGGTGGTGGGCCGTGATGCGGCCGGTGGCGGTGTCGCGCACGGCGACGCTGTACGTGACGTGCTCGCCGGTGCCGGTGCCGGTGCCGGTGCCGGTGCCCGTGTCGCTGTCGAGCGGTTCCCTGCGAGAGTCCATGGTGTCCGTCCCCCTCGGTTCGCGGCTGATTCTGCCCGTACGGGATCACGGGAGCCGCCCGGCGGGCGGGGCCGGCCCGCCCACTAGGCTCGCCCCGTGGCTCTCAAGAACATTCCCGATTCCGGCTTCTCCGACGACAACGGCACCGCCGACCCCGTCCTCGTGGACGCCCTCGCCGCCTGGTCCGCCGACCGGTCCGCCGAGCCGCGCGTCCTCGCCGCGCTCAAGGGTGCCCGGCTGCTCGTCCCCGTCGTCGCCGTGCTCGGTGAGACCGAGGAGGACGAGCGCGGGCTGCGGCGTGAGAAGAACAGCGACATGGCCGTGCCCACCCTCCAGGCCGGCGGCCGGCGCGCGCTGCCCGCCTTCACCTCGACCGCCTCGCTGGCCCGCTGGGACCCCGCCGCGCGCCCCGTCGCCGTACCGCTGCACCAGGCACTGAGCGCGGCGGCGCACGAGAAGGCCGACACGGTCGTCATCGACCTGGCGGGGCCGGTGCCGTACGAACTCGCCGGACCGGCCCTGTTCGCGCTCGCCGAGGGCCGCACCAGCACGGACCCGCTCGACGACCCGGCCGTCGTCGCGGCGGTGAAAGAGGTGGCCGCCGCCGAGCCCTCCGTACTGAGGGCCCATCTCGGTCCCGGCGAGGCCGACGGCATCCTCGCGCTCGTCCTGCTGCCGGACGCGGCTCCACCGGACGCCGTGCGCCGGATCGCGGGCGCGCTGGCGGCGCACGACGTGCTGAGGGCCCGCCTGGTGCGCGGCCTCGACCTGGCACTGCTGCCGGCCGGCGCCTCACCTCCGGGCGAGCCCCTGTTCGTACGCGATCAGCCGTAGACCGGCCGTGGACCGGCGCGGGGGCCGGCCGGGACCGGCCGCCGGTCAGCCGTAGACCGGTCCCGTGTACTTCTCGCCGGGGCCCTGGCCCGGCCCGTCCGGGACCAGCGACGCCTCGCGGAAGGCCAGCTGGAGCGACTTCAGCCCGTCGCGCAGGGGAGCCGCGTGGAAGGAGCTGATCTCCGTCGCGCTCGCGTCCATCAGCCCGGCCAGCGCGTGCACCAGCTTGCGGGCCTCGTCCAGGTCCTTGTGCGCGTCGCCGTCCTCCGTGAGACCGAGCTTCACCGCGGCGGCGCTCATCAGATTGACGGCGACCGTGACGATCACCTCGACGGCCGGCACCTCGGCGATGTCGCGGGTCATGGCGTCGAAGTCGGCTGGTTCCTGGGGGGAGGTCGTGTCGCTCATTCCGCACACGATATGCCCAGCCGAGGGGGAGAGGAGACACGAAGTTAGCTCACCCGGGCCGGAGCTGCTAACCTTGTGTAACGACCGGTCGGACACGTGTGTGTCCGGCCCACAAGTGGAGGCTCCGTTCTCCCACCTGGCCGCCCCTCGGGGTGGCGGGTCACCGGTCAGGTGGTCCCCATCGTTCCGTACGGACGATGGAGCCGCCCGATTCGCCCCGCGGTTCGACGCGGCGGTGTTCCGGTATTCATGGAGCTCCCGCCTGTGTCCCGTCCGGGGCATTTTTCGATTCTCCGCGCGGTTGGTCTGACGAAACAGACGTTACGCGGCTGCCTGCCAGACAGTCGTGTGGTGCTACCGAGGAGGATCCATCAGCGCTGAGCCCCGCATTAACGACCGGATTCGTGTTCCCGAGGTCCGCCTTGTCGGCCCCAGCGGCGAGCAGGTGGGCATCGTGCCGCTTGCGAAGGCCCTGGAGCTCGCGCAGGAGTACGACCTGGACCTGGTCGAGGTCGCGGCGACCGCCCGTCCGCCCGTGTGCAAGCTCATGGATTACGGGAAGTTCAAGTACGAGTCGGCCATGAAGGCCCGTGAGGCGCGCAAGAACCAGGCGCACACGGTCATCAAGGAGATGAAACTCCGGCCGAAGATCGACCCGCATGACTACGACACCAAAAAGGGTCACGTCGTCCGGTTCCTCAAGCAGGGTGACAAGGTCAAGATCACGATCATGTTCCGTGGTCGTGAGCAGTCCCGCCCCGAACTGGGCTTCAGGCTGCTCCAGCGTCTGGCTTCGGACGTCGAGGAGCTCGGCTTCATCGAGTCGAACCCGAAGCAGGACGGCCGGAACATGATCATGGTGCTCGGCCCGCACAAGAAGAAGACCGAAGCCATGGCAGAGGCCCGCGAGGCCCAGGCGGCCCGCAAGGCGGAGCGTCAGGGTCACGCGACCGACGGCAGCGCGAACACGTCCACGGACGCCGCGAACCGTAACGACGCCGACGCCGAGGCTCCGGCCGAATCGCCCTCCGAGGCGTGATCCTCGGGCCGCCGGCCAGGCGCCCCCGGAATCCCGCCCGGATTTCATACATAGCAATCTGACGCTCCCATGAGCCGGTTCCGGCCGGCCGGGGAGTGCCACTGATGAGGAGAACGGCGTTATGCCGAAGAACAAGACGCACAGCGGTGCGAAGAAGCGCTTTCGCGTGACCGGCTCCGGCAAGATCCTTCGCCAGCGTGCGGGCCGTCGCCACTACCTGGAGCACAAGCCGTCCACCCTGACGCGCCGCCTCGCCGGCACGGTGGAGCTGGCTCCCGGTGACGCCGCGAAGGCCAAGAAGCTTCTCGGCCTGTAGGCGCGAGCCCCGCGGGGCGGGGCCCAGCCGCCATACCGACCACGCCGTTCTCGGGTCACGTCAACGCCCGTGACCCAGCTACAAGGAGTTAACAAGTGGCACGCGTCAAGCGGGCAGTCAATGCCCACAAGAAGCGCCGGGCGATCCTCGAGCAGGCCAAGGGATACCGCGGCCAGCGTTCGCGCCTGTACCGCAAGGCCAAGGAGCAGGTAACCCACTCCCTGGTCTACAACTACAACGACCGCAAGAAGCGCAAGGGCGACTTCCGCCGGCTGTGGATCCAGCGGATCAACGCCGCCGCCCGCCAGAACGGCATGACGTACAACCGCCTCATCCAGGGTCTCAACGCCGCCAACGTCGAGGTGGACCGCAAGATCCTGGCCGAGCTCGCGGTCAACGACGCCAACGCGTTCGCCGCGCTCGTCGAGGTCGCCCAGAAGGCGCTCCCGAGCGACGTCAACGCCCCGAAGGCCGCCGCCTGATCCCCAGCCGGATCACGGATCGCGACACTTCCCGCCGGACCCGCAGGCACACCGCCTGCGGGTCCGGCGCGTTCCACCCCGTACACGCACGTACGTCACCGCGCGCGGCACCCACCCCACGCGCCCACGTCCGCACGAGAAGCGAGCCGCCGCCCATGGGCACCCCCGAGCTGATCTCTCCGCGTTCCCCGCGAGTCGTCGCCGCCCGGCGGCTCGCCAGACGGGCCTTCCGCGGCAAGGAACGCCGGTTCATCGCCGAGGGACCGCAGGCCGTGCGCGAGGCGGTCGAGCACCGGGGCGAGGACGGTGCCCCCACGCTGGTCGAACTGTTCACCACCGTCGAGGCAGCCGAGCGGTACGCCGACATCGTGGCGGCCGCCCGCGCGGCCGGGGTACGGGTGCACTACGCCGACGCCGAGGTCGTCGCCGACGTCTCGCAGACCGTCACCCCGCAGGGCCTGCTCGGCGTCTGCCGCTTCCTGGACTCGCCCTTCGAGTCCATCCTGCGGGCGCGCCCCCGGCTCGTCGCCGTCCTGGCGCACGTACGCGACCCCGGCAACGCGGGCACCGTGCTGCGCTGCGCCGACGCAGCGGGCGCCGACGCCGTCGTCCTCACCGACGCGTCCGTCGACCTCTACAACCCCAAATCCGTCCGCGCTTCGGTCGGTTCGCTCTTCCATCTGCCGGTCGCCGTCGGTGTCCCCGTCGAAGAGGCCGTGGCGGGCCTGCGGGGAGCGGGGGTCCGGGTGCTGGCCGCCGACGGGGCGGGCGAGGACGACCTCGACGACGAACTCGACGCGGGCACCATGGGCGGTCCGACCGCCTGGATCTTCGGCAACGAGGCATGGGGGCTGCCGGCCGGGACACGGGCGCTGGCGGACGCCGTCGTGCGCGTGCCGATCCACGGCAGGGCCGAGAGTCTGAACCTCGCGACCGCCGCGGCCGTATGTCTCTACGCCTCCGCTCGGGCGCAGCGTGTCCGCACCGCGAGCTGAGGGGGTCCGCGCAGTCACCTTGAGCGATGAGAGCGAGTAGGGTGACCGGAAACTCGGGGGCCCACTGTGCTCTTCGGAAGAGGTGGGATGCGGGCATGACGGTCGGGGCGAGCGGGTCGGCCACCACACGGGGACCCGTCAGGCCCGATCCCGGCGAATCCGTCCCCCACGGCCCCGAAGGCCCCGCGCGTAACCCCGGACAGGACCTCGGAGAGGACTTCGGGATCCATCCCGACGATCTCCCCGACGGTCTCGTCGTCGCCGACGAGACGGGCCGCGTCATCTGCTTCAACGCCGCCGCCGCCCGGATCACGGCCGTCGCCGCCACCGAGGCCGTCGGCAGCCCGCTGGAGCGCGCGCTGCCCCTGGAAGACCTCGAAGGCCGCCGCTGGTGGGCCCTCACCGACCCGTACGGGGGGCTGCGCACCCGCTTCGGCCAGCCCGAGCGCAACCTGCTGCTGCCCGGCGGCCGTGAGGTCCTCGTCTCCGCCCGCTATGTGCGCGCGTTCCCCCAGGGGCCCGTACGCAGGCTCGTCATCAGCATCCGCGGCACCGAGGCCCGTCGCCGTACCGAACGCAGCCACGCCGAGCTGATCGCGACGGTCGCGCACGAGCTGCGCTCCCCGCTCACCTCGGTGAAGGGATTCACCGCGACGCTGCTCGCCAAGTGGGAACGCTTCACCGACGACCAGAAGCGGCTCATGCTGGAGACCGTCGACGCCGACGCCAACCGCGTGACCCGGCTGATCGCCGAACTGCTCGACATCTCCCGGATCGACTCCGGACGTCTCGAAGTACGCCGCCAGCCGGTCGACATCCCCGTCGCCGTCGGACGGCACATCCAGTCCTTCACCGCCTCCGGGCAGTCGCCCGACCGTTTCCTCGTACGGATCCAGCAGCCGCTGCCCGCGCTCTGGGCCGACCCCGACAAGATCGACCAGATACTCGGCAACCTGCTGGAAAACGCGGTGCGCCACGGCGAGGGAACCGTCACCATCGAAGTGGCACCCGCCCGGGTCAAACATGGCGACCTCGGGCACGCGGAGCACGCCAACGCGGAGCACACCCACGCCGACGGCGGCGCGACAGGAACGGCGGTCACCGTGAGCGACGAAGGCCCCGGCATCCCCGAGGAGTCGATGGGCCGTGTCTTCACCCGCTTCTGGCGGGGGAGCAAGCGCGGCGGGACCGGCCTCGGGCTGTACATCGTCAAGGGCATCGTCGAGGCGCACGGCGGGACCATCACCGTCGGCCGCGGACCCGGCGGCGGGGCCCAGTTCCGATTTATCCTGCCCGTCGGCGCCCCGGCCTACCTGGCCTGACCGCCCACGGGCTTCTTCGCTCCGTACGGCCTTTAGACTCGACCCTTGGCGCCTTTGCGTCCTCGGCCATCGAGCGGGGTCGTTTTCGCCCGGACAGGACCCAGCCAACCGGAAGTACGGGAACAGATGTCGGCACCCAACAAGTCGTACGACCCAGTCGAGGTCGAGGCGCTGAAACCGGAAGAGATCGAGCGCATGCGGGACGAGGCGCTCGCCGCCTTCGCCGCCGCCGGCGACCTCGACGCGCTCGCTCACGCGAAGACGGCGCACGCCGGCGGCACCTCGCCCCTGTCGCTCGCCAACCGCGAGATCGGCGCGCTGCCGCCGCAGGCCAAGGCCGAGGCGGGCAAGCGTGTGGGCCAGGCCCGCGGCGCCGTGAACAAGGCGCTCGCCGCCCGGCAGACCGAGCTGGAGGCCGAGCGGGACACCCGCGTGCTGGTCGAGGAGGCGGTGGACGTCACACTGCCCTACGACCGCACCCCCGCCGGCGCCCGGCACCCGCTCACCACGCTCTCGGAGCGCATCGAGGACATCTTCGTGGCCATGGGCTACGAGGTGGCCGAGGGCCCCGAGATCGAGACCGAGTGGTTCAACTTCGACGCGCTCAACATGGGCCCGGACCACCCGGCCCGCGGCGAGCACGACACCTTCTTCGTCCGGACCGGCGACGGCGCCGACGGCGCGGACGACGGCTCCGGCCTCGTCCTGCGTACGCACACCTCGCCGGTGCAGGCCCGCGCCCTGCTCGGCCGTGAGCTGCCCGTCTACGTGATCTGCCCCGGCCGGGTCTACCGCACGGACGAGCTGGACGCCACGCACACCCCCGTCTTCCACCAGGTCGAGCTGCTCGCCGTCGACGAGGGCCTCACCATGGCCGACCTCAAGGGCACCCTGGACCACATGGTCCAGGCGCTGTTCGGCGGCGAGGGTATGAAGACCCGGCTGCGGCCGAACTTCTTCCCCTTCACCGAGCCGTCCGCCGAGATGGACATGGTCTGCTACGTGTGCCGCGGTGAGTCCGTCGGCAACCCCGACCGGCCCTGCCGCACCTGTGGCAGCGAGGGCTGGATCGAGCTGGGCGGCTGCGGCATGGTCAACCCGAAGGTGCTCGTCGCCTGCGGTGTGGACCCGGAGAAGTACAGCGGATTCGCCTTCGGCTTCGGTATCGAGCGGATGCTGATGTTCCGGCACAACGTCGAGGACATGCGAGACATGGTCGAGGGTGACGTCCGGTTCACCCGGCCGTTCGGGATGGAGATCTGATGCGCGCCCCGCTTTCCTGGCTGCGCGAGTACGTCGAGCTGCCGGCCACCGAGACCGGTCGCGACGTCCAGGCCAGACTCATCTCGGCCGGTCTGGAGGTCGAGACCGTCGAACAGGTCGGGGCGGGCCTCAAGGGCCCCCTCGTCGTCGGCAAGGTCCTCACCATCGAGGAGCTGACCGAGTTCAAGAAGCCCATCCGCTTCTGCACACTCGACGTCGGCGACGCCAACGGGACCGGCGAGCCGCAGGAGGTCATCTGCGGTGCCCGGAACTTCTCCGTCGGCGACAAGGTCGTCGTGGTCCTCCCCGGCGCGGTGCTGGCCGGCGGGTTCGAGATCTCCGCGCGCAAGACGTACGGCAGGACCTCGCACGGCATGATCTGCTCCAGCGCCGAGCTGGGCATGGGCGACGACGGCAGCGGCGGCATCGTCGTGCTGCCACCCGAGTACGAGGTCGGCACCGACGCCGTGGAGCTGCTCCAGCTCGTCGACGAGGTCCTCGACATCGCCGTCACGCCGGACCGCGGGTACTGCCTCTCCATGCGCGGCATCGCGCGCGAGACGGCCATCTCGTACGGGCTCCCGCTCCGCGACCCGGCGCTGCTCGACGTCCCGGCGCCGAACTCCTACGGCCACCGCGTGGAGGTGGCGGACCCGGTCGGCTGCGACCACTTCACCATGCGCACCGTCACCGGGCTCGACCCCGAGGCGCGCTCCCCGATCTGGCTGAAGCGCAGGCTCCAGAAGGCCGGGATGCGCCCCATCTCGCTGGCCGTCGACATCACCAACTACGTGATGCTGGAGATCGGCCAGCCGCTGCACGCGTACGACCGCAAGCTCGTCGACGGCGCCATCGGCGTGCGGCGTGCCGAGCAGGGCGAGGAGCTGACCACCCTCGACGGCGTCAAGCGCGTCCTGGACGCGGCCGACCTCGTCATCACCGACGAGCGCGGGCCGATCGGTCTCGCCGGTGTCATGGGCGGCGCCGACACCGAGATCGCCGACGGCGAGATCGTGGCGAGCCCGCTGGCCCCGTCCGCCGCCGAACGCGCGGCGCGCGGCACCACCGAGGTCGTCGTCGAGGCGGCGCACTTCGACCCGGTCAGCGTGGCGCGCACGGCACGCAGGCACAAGCTGTCGTCCGAGGCGTCCCGGCGCTTCGAGCGCGGCGTCGACCCGCACGCGGCCGCCGCCGCCGCGCAGCGCACCGTCGACCTGCTGGTGCTGCTCGCGGGCGGATCCGCGGAGGCCGGAGTCACCGAGGTCGTCGCGCCGTCCGGACCGCACACCATCACCATGGCCGCCGACCACCCCGACAGGGTGGCCGGGGTCGGATACGGCAGGGAGACCGTCGTACGCCGGCTCCAGGAGATCGGCTGCGACGTCTCCGGACAGGACGAGCTGATCGTCACCGTCCCGAGCTGGCGTCCCGACCTGCGCGAGATCAACGATCTCGCCGAAGAGGTCATCCGGCTCGAAGGCTACGAGAACCTGCCGTCCACGCTGCCCCGGCCGTCGTCGGGTCGTGGGCTCACCGGACGGCAGCGGCTGCACCGCAGGGCCGGCCGCGCGCTGGCCGGCGCGGGCTATGTCGAGGCGCCGAACTACCCGTTCATCGGCGTGGCGCAGCTCGACCAGCTCGGGCTGCCCGCCGACGACGAACGGCGCCGTACGGTCACGCTCGTCAACCCGCTCGCGGACACCGAGCCCGCGATGCGCACGACGCTGCTGCCGGGCCTCTTCGGCGCGCTGCGCCGTAACGACGGCCGGGGATCGCACGATCTGGCGCTGTTCGAGACGGGGCTGGTCTTCCGGCCCACGGGCGAGGAGAGCGCACCGGTCAGGCTGCCCGTCGACCGCCGGCCCACCGACGAGGAGATCGCCACGCTCGACGCGGCGCTGCCCCGGCAGCCGCGCCGTGCCGCCGTCGTTCTCGCCGGTGCGCGCGAGCAGGCCGGCTGGTGGGGCAAGGGCCGTCCGGCCGACTGGGCGGACGCCGTCGAGGCGGCCCGTACGGTCGCCGCCGAGGCGGGCGTCGAGCTGACGGTCGAGGCCGATCAGCACGCGCCGTGGCACCCGGGCCGCTGTGCGGCGCTGTACGCCGCGGTGGAGGGCGAACGGACGCTCGTCGGCCACGCGGGTGAGCTGCACCCGCGCGTCATCAAGGCGTACGGCCTGCCGGAGCGCACCTGCGCCATGGAGATCGACCTGGATCTCGTGGAGCGGGCGGGCACCGGCGCGCTGACGGCGCCGCGGATCTCGACCTTCCCCGTCGCCACACAGGACGTGGCGCTGGTCGTCGGTCAGGACGTCCCGGCCGCCGACGTGGAGCGGGCGCTGCACGAGGGCGCGGGTGAACTGCTGGAATCCATCCGGCTGTTCGACGTCTTCACCGGGGAGCAGCTCGGCGAGGGCAGGAAGTCGCTGGCGTACGCCCTGCGGTTCCGCGCCACGGACCGGACGCTGACCGTCGAGGAGGCGTCCGCCGCGCGCGACGCCGCGGTGTCGCTGGCCGCCGAGCGCACCGGGGCGGTGCTGCGCGGGGCGTGAACCCCGCGGGGCCCGCCGAACGGCCGGGACGCTGAACGACGGAGAAGCTGAACGACGGAGAAGCTGACAGGCCGAAGAGCTGAGAGACCGAGGGGCGCGTCCGGATTCAGGTCCGGACGCGCCCCTCGGCCGTGCCCGTACGCCGGTGCTCGTCGGCTCGCGTCGAGTCGCGTAGGGGGAAAACGCGGATACGGCGCAGGCCGGGGGGCGAACACTGCGCCGTATATCCGCCTCGCAACCTCCTGTTCGCCGCTTCCGGCATCGGGTCGTGCGGCCGAGTCGTCCGTCCCGCCCGCGGAGTGTCTGGCAGGTGGGCGGGACGGACGACGGGGTGTGGGCCGCCGTACCGCACGAGGGGGAGTGCGACGGCCCGGCCGCTCCTTGCGAGATGACCAAGTCAACCGGCGGGGCGCCCGGCGCGGCAGGGCGCACAACGGACCGATCCGGGCATTACGTTCACACCCCGTGCGATGCCCCACTACCCTGAGGCTGCCTAACCCCGGAGGGGCACATGCAGCCCAATACCCTGCTGGATTCACTGATCGACGAGGCGGGCATGTCCCACGCCGGATTCGCCGCCCGGGTCAACAGGGCCGGACAGGCGCGCGGACTCGGCCTGCGGTACGAACACACCTCCGTGCTGCGGTGGTTGAGGGGCCAGCGGCCGCGCGGCCCGGTGCCCGAGCTGATCTGCCAGGTGCTCGGCGACCGGCTGGGGCGCACGCTCACGCTGGACGACATCGGCCTCGGCGCGGCCCCCGGGGCGCCGAGCCGTGACGCCACCCTGGCGGTCTTCGTGGAGCGTGCCACCGCGCTCTGGCGCTCCGACCAGCAGCAGCGGGGCCATGTCGTGGCGGCGCCCGCCGTGACCGGTACGCACGCCGTGATGCCGGTCTGGGAGTGGGAGAACCCGCCGCAGGACGCGGACGTCTCGCGCGCCGGCCACAGCCGCGTCGGCCCGGCCGACATCGAACTGCTGCGGACGGCCAGGACGCACTACGAGCTGATGTACCGCCGGGCGGGCGGTCTCGCCACCCACGCCAGGGTCGTCGGCTTCCTGAACGCCGAGACCGCGCCCATGCTGCGCGGCGGCTACAGCGACGCGACGGGCCGCCGGCTGCACCGCGCCACGGGTGGACTGGTCGCGGTGGCCGGTATCTGCGCGTACGACTCCGACGCGCAGGGTCTCGCCCAGCGCTACTTCCACCAGGCGCTGCGGCTGGCGAAGGCCAGCGGGGACACGGGGCTGGGCGCGTACGCCATCGCGCTGCTCGTCAACCAGTCACTGTTCATGGGGGAGTACCGGCAGGCGGTGGCCTTCGCCGAGGCGGCGCTGCGTACGGCGGGGCGGGCGATCACCCCGGCGCTGGCCGCGGATCTGTACGCGATGCAGGCCAAGTCGTACGCGCTGCTCGGCGACGGGGGCGCGGCGCGGGTGTGCATCGGACGGGCGGAGGCCGAGGCGGGCCGGATCAGACCGGGCCAGGAGCCCGAGGAGACCGGCTATGTGGAGCCGGGTCTGGTCAATGTGCAGGTGGCGGAGGCGCTGCTCTGTCTGGGTGATCTGGCGGCCGCGCGGACGCACGCCGCCGAGGCGGTGGGCGCCCCGGCGCACGAGCGGGGGCGGGTGCACCGGCTCGCGATGCTGACCCAGATCGAGCTGCGGCAGGGTGAGCCGGACCGGGCGGCGGGTACGGCCCGGGAGATGGCCGAGCGGGCCCGGGGGATGGAGTCGCTGCGGCTCAGGGACCGGATGGGCGCGGTGCGGCTGGGGCTGCTGGAGAGCGGCAGCGCGGAGGCGACGGAAGCGGCGGGATACGTCGCACGGTCCCTGCGCGTTCCCCTGTGAGGAGGCGCCTGCTGCCATATTGCCAACTCCCAACCGGAAGGTGGCAAAACCGTGCAGTGGGCGAACTTAAGCGAACAGACTGTGTATGAGAATCGCTGGTTCCAGGTGAATCTGGCGGACGTCGAACTCCCCGACGGCAGGCATCTGGACCACTTCCTCATCCGGCTCCGTCCGGTGGCCGTGGCGACCGCGGTCAACGAGGCCAACGAGGTGCTGATGCTGTGGAGGCACCGCTTCATCACCGACAGCTGGGGCTGGGAACTGGCCGCGGGTGTCGTCGAGGACGGTGAGTCCGTCGAGAGCGCGGCGGCGCGGGAGATGGAGGAGGAGACCGGCTGGCGCCCCGGACCCCTCCGGCATCTGCTCACCGTCGAGCCGTCCAACGGTCTGACCGACTCCCGCCACCATCTCTACTGGTCGGACGCCGCCACCTACACCGGCCATCCCGAGGACGACTTCGAGTCCTCACGCCGGGAGTGGGTACCGCTGGAGCGCGTCCCCGAGATGATCGCGCGCGGCCAGGTGCCGGCCGCCAACATGGCGGCCGGACTGCTGATGCTCCATCACCTGAGGCTGGGCGGCGGCGCGCGGCGCCGGTAGGAGCCCGGCCTTGAAGGCTCAGCCGTACGGGTAGAAGCCCGAGCCCGACTTACGGCCGAGGCGCCCCGCGTCCACCATGCGCTGGAGCAACGGGGGAGCGGCGTACAGGGGCTCCTTGTATTCGGCGTACATCGAATCGGCGACCGAGGCCACGGTGTCCAGACCGATCAGATCGGCGAGCTTGAGCGGGCCCATCGGGTGGGCGCAGCCCATCTCCATGCCGTTGTCGATGTCCTCACGGCTGGCGATGCCGGACTCGAACATCCGGATCGCCGAGAGCAGATAGGGGATGAGCAGGGCGTTCACCACGAAACCGGACCGGTCCTGGGCGCGGATCGCGTGCTTGCCCAGCACGTCCCGGACGACGGCCTCGGCGCGCTTGACCGTGTCGTCCGACGTGGTCAGCGCCGGGATCAGTTCGACGAGCTGCTGGACCGGTGCCGGGTTGAAGAAGTGGATGCCGATGACCTGGTCGGGACGGGACGTCGCGACGGCCAGCTTCACCAGCGGAATGGAGGAGGTGTTGGAGGACAGGATCGCGTCGGTGCGCGTCACGACCTGGTCGAGGACCTGGAAGATCTCCGTCTTGACCTGCTCGTTCTCCACGACTGCCTCGATCACCAGATCGCGGTCGGCGAACTCCCCGAGGTCGGTGGTGAAACTGAGCCTGCCGAGCGTCGCGTCGCGGTCCTCCTCGGTGATCTTGCCGCGTTCGGCGGCCTTCGAGAGGGAGTTGTAGAGGCGGGTACGCCCTATCTCCAGTGCCTCGCCGGTGGTCTCCGCGACCATCACTTCGAGGCCGCTTCGGGCGCACACCTCCGCGATGCCTGCGCCCATCTGGCCGCAGCCCACCACTCCGACGCGTTCGATGTCGGTCACATCGTGCCTTTCGCTGGTCCCGGTTCTGCGGGGCGCCGTGTGATTCCGGTGCCCGCTTCGGCCCTCGACGTTACTCCGCGCACGTGTGTGCACCGTGGGCCGGGGCGGGCATGCTCTGCGGCAGGTTCAGTCCGAGTTCACCTATGAGGGGTCGGTAAATGCGGCAAATCGGTAGAAGATCGTTCGTGGCGGTCACGACGGGCGCACTCACGTCACTGGCGATGGCGGGCGACGCCGTCGCGGCGACGGGAGCGGCGCGGGCGACCGCCACGACCGGCGGGACCGGAGCGGCGGCGGGTGCGGGGGCCGCCGGGGGCTCCGGAGGCCGGCACAGCACGCGCACCGAGCATCGCGGCATGTGGCTCGCCACGGTCGTCAACCGCGACTGGCCGTCCAGGCCCGGACTGCCCGTCGCCGAACAGCGGGCCGAGCTGCTGAAGTTCCTGGACACCGCGGTCGACCGGAAGCTGAACACCGTCGTCTTCCAGGTGCGGCCGACCGCCGACGCCCTGTGGCCCTCGCCGTTCGAGCCGTGGGCCGAGTGCCTGACCGGCGTACAGGGCAAGGACCCGGGCTGGGACCCGCTGGGTACGGCCGTGAAGGAGGCCCACAAGCGCGGTCTCGAACTGCACGCCTGGTTCAACCCGTACCGCGTGGCCAACCACACGGACCCCTCCAGGCTGATCCCGAGCCACCCGGCCCGCAAGCACCCGGAGTGGATCCTCCCGTACGGCGGGAAGCTGTACTACAACCCGGGCATCCCGGAGGTCAGGAAGTTCGTCCAGGACGCGATGCTGGACGCCGTGCGCCGCTACGACATCGACGCCGTGCACTGGGACGACTACTTCTACCCGTACCCGGTCGCCGGCCAGGTCTTCGACGACGACGCGCAGTACGAGCGGTACGGGGCCGGCTTCCCGGACAAGGCGGCCTGGCGGCGCGACAACACCGACCGGCTGGTGCGCGAGACGTCGGAGCGGATCAAGAAGATCAAGAAGCATGTCGCCTTCGGCATCAGCCCGTTCGGGGTGTGGCGCAACATCGCCACCGACCCGACAGGCTCCGACACCAAGGCCGGTGTGCAGACCTACGACGACCTGTACGCCGACACCAGGAAGTGGGTCAAGGAGGGCTGGATCGACTACATCACCCCGCAGGTCTACTGGAACATCGGCTTCGCCGCCGCCGACTACGCGAAGCTCGTGCCCTGGTGGAGCGAGGTGGTGAAGGGCACCGGCGTCGACCTCTACATCGGCGAGGCCCTCTACAAGGCGGGCGACCCCGCCCAGCCCGCGCCGTGGCAGGACGTGGCGGAGGTCTCCCGGCACCTGACCTTCGCGAAGCAGTACCCGGAGGTACGGGGGCACTGCTACTTCTCCGCGCTGGAGTGCGTGAACGACAAGAACGGCGCCTTCGCGAGGGCGGTGGCCGACCACTACAAGTCCCGGGTACGCCCGCCACGCCAGGGCTGAAGCCCGCTCCGCGACGGTCGCCCGGTCCACGAGTCGGCCCGCCTCGCGGCGGTCCCGGCCCGGGCCCACGGCATGCGTGCCGGGCGTCGTGAGCCGGACGGGACTTCCACCACACGCCCTACGCGCGGGCGCGCTGGGTGACCGCGATGCACAGCAGTACGGCGACGGCCGCCAGCGGCGCGGCCGTCGCCAGGTGCTCCCCGAGCAGCAGCACCGACCAGACCAGCGTCAGCAGCGGCTGGGCGAGCTGGAGCTGGCTGGCCCGCTCGACGCCGATCGACGCCATGCCCCGGTACCAGACGTAGAGCCCGAAGAACGTCGACCCCGCCGCCACCCACACCAGGCCGGTCACCCCCTGGGCCGTCAGCCGTACCGGCTCGACGGACAGGGCTACCGCCGACACGGCCAGGTTGAGCGGCAGGCACGCGACCAGCGCCCAGCCGATCACCTGCCAGCCCGGCATCAGCCGCGCCAGCCTGCCGCCCTCCGTGTAGCCGGCCGCGCAGACCAGCAGCGCGCCGAACAGATACAGATCACCGGTCGAGACGGCCCCGCCGCTCTGCTGGAGCGTGAAGACGATCACCACGGCCGCGCCCGCGACGGCGGCGCACCAGAACGTGCGCGACGGTCGCCTGCCGGTACGCAGCGCCGAGAACGCGGCCGTGCTCAGCGGCAGCAGACCCACCACGACGGCGGCGTGCGCCGTGGTCGACGTCTCCAGGGCCAGCGTCGTGAGCATCGGGAAGCCGAGCACCACACCGGCCGCCACCACCGCGACGGCGCCCCAGTGCCGGCGCTCGGGGAGCGGTACGCGCACGGCCAGCAGGAAGCCGCCCGCGATCAGCGCGGCGAGCACGCTGCGCACCGCGACCAGGGACCAGGGGCCGAAACTCTCCAGCCCCCAGACCGTCGCCGGGAAGGTGAGGGAGAAGGCGAGGACACCCGCCGACGCGAGGAGGGTGCCACCGGTGACCGCTACCGGTGCCGGGCGGGTAGCGCTATCCTGTGCTGTCATGCAAGAGCGTAGCAGCGTGGCCGAGTTGGCGAAATCTCTGCGAGCGGAGCTGAACCGCTACTCACCCGGTGGAAAGCTGCCGTCCAGCAGGGAGCTGGTCGAGCGCCACCGGGTCTCCCCGGTGACCGTCTCCCGGGCGCTGGCCCAGCTCTCCGCCGAGGGCCTGGTCGTCACCCGCCCCGGCGCCGGAGCCTTCCGCGCACCGGCCCGGCCCGGCACCCCGCGAGCCGGCGACACCTCCTGGCAGGAGGTCGCGCTCAGCGCCGACGCCGCCACCGAACTCGTCCCGCGCAGTGTCGACTCGTCCGCCGTACTGACTACCCTCGCCGCGCCCGCCCCCGGGGTGATCGAGTTCAACGGCGGCTACCTCCACTCCTCCCTCCAGCCCGAACGGGCCATGGCCGCCGCCCTCGCCCGCGCCGGCCGACGGCCCGGCGCCTGGAGCCGCCCGCCCACCGACGGGCTGCCCGAACTCCGCGAGTGGTTCGCCCGCGGCATCGGCGACACCTGGACGGCCGCCGACGTGCTCGTCACCTCCGGCGGCCAGAGCGCCCTGACCACCGCGCTGCGCGCCCTCGCACCGCCCGGCGCACCCGTCCTCGTCGAATCACCCACCTACCCCGGCATGCTCGCCATCGCACGGGCCTCCGGACTGCGGCCCGTCCCCGTCCCCGTCGACCCCGACGGCGTACGACCCGAACTCCTCGCCTCCGCCTTCCGCGCCACCGGAGCACGGGTGTTCGTCTGCCAGCCCCTCATCCAGAACCCCACCGGAGCCATCCTTTCCGCCGCCCGTCGGCCCGAGGTGCTGCGGATCGCCCGCGAGGCGGGGGCCTTCGTCGTCGAGGACGACTTCGTGCGCCGCCTCGTCCACGAGGACGCCGGTCCGCTGCCGGGACCCCTCGCCGCCGACGACGCCGACGGAGTCGTCGTCCATGTCTGCTCCCTCACCAAGGCCACCTCACCCAGCCTCCGGGTGGGGGTGCTGGCCGCCCGGGGCCCCGTGCTCGAACGGCTCCGCGCCATCCATGTCGTGGACTGCTTCTTCGTCGCCCGGCCCCTCCAGGAAGCCGCGCTCGAACTGGTCGGATCGTCCGCCTGGAACCGCCATCTGCGGTCCCTCTCAAGGGAGCTGAAGAACCGCAGGGACGTCATGGCGGCCGCCGTCCGCCGGGACATCCCCGAACTGGCCCTCCCCTACATCCCGCCCGGCGGCTATCACCTGTGGCTGCGCCTGCCCGACGGCACGGACGAACAGATGCTCGCCTCCGCCGCGCTGCGCGCGGGCGTCGCCGTCACCCCCGGCCGCCCCTATTTCTGCGCCGAACCCTCCGCCGGCCATCTGCGGCTGGGCTACGCGGCCGTCGCGGGACCGCAGGAGATCGCCGACGGCGTGCGGCGGCTGCGTACCGCCTGCGACGAAGTGCTGGGCTGACCACATGAATCGATCGTGGCATCCACCACTGACAACCGGCCCCCCGGCTGGCAGCCTTCCGCCATGACCGAGACGACGACCTCCGCCGCGTACGAGATCTCCACCGACCCCGCGCGCCTCGACGCGGAGCGGATCCACCGCTGGCTGTCGACGGACGCGTACTGGGCGCTCGGCCGGGGCCGCGACGTCCAGGACAGGGCCATCGCCGGGTCGCTCAACTTCGGCGTCTACGACAGCGCGTCGGGCGAACAGGTCGCCTACGCCCGCGTCGTCACCGACCACGCCACCTTCGCCTGGCTCTGCGACGTGTACGTCGCCCCCGCCGCCCGTGGCGAGGGACTCGGCACCGAGCTGGTCACCGCCGCGCGCGACCACCTCGCCCCGCTGGGGCTGCGACGCATGATGCTGGCCACGGAGGACGCCCACGGCGTCTACGAGAAGGTGGGGTTCACGCCGCTCGAACACCCCGCGATGTGGATGACCCTGGACCTTCAGCCCCCCTCTTGACCTGTGGGGCTTTCGGGCTCACGATCCCGGCATGAGTGTTCGGGTCACGTTGGTCGCCGCCGCGCGCAGCTCAGCCCCACTTGCCGAACGTTTCGACGACGACCGTCCCCTCGACCAGGCCGGCTGGCACGAGGTGCAACTCCTCGCGCACGCGCTCGTGCCGCTGGCCGCCGCCGATCTGCGCTACTGCTCGCCCACCGCGCGCAGCCGCGCCACCGGCGAGGCCCTCGGCTACGCGCCCCTCGTCCAGCCCGCACTCCGGGACTGCGACATGGGCCGCTGGCGCGGCTGCACCTTCGCGGACGTCGCCGCGCGTGAACCGGCCGCCGTGGACGCCTGGCTCGCCGACCCGCGCTCGGCCCCGCACGGCGGCGAACCGCTGCTGGCGTTCATCTCCCGTATAGGCGGCTGGCTGGACACCCGCCCGGCCGACGACATCGCCGCCATCGTCGCCGTCGCCGAACCGGCGGTCATCCGGGCCGCGCTCGTCTACGCCCTGCACGCCCCCGCCCCGAGCTTCTGGAGCGTGGACGTCCGCCCCCTGTCCACCGTCACCCTCATGGGCGGCCCCGGCCGCTGGAGCCTGCGCCTCGACGCCCGGGCGTCGTGACCCGTGACCGCGGTGCGAGATTGCCGGGCCGCTGGAGCGGCGGGAGCCGGGCCGGGCGGATTCGCCGCCCCGCTGATGCTTCACCTGACGGACCGACCTGTCGTGATCGCCGATAGGCTTCCCGGGCAGGGAGAAGCGCGTCGGCACGCACCTCGCTTCACGAGACCGTGCGGGCGACGCTGCCGGAGATCCGGCCGATGGCGCGGATGACCGGCCCGGGGGTGGGGAGCGTCAACGGGCCCTACGCGGGCGAGGAGTACAGCGCACGATCACGGGAGACGCTCGTGGTTCTGGAGGGCAGGTGACCGTGGTTCCGGCGATCGCGGCAGACGGTGCGACGGTCACGCTCGGCGACACCACACTGCTCGCGCCCACGACGTTCACGGTGATGCCGGGCGAGTTCTGGTGCGTCACCGGCGGCAACGGCTCGGGCAAGACCACGCTGCTCCGTGCCTTCCTGGGCAGCCGGCGCCTGACGGCCGGTTCGTGCTCAGTGAGAGGCGAACCCGCCGACGTCGCGAAGCCCTCGCACCGACGGCTCGTGGCGTCGCTGGTCGACCCGATCCCGTTCGCCCGCGACATGACGCTGCGCGAGCAGGTGACACTGGTCGCCGCTTCCTGGTACGGCAACACCCCGGAGACCGCCGAACGCGCGGAAGAGATCGTCGAGCGTCTGGGACTCTCCCCGCTGGGGCATCGTTTTCCCCATCAGGTCTCCTCCGGGCAGCTGCAACTCCTCAGCCTCGCACTGGCGTTGGTCCGGCCCGCCGAAGTCGTGCTGCTCGACGAGCCCGAGCGGCACCTCGACAGCGACCGTGTCGACCTGGTGGCCGCGCTGATCACCGAGCGGGCGCAGGAGGGCACGGCGTTCCTGGTCGCCACCCACGAGGCGGCTCTGGTGGCAGCGCGCGACGGCCGCGTGGAGTTGGGATGACGACGGACACCGTCGTGGAGAACGAACCCGACGCCGGGTCCCGCGTCCACGCCGTACGCCAGCGGTACGCCCGGCGCGGCGACCGCACCACGGTGCGTGGCCGCGCGTACACCGCCTATCTCGTCGCCCTGTTCGGCGTCTTCTACCTGGTGCCGGTCGTGCACGCCCGCAGCACCTCGCCGGCGCCCGTCCCGGTGGGACCGCTCGCCGACGCGACGCCCCTGGTCTGCCTGTTCGCGGCGGCGGCGTGCTGGGGGGCCCAACTCGCCGGCCGGTTCTGGGGACCGCTCGTGATCCAGCCCTTCCTGCTGCACGTGTTCATGTCCACGGACATCACCCCCACCCGCTACCTCGGCACGATCGCCCGGCGCCGGACGGTGTACGCGAGCACGATCACCCTGCTGTCGGCCTGCGCGACGGCGTACCTCGCGACCGACCTGTTCGACCACCTCGACACCGCGCTCCAGGGTCTCGCTGTCGGGGCGGGGCTCGCCGCCGTCGCCGCGGTGGCCTGGCTGTGGGGCCAGGTCCGCACCGTGCGCGACAACCTCGTGCTCGCCGCGGGCGCGGTCGCCCTCGTCGCGGCCGCGGTGAGCGGCGCGGCCCGGGACACCGGGGCAGGTCTGTGGCTCGTCGCCGCTGTACTGGCGGCCACCGCCCCGGCCCTCGGACGGGCCGCCTTCCGGTCGATCCGCACGGTCGACCTCGCCCGGCTCGCACGCGAGGCGGCACGCGCCTCCCAGGCCCAGGCGTACGCGTGGACGGGCACGCTCCACCACGCGCTGGACCTCTACCGCCCGGAGCCGCGCGGGTTCACCTCGGCCCTGATCCGGCCGGACGGACGCCTCCGCGGTCATCTCGCCCAGGGCGCGGTCCGGGCACTTCGCACACCCGGCCGCGCGAGCGCGGCCCTGACGCTCCTCCCGATCGGCGGCGCCCTGCTGACGCACGGGGCGGCCGGCCCGCGGGGCGGCCCGGCACTGCTGTGGTGGGTGACGGGATCGATATGTCTCTACCTGGGCTCCGGCTGGGTGAGCGAGACATGGCGCGGCCTGCGCGACGAGTTGACGCTGGCGCCGCTGTTCGGCGAGTGGTGGGGCGGCATGCCCGCCCGCACGCTGGCATGGCCCGTCGTCGCCGTGACAGCGGGAACGTGCCTGGGAGGCGGCCTCGCGATCGCGACCGGGTGGTCACCGCACAGCGGACGCCTCGGCGACACGATTCCGCTCGTCGCGGGGTCGGTGGTGCTGGTGCTCGGTGCCCGGTTCCTGCGTGAGATGAAACTGCACCTGCCGCTCGAACTGCTGCTGCCGATCATCACACCGCTCGGAGATCTCTCCGGACTGCGCGTCGTGGCCTGGCAGTTCGACGGACTCGTCGCCGTGGTGATCGGCGTTCTCGTGATGGACGCCGTCCCGTCCGCCCCCCTCGCGACGACACTCGCCATCACCGGCGCCGCGTGCTGCGTCTGGACGGGCCTGCGCCGCACGGGATGGGCGCACCGCGGCTTTTTCTCCCGCCTCCGCCGGGCGTGACCGGGGGAGGCGACGGTACGCCGACCTCCCACCGGCCGTACGAACGGCCACCGCCCGGATCGCCCGGTGAAAGGTATTCCCCCTCCCGACTCCCGGTCCCGCGCGACGCCCGCCCACCGTCTACGGCCGGTGCTCCACCGTCGCCGGCACACCGGCCCGGTCCAGGAGCGCCACCATCTCCGCCACCGGCAGCGCCGGATGGGTGGCAGCGGCCGAACCCGCCTCCGGATCCTCCAGCAGCTCCACCACCCTGCGCACCGGCAGCCGCGGATCCCGGGCGGCAGCCTCCCGTACCCCCGTGTCCGGGTCCCGGCTCAGCCGTTCCACGAGTTCGGGCGTCGCCTCCGGATCGCGTACCGCCAGCGCGCGGGCACGCGGGTCCGGCGCCCCGGCGAAACGGGCGGCGAGGCCGGCCGCCGGGAACCGCTCCTTGACGATCAGCATGGCGACGGCCCGGTGCGAGCCGTGCAGATACAGATCGAGCAGCAGCTCCGGCGGTGCCTGCGGGTGGAACTCGGCGAGCAGCAGCCGCACGGCGAAGTCCCCGTCGCCCGCGAGCAGTCGCACGCAGTCCTCCGGAAGTTCCGGACATACGGCGGCGCTGCGCCGCAGCCAGGTGTGCGCGGACGTCGCGCACCGGCGCAGGACCTCGGTGTCCGTACGCGCGTCCCACACCCAGCGCAGGGTGCCCAGACGGTCCTCGGGGCCGACCTCCCAGTCGATCGCGGCGCGTTCCTCCTCCGACAGCTCCGGGCGCGCGGAGACCGCGAGGCGTACCGCCGGATCGTCGTGACCGGCGAGCCGGGACGCGAGATCGGCGGGAAAGGCCGGGTTGCGTGCGAGCGGCGCGAGCGCCTTCCCCTCGGCGAGCAGCCGCTCTGCCACGGCGCGTCCGAGCCGGCCGCGCTCCACGACCTCCTGGAACTGCCGGCTGTCCGCGAGCGCTTCGAGCAGTTCGGTGGTGCGCCCCTCGTCGTCCGCCATCACATGCAGCGCCGCCGCCCTGCGCACCGCGGGGTCCTCGTCGCCGAGCAGTGCGGCCCGCACGTCGTCGGTGAGCGCGTGCCAGACACGGCGACAGGCTATTTCCCGGAACGGCGGGTGCGTATGACCGGCGAACGGAACCAGCACGTGCTCCGGCACGCTCGGTGAGTGGAGGGTCTCGTAGCGGACGGTGGAGCGCTCGTGGTTCAGCAGCCGCTCGTAGGCCCAGTCGGGCAGCGGCGGCACCACCGTCCGGTACGGCTGCGGGCCGTGGGCGACCACGAGGGCGTCGGACGCCGGGCCGTCGAGGAGCCGTGCGCGTAGCTCGGGGTCGGCGTTCGCGCTCTCGGCGAGCCTCTGGCGCACCCGGCGGTCGGGATGCGTGAGCATGGCCTCGGCCACCTCGTCGGGCAGGCTCGCGCGCCACGAGAGCCGGTACGCGATCCATTCGTCGTTCAGCGCCAGCAGCCGCAGCAGTACGCCGGCGGGCGCCGCCGGATTGCTCGCCAGCCCGTGCACCGCGTGGTGCGTCGTCACAGTCCCGTCCCCGTTCCATCCGTCCCCGTCCCCTCGCCGATCCGCGCCGCCCGGCCCTTCAGGTGCTTCGGCTCGGTGTGGTGCGGCCCCCGGCCGCGTTCACCGATGAGCGGCCAGCACGGCCGCGAGGCCCTCTCGCAGATCCTCGACGAAGTACCCGGGAACCTCCAGCGACGGGAAGTGCCCGCCGTTCTCGGGCGCGTTCCACCGGACGATGCGCCGGTACCGCTCCTGTGCCCAGGGGCGCGGACACTTCTCGATGTCGCGGGGGTACATGCTGATCGCCGCCGGGACGTCGACCCGGAGCTCCGGGTCGAGCGAGTTGTGGCTCTCGTAGTAGATGCGGGCCGCCGACGCGCCGGTCCGCGTCAGCCAGTACAGGGTGACGTCGTCGAGAACGCGGTCCAGGGACATCGTCTCGAACGGGCTGTCCCCGGTGTCCGACCACTCGGCGAACTTGTCGAGGATCCAGGCGAGAAGCCCGACCGGTGAGTCGACGAGCGAGTAGCCGATGGTCTGCGGCCGGGTCGCCTGCTGCTTCGCGTACGCCGCGCGGTGGCGCCAGAAATGGCGGGTCTCCTCGGCCCACTCGCGCTCGGCCGCCGTCAGCCCGTCCGTCGTCGACCCGGGCAGGGCCTGCGCGAACGTGGTGTGGATGCCGAGAACGTGCGCCGGGAACCTGCCGCCGAGGACCGTGGTGATGTTGCCTCCCCAGTCGCCGCCGTGGGCCGCGAACTCGCTGTACCCGAGCCTGCCCATCAGTTCCACCCACGCGGCCGCGATCCTCTCGGTTCCCCACCCGGTGGTGGCCGGCTTGTCGCTGTAACCGAAGCCCGGCAGCGACGGGACCACGACGTGGAACGCCGGCGCGTCCGGGTCCTGCGGATCCGCCAGCTCGTCGACCACGTCGATGAACTCGGCGATGCTGCCCGGCCAGCCGTGCGTCAGGACCAGGGGAGTGGCGTCCGCGCGCGCGGACCGGCGGTGCAGGAAGTGGATTGCCAGACCGTCGATGGTCGTGCGGAACTGACCGGTCCGGTCGAGGCGCGCCTCGAAGGACCGCCAGTCGTATCCGGTGCGCCAGTAGTCCACGACATCGACGAGGTCGGCGAGGGGAACGCCCTGCTCCCACCGGCCGGGACCGGGTGCGGCGCGGTGGACCGTCTCGGCCTCCGGCAGTCGCGCCGCGGCCAGCCGCGCGCGCAGGTCGTCGAGGTCGGCGTCTGCCGCGCGGGCTTCGAACGCTCGCACGTCGCTGGTCGGACGGGGCATGGGACCTCCTGGCCATCGCGGAACCGGCCACGGCCAATGTGAACCGGCTAAGACGGTTCTAACAGTTCTTCGAGCCGCGCCGCAACCGGCTAAGGTGGTTCCATGTCTGCCGCGTTCCCTGACTTCCGCCTCGGCAATGTGCTGGCGACCAGCTTCACGGGGACCCTGTCGGAGCGTCACGGCAACGCCGTCGAGCGCATTCCCGTCCCGCACCGACTCGTCGACTGGCTGACGGTGAGCGGCCTCGCCGTGGATTCCTGCACGGCCGCCCAGCTCGACCTCGCCCGGGAGTTGCGGGAGGCGATCCACGCCGCCGCGACGGCTGCCGCGATCCAGGACGCTCTCCCCGCGTCCGCCGTCCAGGTCATCAACGACCGCAGCGCCCAGGGCCGGGCCGCGGCGATCCTGACGCCCGACGGTGAGCGGCGGTGGCGGCTCGGCCCGGCTTCCCCCGTCGAGGACGCCCTCGGTGTGATCGCCGCCGACGCGATCGGCGTCATAGCGGGCGAACGGGACGGAAAGCTGGCCCTGTGCGCGTCGCCGACCTGCCGGGCCGCCTTCTTCGACACCAGCCGGAGCCGCACGCGCCGATGGTGTGACATGAACACGTGCGGGAATCGCCAGAAGAAGGCGCGCTTCAACGCCGGCCGGCGCAGAGGCCCCGGACCGGCGGAGTGATCCCGCGTTGCCTCACGGAGGCGCCCCCAGATATCGCCATTGCATAAAGCTGCGAAGCTACGTATAGTCATGCCATCGACGAGGAGGGCTTCGATGGCAGTACGCGCAGCGGTGGCGGGAGCCAGTGGATACGCCGGCGGGGAGTTGCTCCGGCTGCTCCTGGGGCACCCCGGAGTCGGGATCGGCGCCCTGACCGGCAACTCCAACGCCGGCCAGCGCCTCGGCGCCCTCCAGCCGCACCTCGGGCCGCTGGCCGATCGTGTGCTGGAGCCCACCACCACCGAGGTGCTCGCCGGGCACGACGTGGTCTTCCTCGCGTTGCCGCACGGGCAGTCCGCCGCTGTCGCCGAGCGGCTCGGCGACGATGTGCTCGTCGTCGACATGGGCGCGGACTTCCGGCTGAGCGACGCCGCCGACTGGGAGGCGTTCTACGGCTCCGCCCATGCCGGCACCTGGCCCTACGGCCTTCCCGAACTGCCGGGCGCCCGCGCCGCGCTGGAGGGGTCCGGGCGCGTCGCGGTGCCCGGCTGCTACCCGACGGCCGTCTCGCTCGCGCTCTTCCCCGCGTACGGCGCGGGGCTCGTCGAGCCCGAGGCCGTCGTCACCGCCGCCACCGGTACCTCCGGCGCGGGCAAGGCGGTCAAGCCGCATCTGCTCGGCTCCGAGGTCATGGGCTCGATGACCCCGTACGGCGTCGGCGGCGGACACCGGCACACCCCCGAGATGATCCAGAACCTCAGCGCGGTGGCGGGGGAGCGCGTCGGTGTCTCGTTCACGCCCACCCTCGCCCCCATGTCACGCGGCATCCTCGCCACCTGCTCCGCCAAGGCGAGGCCGGACGTCACCGCGGCGGACGTACGCGGCGCGTACGAGAAAGCCTTCGCCGACGAACCCTTCGTCCGGCTCCTGCCCGAGGGGCAGTGGCCGGCGACCGCGTCCGTGTACGGCTCCAACGCCGTTCACGTCCAGGTCGTCCTCGACGAGAGCGCCCGCCGCGTCATCGCCATCAGCGCCATCGACAATCTCACCAAGGGCACCGCGGGCGGCGCCGTCCAGAGCATGAACATCGCGCTCGGGCTGCCCGAGGAGACCGGGCTCCCGGCCACCGGCGTCGCGCCGTGAACCGGGCCCACCACCGACCAGTCACGACCAAGGAGATGCAGTGAGCGTCACCGCAGCAGGCGGATTCACGGCGGCGGGCATCACCGCCGGGATCAAGGACAGCGGCACCCCGGACCTGGCCCTCGTGGTCAACACCGGCCCGCGCCGCGCCGCCGCCGGCGTCTTCACCTCCAACCGGGTCAAGGCCGCCCCCGTCCTCTGGTCGGAGCAGGTCGTCAAGGGCGGCCGGATCTCCGCCGTCGTCCTCAACTCCGGTGGAGCCAACGCCTGTACGGGCCCCAAGGGCTTCCAGGACACCCACGCCACCGCCGAGAAGGTCGCCGAGGTCCTGAACCAGGCCGACCCCGACAGCCACAGCCCCGGCGAGATCGCCGTCGCCTCCACCGGGCTCATCGGCATCAACCTCCCGATGGACAAGCTCCTGCCCGGTGTCGAGAAGGCGGCTGCCGAACTCTCCGCGCACGGCGGCGAGAAGGCCGCCATCGCCATCAAGACCACCGACAGCGTGCACAAGACGGCCGTCGTGAGCGGCGACGGCTGGACCGTCGGCGGCATGGCCAAGGGCGCGGGCATGCTCGCGCCCGGCCTCGCCACGATGCTCGTCGTGCTCACCACCGACGCCGACGTCGACAGCCCCGCGCTCGACGCGGCCCTGCGCGCCGCCACCCGGACCACCTTCGACCGGGTCGACTCCGACGGCTGCATGTCCACCAACGACACCGTCCTGCTGCTCGCCTCCGGCGCCTCTCATGTGACGCCCGGCCAGGAGGAGTTCGCGGAAGCGGTCCGCGCGGTCTGCGACGACCTGGGCCGCCAGCTCATCGGCGACGCCGAGGGCGCCAGCAAGGACATCCGGATCGAGGTGATCAACGCGGCGACCGAGGACGACGCCGTCGAGGTGGGCCGCTCCGTCGCCCGCAACAACCTCCTCAAGTGCGCGCTGCACGGCGAGGACCCCAACTGGGGCCGGGTGCTGTCCGCGATCGGTACGACCTCCGCCGCCTTCGACCCCGACGACCTCAACGTCGCCATCAACGACGTCTGGGTCTGCAGGAAGGGCTCCGTGGGCGACGACCGTGACCTCGTCGACATGCGCTTCCGGGAGGTGCGGATCACCGCCGACCTCGCGGCCGGCACGGAGTCGGCGGTCGTCTGGACCAACGACCTCACCGCCGACTACGTCCACGAGAACAGCGCGTACAGCTCATGACCGCCCGCAAGCACACCGCGCTGCCCAAGGCGCAGATCCTCATCGAGGCGCTGCCCTGGCTCACCCGCCACAACGGCAAGGTCGTCGTCATCAAGTTCGGCGGCAACGCCATGGTGGACGAGGACCTCAAGGCCGCCTTCGCCCAGGACGTCGTCTTCCTGCGGCAGGCCGGCCTCAAGCCGGTCGTCGTGCACGGCGGCGGCCCCCAGATCAGCGCGCAGCTCGACCGGCACGGGCTGGTCAGCGAGTTCAAGGCCGGACTGCGGGTCACCACGCCCGAGGCGATGGACGTCGTACGGATGGTGCTCGCCGGCCAGGTCCAGCGTGAACTCGTCGGACTGCTCAACCAGCACGGCCCGCTCGCCGTCGGTATGACCGGCGAGGACGCGCACACCATCTCGGCGACCCGGCACCGGCCCCGCATCGACGGCGAGCTCGTCGACATCGGCCGAGTCGGGGAGATCACCGCCATCGACCCCGGCGCCATCGAGGCACTGCTCGCCGACGGCCGTATCCCCGTCATCTCCTCCATCGCGCGCAGCGCCGACGACGGACACGTCTACAACGTCAACGCCGACACGGCCGCCGCCGCGCTCGCGGCGGCGCTCGGCGCCGAGACGCTGATGGTCCTCACCGACGTCGAGGGTCTGTACGAGGACTGGCCGAACAACGACGACGTCATCAGCAGGCTCACGGCGACCGAGCTGGAGAAGCTGCTGCCCGAGCTGTCCAGCGGCATGGTGCCCAAGATGGAGGGCTGTCTGTTCGCCGTACGCAACGGCGTCAACACCGCCCGCGTGCTCGACGGCCGGGTACCGCACTCGATCCTGCTGGAGATCTTCACCGACGAAGGCATCGGCACGATGGTCGTCCCCGACGGCCAGGAGCGGACCGGACCGACAGTGACCGCGGCGCGCACAGAAGGGGGAGCGTCATGACCGACGACAGCAACCAGGAGCTCGCACGGCGCTGGCGGCACGTCATGGCCGACAACTACGGCACCCCGCCGCTCTCCCTCGTACGGGGCGAGGGGGCCACCGTCTGGGACGCCGACGGCACCGCGTACACCGACTTCGTCGCCGGTATCGCCGTGAACGCCCTCGGACACGCGCACCCCGCGGTCGTCGACGCGGTCTCCCGGCAGATCGCCTCCCTCGGGCACGTGTCGAACCTGTACGTCGCCGCGCCGCCCGTCGCCCTCGCCGAACGGCTCATCGACCTCGCCGACCGCCCCGGCCGCGTCTTCTTCTGCAACTCCGGCGCCGAGGCGAACGAAGCCGCGTTCAAGATCGGCCGGCTCACCGGCCGCCGCCACATGGTCGCCACCGACGGTGGCTTCCACGGCCGCACGATGGGCGCGCTCGCGCTCACCGGACAGCCGGGCAAGCGGGAGCCGTTCCTGCCCCTGCCCGGTGAGGTCACGCACGTTCCGTACGGGGACGCCGACGCGCTCAGGGCCGCCGTCACCGAGGAGACCGCGCTGCTGATCGTCGAGCCCGTCCAGGGGGAGAACGGCGTCGTCGTCCCGCCCAAGGGCTACCTCGAAGCGGCGCGGGAGATCACCCGTGCCACCGGCACCCTGCTGGTGCTCGACGAGGTCCAGACGGGAATCGGGCGGACCGGGCACTGGTTCGAGTACCAGGCCCACCAGAGCGTGGAGCCCGATGTCGTCACGCTCGCCAAGGGACTCGGCGGCGGCCTGCCGCTCGGCGCGACCCTGGCGTTCGGCCCGGCGGCCGACCTGCTCAAGCCCGGCCAGCACGGGACGACCTTCGGCGGCAACCCCGTCGCGTGCGCCGCCGGACTCGCGGTGCTGGACACGCTCGGCGCCGACGGCGCGCTCGACCAGGTGAAGCGTCTCGGCGAGCGGCTGCGGGACGGGATCGAGGGGCTCGGACACCCGCTGGTCTCGCATGTCCGTGGCTCGGGGCTGCTGCTGGGTATCGTGCTCACCGGGTCCCTCGCGCCGCGGGTGCAGCAGGCGGCTCAGGATGCCGGTCTCCTGGTGAACGCGCCAGCTCCCGATGTCGTACGGCTCATGCCACCGCTGATCATCGGCGACGACGAGGTGGACACGTTCCTCCGGGCCCTGCCGGGCATCCTCGACACCGCCCAGGGGACCGACGGGGACGGACGATTCGGGGAATGAGACGACGATGACCGAGGCGCAGGCGCCCGAGCACAACGGGATCGACACGAACGGCACCAACGGCAACGGAAACGGCACGCACGGCGGGAACGGCGCCGACGGCGGGAACGGCGCGGCCGAGCACATCGGCCCGTCCGTCCCGCAGACCCGCACGGCGCGCCACCGCCGGATCGTGGACATCCTCAACCGGCAGCCGGTCCGCAGCCAGAGCCAGCTCGCCAAGCTCCTCGCCGACGACGGTCTGAGCGTCACCCAGGCGACGCTCTCGCGCGACCTGGACGAGCTGGGCGCCGTGAAGATCCGCAACACCGGTGGCGAGCTGATCTACGCGGTCCCCAGCGAGGGCGGCTACCGCACCCCGCACGCCCCGCTCGGCGAGTCCGCGAAGGAGGAGCGGATGCGCCGCCTCTCCGGCGAACTGCTCATCTCCGCCGAGGCATCCGCCAATCTCGTGGTGCTCCGTACGCCGCCGGGCGCCGCCCAGTTCCTCGCCTCGGCCATCGACCAGGCCGAACTCCGGCCGATCCTCGGCACCATCGCGGGCGACGACACGCTGCTGCTGATCAGCCGCGACCCGGCGGGCGGACAGGCGCTCGCGGACCATCTGCTGCGGCTGGCCCAGAAGGACGGCTGACCCGGCTGGGCCCTGTCCGGCGCGGGCTCAGTAGTTCGTGATCGCCGTACGCCCCGACTCCGTGCCCACCGCGATGTGCGGTGAGCGCCCGGGGTCGGCCCAGGTCAGGATGCGGCTCATCGCCTCGGCGGGCACCGAGACACAACCGGCCGTCGCGCCCTTGCCGTTCACGTGCAGGAAGATCGCGGCGCCCCGGCCGCGCACGGGCCGGTCGTAGTTGAAGCCGATCACCAGGGCGTGGGCGTACTGGGTGCCGTACTCGGTCAGCTTCTCGGCCTCACCGGCGCGGCAGTCGGCCGGCAGGCCCTCGACCCAGCGGTTGTACGCGCGCGAGTCGTTGTCCTGGCACCACCAGGACCGGTCGGTCACCGGGCGGTACGGGTAACGCGTCCCCTTCGGCGCGGGCCGGATGCCGAAGGCGTACGGCAGGTCGTAGAGCCCGGTGGGTGTGGTCGAGGTGCCCTGCCGCCGTTCGGTGCCCCGGACCAGTCCGCCGGCGCCGAACCGCGCGTCCGCCGACCCAGCCGCCACCCACCGGCCGCCGCGCCGGTCCCACCAGGTGACGCGGCCCGTGGTCGCTCCGGTGGTCGCGGCCTCGGCAGTGATCAGCTGGCTGCCGCCGCCGGTGTCCGCCATCCGCTCGGGGAGCGGCACGGAGATGCCGGCGGGCGCGACGGGGCCCGCCGCGACCGTGGCGACGACGGCGAGCAGGACGGAGCCGAGCGAGAGAAGGACGCGCATGCTCGGACCGTATGCCTGTCGCGGCGTGACGGCCTCTCAGGTCGGGGTCTGATGAGCCGTACGGGTTTCAAGGGCCTCGCCGGGGAGGTCCGAGCGCGCGGGAAGGGGCAGCGGCAGCGCGGGCAGGCCGTCCAGGCTCACCCCTACGTACTCCTTCTTCTCGCAGTACGCCGCGAACTCGTCGTCCGTCTTCCTGCCGAAGTGCTCCGCGTGCTGGGTGCGCTCCTCCCGGTAGTCCAGGAAGGGGACGGCGAATCCGCAGGAGTCGCTGATCCGTACCGCACTGACCAGGATGATCGCCCGCGCGCTCGGCCCGTCCGCGTCCCCGAACCGTGCCATGTACCCGCCCCAGCGCGGGTCGTCCCGGAAGACGGGCTCGCCGCGCCCGTGCACCCGAAGGATCTTCGGCGGTCCGGTGAAGGCGCACCACATCAGCGTGATGCGGCCGTTCTCCCGCAGGTGGGCGATGGTCTCGGCGCCGCTGCCGCCGAAGTCGAGATACGCGAGCGTCGACTCGTCCAGTACGACGAGGCTGCCGGCGCGGCCCTTGGGCGAGAGGTTGACGTGACCGTCGTCCGCGCGCGGGGCCGTTGCGGTGAAGAAGAGGGGCTGTTCCTCGATGAAGGTGCGAATGCGGCCATCGATCCGTTCGTAGTGCTTTCCCATGACATCTATTGTCGGCGCCGAATATCGCGCGCGTCGAGACCATTCCCAGCGAGTGAACCGGACGGGACGGGACGCATGACCGAGAAGAAGCCAGCACAGGGGGTACGGATCCGGCGGGTCTACGAGGCGGCGGAGCCGGGCGACGGCACGCGGGTGCTCGTCGACCGCCTCTGGCCGCGCGGGCTCGCCAAGACCGACGCCGTGTTCGACGACTGGCTGAAAACGGCGGCCCCGTCCGCCGAACTGCGGAAGTGGTACGGCCACGATCCGGAGCGGTTTCCGGAGTTCGCCGACCGCTACCGCGCGGAACTGGCCGAAGCCGGTTCCGCCGCCTCGCAGGCCCTCGAACGGCTCGTGGAGCTGGCCGCCGAAGGCACGCTCACCCTTCTCACTGCCACCAAGGACCTGGAGCACAGCCACCCACGGGTACTGGCGGCGGAGATCACGGAGAGCGACGCCTGATACGGGGAGCGTGTTCCGGCCGACCTGTCGGGGCCGCGTTGACAAAACATACGGTGCACTGCATAGTTATACCCATCAGCGTATGCACCGTAAGGAGAAACCCGTGACCGAGCGCGTCGTACTCGCCTACTCGGGGGGCCTGGACACCTCCGTCGCCATCGGCTGGATCGCCGAGGAGACGGGCGCCGAGGTCATCGCCGTCGCCGTGGACGTCGGCCAGGGCGGCGAGGACCTGGACGTCATCCGCAAGCGCGCGCTCGCCTGCGGTGCCGTCGAGGCCGAGGTCGCCGACGCCAAGGACGAGTTCGCCGAGGAGTACTGCCTCCCGGCGATCAAGGCCAACGCGCTCTACATGGACCGCTACCCGCTGGTCTCGGCGCTCTCCCGGCCGACGATCGTCAAGCACCTCGTGGCCGCCGCCAAGAAGCACGGTGCCGACACCGTCGCCCACGGCTGCACCGGCAAGGGCAACGACCAGGTCCGCTTCGAGGCCGGCATCGTCGCCCTCGCCCCCGAGCTGAAGTGCATCGCCCCGGTCCGTGACTACGCGATGACCCGGGACAAGGCGATCGCCTTCTGTGAGCAGAAGAACCTCCCGATCGCGACCACCAAGAAGTCCCCGTACTCCATCGACCAGAACGTCTTCGGACGGGCCGTCGAGACGGGCTTCCTGGAGGACATCTGGAACGGCCCGATCGAGGACATCTACGAGTACACCTCCAACCCGGCCGAGCACCGCGACGCCGACGAGGTCGTCATCTCCTTCAAGGAGGGCGTCCCGGTCGCCGTCGACGGCAAGCCGGTCACGGTCCTCCAGGCGATCCAGCAGCTCAACGAGCGGGCGGGCGCCCAGGGCATCGGCCGGATCGACATGGTCGAGGACCGGCTCGTCGGCATCAAGTCCCGTGAGGTGTACGAGGCCCCGGGTGCGATCGCGCTGATCACCGCGCACCAGGAGCTGGAGAACGTCACCGTCGAGCGCGAGCTGGCCCGCTACAAGCGGCAGGTCGAGCAGCGGTGGGGCGAGATGGTCTACGACGGCCTGTGGTTCTCCCCGCTCAAGCGGGCCCTGGACGGCTTCATCAACGAGGCCAACCAGCACGTCACCGGCGACATCCGGATGACCATGCACGGCGGCCGGGCCGTCGTCACGGGCCGGCGCTCGGAGGAGTCGCTGTACGACTTCAACCTGGCGACGTACGACTCGGGCGACACCTTCGACCAGTCCAAGGCGCAGGGCTTCATCGAGCTGTTCGGCCTCTCGGCCAAGATCGCCGCCAAGCGCGACCAGGTCTGATCCGGCCCGTCCGGCGATCGAGGACCGAGGTCCGGGGCGGCGCCCCGGTTTCGGGAAGGGGCGGGGTAGGGGACAGACTCCCTCACCCCGCCCATCAGTATGACCGCACGCAAGGAGCAACCCAGCAGTGAGCAGCAACACCGGTGACGTCAGGCTCTGGGGCGGCCGTTTCGCCGACGGCCCCGCCGAGGCCCTGGCCAGGCTGTCGGCCTCCGTGCACTTCGACTGGCGCCTCGCGCCGTACGACATCGCGGGCTCCCGCGCGCACGCGCGTGTGCTCTGCAAGGCCGGCCTCCTCACGGAGGAGGAGCTGGACCGGATGCTCGCCGGGCTCGACCGGCTGGAGGCCTCCGTCGCCGACGGCTCCTTCACCGGCACGATCGCCGACGAGGACGTCCACACCGCGCTCGAACGCGGCCTCCTCGAACAGCTCGGCGCGGACCTCGGTGGCAAGCTGCGCGCCGGCCGGTCCCGTAACGACCAGGTCGCCACCCTCTTCAAGATGTATCTGCGCGACCACGCGCGGATCATCGGCTCGCTGATCGCCGAGCTCCAGGACGCGCTCGTCGCGCTCGCCGAGGCGCACCCGGACGTGGCCATGCCGGGCCGTACGCATCTCCAGCACGCCCAGCCGGTGCTCTTCGCCCACCATGTGCTGGCGCACGTGCAGTCCCTGTCGCGCGACGCGGAGCGGCTGCGGCAGTGGGACGAGCGGACGGCGGTCTCCCCGTACGGCTCCGGCGCGCTCGCGGGCTCGTCGCTCGGTCTCGACCCGGAGGCGGTCGCCGCCGACCTCGGCTTCGAGCACGGTTCGGCAGCCAACTCGATCGACGGCACGGCCTCGCGGGACTTCGCCGCCGAGTTCGCCTTCATCACCGCGATGATCGGCGTGAACCTCTCGCGGATCGCCGAAGAGGTCATCATCTGGAACACGAAGGAGTTCTCCTTCGTCACGCTGCACGACGCGTTCTCCACGGGCTCCTCGATCATGCCGCAGAAGAAGAACCCGGACATCGCCGAGCTGGCGCGCGGCAAGTCGGGGCGGCTCATCGGCAATCTCACCGGGCTGCTGGCCACGCTCAAGGCGCTGCCGCTCGCGTACAACCGCGATCTCCAGGAGGACAAGGAGCCGGTCTTCGACTCCTGCGACCAGCTGGAGGTCCTGCTCCCCGCGTTCACCGGCATGATGGCGACGCTCACGGTCAACCGCGAGCGGATGGCCGAGCTGGCGCCCGCCGGCTTCTCCCTCGCCACCGACATCGCCGAGTGGCTGGTCAGGCAGGGTGTGCCGTTCCGCGTCGCGCACGAGGTCGCGGGCGAGTGCGTCAAGGTGTGCGAGAAGCGGGGGATCGAGCTGGACGAGCTGACGGACGAGCAGTTCGCCGCGATCTCCCCGCATCTGACGCCGGAGGTCCGTACGGTCCTCAACGTCTCCGGCGCGCTGGCGTCCCGTGACGGGCGCGGTGGTACGGCGCCTTCGGCGGTCGCCGTCCAGCTCGCCGAGGTGAAGACCGACCTGGCGCTCCAGCACGCGTGGGCGACGGCGAAGAAGTAACCGCGCAAGCGGCCGGAGACGAGAAGCGCCGGACGGGCTCGCATCGAGCCCGTCCGGCGCCTCACGTCGCGCGGTCGGATCAACCCAGCGTCGAGATCGCCTGGTTGAACGTCTTCGACGGCCGCATCACGGCCTCCGCCTTGGCCGGGTCCGGCTGGTAGTAACCGCCGATGTCGACGGGCGAGCCCTGCACGGCGAGCAGCTCGTCCACGATCGTCCCCTCCTGCTCGGACAGCGTCTTGGCGAGCGGCGCGAACGCGCCGGCGAGCCGCTCGTCCTCGGTCTGCTTCGCCAGCTCCTGCGCCCAGTACAGCGCGAGGTAGAAGTGGCTGCCGCGGTTGTCGATGCCGCCGACCTTGCGGCTGGGCGACTTGTTCTCGCTCAGGAACGAGCCGGTGGCGCGGTCGAGCGTGTCGGCCAGCACCTGGGCCCGCGCGTTGCCCGTCGTCGTCGCGAGGTGCTCGAAGCTGACGGCCAGCGCGAGGAACTCGCCGAGGCTGTCCCAGCGCAGGTAGTCCTCCTTGACCAGCTGCTGCACGTGCTTCGGCGCCGAGCCGCCCGCGCCGGTCTCGAAGAGCCCGCCGCCGTTGATGAGCGGCACGACCGAGAGCATCTTGGCGCTCGTACCGAGCTCCAGGATCGGGAAGAGGTCGGTCAGGTAGTCACGCAGGACGTTGCCGGTGACCGAGATGGTGTCCTCGCCGCGCCGGATGCGCTCCAGCGAGAACGCGATCGCCTCGACCGGCGTCATGATCTCGATGCGCAGTCCGTCGGTGTCGTGCTCGGGCAGGTACGCGTTGACCTTGGCGATCAGGTTGGCGTCGTGCGCGCGGCCCTCGTCCAGCCAGAACACGGCCGGGTTCCCGGTGGCGCGGGCGCGGGTGACGGCGAGCTTGACCCAGTCCTGGATCGGCACGTCCTTGGTCTGGCACATGCGGAAGACGTCGCCGGCGCTGACCGTCTGCTCCAGTACGGCGTTGCCCGCGGCGTCCACGACGCGCACCGTGCCGGTGGCGGGGATCTCGAACGTCTTGTCGTGGCTGCCGTACTCCTCGGCCGCCCGCGCCATCAGACCGACGTTGGAGACCGAGCCCATGGTCGACGGGTCGTAGGCGCCGTTGGCGCGGCAGTCGTCGATGACGACCTGGTAGATGCCCGCGTAGCTGCTGTCGGGGATGACCGCGAGCGTGTCGGCCTCGCCGCCGTCCGGGCCCCACATGTGGCCGGAGGTGCGGATCATGGCCGGCATGGAGGCGTCGACGATGACATCGCTCGGCACGTGCAGGTTGGTGATGCCCTTGTCGGAGTCGACCATCGCCAGCGCCGGGCCCTCGGCCAGCTCGGCCGTGAAGGACTCCGCGATCGCCGGGCCCTCGGGCAGCGACTCGATGCCCTTGAGGATGCCGCCGAGGCCGTCGTTCGGGCTCAGACCGGCCGCCGCGAGGGTGTGGCCGTGCTCCGCGAACGTCTTGGGGAAGAAGGCGCGCACCGTGTGACCGAAGATGATCGGGTCGGAGACCTTCATCATCGTGGCCTTCAGGTGCACCGAGAACAGCACGTCCTCGGCCTTGGCCCGGGCGATCTGCGCCGTGAGGAACTCACGCAGCGCGGCCACGCGCATCGCGGAGGCGTCCACGACCTCGCCGGCCAGCACGGGCACCGACTCGCGCAGGACGGTGGTGTTCCCGTCGTCGCCCACCAGCTCGATCCGCAGCGTGCCGTCCTCGGCGATCACGGCGGACTTCTCGGTGGAGCGGAAGTCGTCGGCGTCCATGTGCGCGACGTTCGTCTTCGACTCGGGCGTCCAGGCGCCCATCCGGTGCGGGTGCGCCTTGGCGTAGTTCTTGACCGAGGCGGGGGCGCGGCGGTCCGAGTTGCCCTCGCGCAGCACCGGGTTCACGGCGCTGCCCTTGACCTTGTCGTAGCGCGCCCGCACGTCCTTGTCCTCGTCCGACTTCGGGTCGTCCGGGTAGTCGGGAAGCGCGTAACCCTGCTGCTGGAGCTCCGCGATCGCCGCCTTCAGCTGCGGGATCGACGCCGAGATGTTCGGCAGCTTGATGATGTTGGCCGCGGGGGTCTTGGCCAGGGCGCCGAGCTCCGCGAGCGCGTCGTCGATCCGCTGTCCCTCTTCGAGACGGTCGGCGAAACCGGCGATGATCCGCCCGGCCAGGGAGATGTCACGGCGCTCCACCGTGACCCCGGCCGTCGAGGCATAGGCCTCGACCACAGGCAGGAATGAGTACGTGGCCAAGGCCGGGGCCTCGTCGGTGTGCGTGTAAATGATGGTCGAGTCTGTCACCGGGTGCTCCGCTCAACGTCTGCAACATTGCTCGACATCAAGATATCTCGTGGAGGCCTCCTGTTCGACAGGGCCCTGTACTGAGCAACGTTCGTATTGGATGAGACAGTGGTGTCTCATTTGGTCTATGATTGTCTCATGACAGTCGATCGTGACCAGGTGCTGCGCACCGCCGCCGCCCTCCTCACCCGCAAGGCCACCGCCACCATGGACGAGGTCGCGCGGGCCTCCGGCATCGGGCGGGCCACCCTGCACCGGCACTTCGCGGGACGCGACGCCCTGGTCAAGGCGCTGGAAGAGCTGGGCATCCGCGAGTGCGAGGCGGCGCTCGACGCGGCCCGGACCGACGAGGGCCCCGCGGCCGACGCGGTCCGCCGGCTCGTCGCCGAGGTCGAGCCCGCCGCCGGACTGCTGGCCTTCCTCGTCACCGAGAACCAGCTCTTCGAGGGCGAGGTGAACGAGGGGTGGGACCGGCTCGACGCCCGGGTCTCCGCGCTCTTCCGGCGCGGGCAGGAGCGGGGCGAGTTCCGTATCGACCTGCCCCCCGCCTGGCTCACCGAGGCCTTCTACGGACTCGTGGGCAGCTGCGCGTGGGCCGTCCAGGACGGACGGGTCGCCCCCAAGGACTTCCGGTACATGATCGCCGAGCTGCTGCTCGGCGGAGCACGACGGAGCGTGGAGCAATGATCATCACCGACCGGCCGGCGGCGGGAACGGACCCCCGGCGCCACCCGGGGCGCTGGCTCGCCCTGTCGGTGCTCGTCCTGGCCGTACTGCTGGTGGCCGTCGACGCCACGGTGCTCGGCCTCGCCACGCCGTTCCTCAGCGAGGACCTGAAGCCCTCAGGCACCCAGCTGCTCTGGATCGGCGACATCTACTCGTTCGTCATCGCCGGACTGCTCGTCTCCATGGGCAGCCTCGGCGACCGGATCGGCCGCAAGAAGCTTCTCCTGACCGGCGCGGTCGCCTTCGGCGCCGTCTCCGTCCTCAACGCCTACGCCACCACCCCGGAGATGATGATCGTCGCGCGGGCGCTGCTGGGCGTCGCCGGCGCGACACTGATGCCGTCCACGCTGGCCCTGATCCGCAACATCTTCCACGACCCGAGGGAGCGCAGTCTCGCCATCGGCATCTGGGGCGCCGCGGCCTCGGCGGGCGCCGCCGTCGGCCCGGTCGTCGGCGGATTCCTGCTGGAGCACTTCTGGTGGGGCTCGGTCTTCCTGATCAACCTGCCCGTCATGGCGGTCCTCGTCGTCGTCGGCGTCAAGCTGCTGCCGGAGTCGAGGAACCCGGCACCGGGCCCCTGGGACGTGCCCAGCGTGCTGCTGTCCCTCGTCGGGATCGTCGGTGTCGTGTACGCCATCAAGGAAGCCGCCGCGTACGGGCCGCGCTGGGACGTCGCCGCGGCGGCGGTGGCCGGCGCAGGCGCGCTCGTCTGGTTCGTACGGCGACAGCTCTCGATCCGCTTCCCGCTGCTCGACATGCGGCTGTTCAGGAACCGGGGTTTCTCCGGGGCCGTACTGGCCGATCTGCTGACCATCCTCGGCCTGTCGGGGCTCGTCTTCTTCCTGTCGCAGTATCTGCAACTCGTCCAGGGACGCGGCCCGCTGGAGGCGGGCGTCGCCGAACTGCCCGCCGCCGTCGGTGCCGTGACGGCCGGCCTGCTCGCGGGCCGGGCCGCCCGCCGCTTCTCCGTACGGCTGGTGGTGGCCGGCGGTCTCGCCGCCGTGGGCCTCGCGACCGCCATGCTCGTCCTGCTGACGGAGGACACCGGCTACCCGCTGCTCGGCGGCGTCCTGCTGGTCGTGGGCGTCGGCGCGGGGTTCTCCTTCACAGTGACGGCCGACGTGATCCTCTCCGGCGTCCCCAAGGAGCAGGCGGGGTCGGCGTCGGCGGTGTCGGAGACGGCGTACGAACTGGGCGCCGCGCTCGGTATCGCGCTCCTCGGCTCGATCGTCACGGGCGTCTACCGGGGCTTCCCCACCCCGGCGGGCGTTCCGGCCGAGACGGCATCGGCCGCCCACGAGTCCCTGGGCGGCGCGGTCGAGGCGGCCCGCGCCGTCCCCGGCCACCAGGCCGCGGACCTGGTCGCCGCGGCCCAGGAGGCGTTCGTCCACGGCCTGCGCATCGCGGCGGGCGCGGGTGCGGCGGTGCTGCTCGCGGCCTCGGTGGTGGCGTGGTTCCTGCTGCGCGGGCAGAAGCTGGAGGAGGAACCGGAGAAGACGTCGGCGTGACGGTCACCGGGTGCGGTGACCGTCATGCCCCCCCGGAACGGACGCGGGGTCAGGCGGCCTTCGCCTTGGTGGCGTACATGTCCACGTACTCCTGGCCGCCGAGGCGCATGACCTCCGTCATCACGGAGTCGGTCACCGCCCGCAGCACGTAGCGGTCGCGGTCCATGCCGTCGTACCGCGAGAACTCCATCGGCGCGCCGAAACGGACCGTCACCCTGCTCGGCCGCGGCATCCCCGACCCGTTCGGCTGGATCTTGTCCGTGCCGATCATCGCGAAGGGCACCACCGGCGCGCCGGTCATCAGCGTGAGCCGCGCGATGCCCGTACGGCCCCGGTACAGCCGGCCGTCGGGGGAGCGCGTGCCCTCCGGGTAGATGCCGAACATATGGCCGTCCTCCAGCACCCGGCGGCCGGTCATCAGCGCGGCGACGCCGCCGCGTCCGCCGTCACGGTCCACCGGGATCATGCCGCAGCCGGTGAAGAACCAGGCCATCAGCCGGCCCTTGAGCCCCTTGCCGGTGACGTACTCGTCCTTGCCGATGAAGAAGACCTGGCGGCTGCCGCAGACGAGCGGCAGGATCATCGAGTCGATGAAGGTCAGGTGGTTGCCGGCCAGGATCACCGGACCCGTCCCCGGAATGTTCTCGGCACCCTCCACCCGTGGCCGGAACATCAGACGCAAGATCGGTCCGAGCACTGCCTTGACGAGCGCAAAGCGGGACAACGGGGTCCTCCGGTTGGTGAGCGGTCGTGTCGAGCCGTCAGGGCCCGTTTCCCTGGATCCCGGCGGCTGATCCAGGAGAGGGGTCCCAACTCTCTGCAGGTGAGGACGATACTCGCGGGTCGGGCCCCCGCGCACATCGGGTTCATCGAACGGATACCCGGTGTTGACACGAGTTCGGGGTGTGTTCGCGCCGGGTCTGCCCTCTGTAGGGCCTGGCTGCCTACGATCAAGCCCTCGCTTGACAGGTGCGGGACAGCACATGGACATCACATGAAGGAGCGTTCATGACACAGGGTGCGGGAAACATCCCGGGACGAAGGACAGTGCTGGGAGCGGCGGTGCTCGGCTCGGCGGCACTCGGTCTCTCCGCCGGCGCGGCCGGTACGGCGCAGGCCGCGCAGACCGGCGCGCGCGGCGGCCGGACCCGCCCGCAGCGGGGGCGGCTGCCCGTGCCCACGATCATCGGGCACCGCGGCGCCAGTGGCTACCGGCCTGAGCACACCCTCGGTTCGTACCAGCTCGCGCTCGACCTCGGCGCACATGTGATCGAGCAGGACCTCGTGCCGACCAAGGACGGACATCTCGTCTGCCGTCACGAGAACGACATCACGGGGACCACGGACGTCGCCGACCACCCCGAGTTCGCGGGCCGCAGGACGACCAAGAGTGTCGACGGGGTCAGCCTCACCGGCTGGTTCACCGAGGACTTCACCCTCGCCGAGCTGAAGAAGCTGCGCGCCAAGGAGCGCATCCCGGCCAGCCGCCCGCACAGCACCCTCTACAACGGCCGCTGGGAGATCCCCACCTTCGAGGAAGTGCTGCGCTGGGCGGACGAGGAGGGCCGCCGCCGGGGTGAGCCCGTATGGCTGTACGTCGAGACGAAGCACCCCACCTACTTCCGCGGACTCGGCCTCGGCCTGGAGGAGCGGCTCGCGAAGCTGCTGCGCCGTTACGGCAGGGACCGCCGCGACTCCCCGGTCTTCCTCCAGTCGTTCGAGCCCACCAGCATGCAGCGCATGGCCAAGCTCGTCTCGACCCCGCGTGTCGTGCTGTTCGACGCGGCGGACACCCAGCCGTGGGACTTCAAGCAGTCCGGTGACCCGCGTTTCGTCTCCGACCTCATCACGCCCGCGGGCCTGAAGTGGATCGCGTCGTTCGCGCAGGGCGTCGGCCCGTGGGTCGACCTGATCATCCCGAAGGACAAGGACGGCAAGCTGGGCAAGCCGACCACCCTGGTGCGCGACGCCCACGCGAAGGGCCTGATCCTGCACCCGTACACGATGCGCAACGAGAACAGCTTCCTCCCCGCCGACTTCCGGGTGGGTACGGATCCCAACGCGTACGGCGACGCCTTCGGGGCCTTCAAGGTCTACTTCGAGCAGGGCATCGACGGCATCTTCACCGACAACCCGGACACGGGTCTGCTGGCCGCCGCCGACTTCAACAAGGACTGAGTCCGGCACGAACGGGCCCGACCGCGCCCCGGCCGGCTTCCGCCGGCCGGGGCAAGCGGTGCCCGTGGGGGCCGAGTTGGGCGTGGGACCGCAGAACGTACACCTGGCCGCCGTCCGCCCCCACCGTCTGGGATGTTGTCGCCCGACGGCTCCAGCACCCGCTGAATCACAGGAGAGTTGGGTATCTCACAGGGGAGATTGAGGCCGGCGCATTCCCGTTGCCTGTGATGCCTGCGCAGAATGCTCACCACAGAGGTTGCAGCTCCTGAACTCCGGGGAAAGGAGCGGTAGACAACCGGCGGCAGCAGGTGAGCGGGAGGCATGCACACATGGGCATGAGCGTGACCATCTCAGCGGCGAGTGCGCAGGACGCGGAGCACATTCTCAAGCTGCAGTACCTGTGTTACCAGAGCGAGGCCGAGCTCTACGGTGACTACACCATCGAACCGCTGACCCAGACCCTCGACGACCTCAGGGACGAGATCGCCCGCGGCCACGCGCTGGTGGCCAGGCTCGGCGGCGAAGTCGTCGCCTCCGTGCGGGGCGTCATCGACACCGAGGGCACGGCCAGGATCGGCAAGCTCATCGTCCATCCGCGGATGCGGCACCACGGCCTCGGCGGCCGGCTGCTCGACGCGATCGAGGGGAGCTTCGCCGGTGACGAGGCGGCCAAGCGCTTCCAGCTCTTCACCGGCAATCGCAGCGAGGGCAATCTGCGGCTGTACCGGAGCAAGGGGTACGCGCCGGTGGCCAGCGAGGCGGCGGGCCCCGGAATCACGCTCGTCACCCTGGAGAAGGAGGCGGCCACCGGAGCCTTCGTCGCCAGCGCCTGACCTTCGAAAGCGCGGCGGCGTACGCCCCGTCAGCCCGCCCGGCCCCGTCGGGACCTGCGCAGCCACAGCATCCCCGTGACCGGCAGCAGCACGGGAATGAACACATAGCCCCAGCCGAACCCCGACCAGACCGTCGCCTCGGGGAAGGCGGAGGGGTCCACGACCGTCCAGGTCCCGACGGTCAGCACGCCGACGAGTTCGGCCGCGCAGCACACCAGCGCGGCCTTGCGGGCCGTCTCGCCGCCCCGTACGAGCGTGTACGTGATGAACACGTACACGACGGCGGCGATGCCCGACAGCGTGTACGCAAGCGGTGCGCGGTCGAACTTGGTCGAGATCTCGAAGGCCGTCCGCGACACCGCGCCGACCGACATCACCCCGTAGAGCCAGACCAGCAGCAGCCCGGGCCCCTGGACCAGCCGGGTCCGCCCGGCCGGCCGTTCGTCCGCCGTGTCCGCCCCGGCCCCTGCCCCGGTCTCCACCGTCAGCCTCCCCAGATGTCGTACAGGCGCACTTCGAGCACGGCGAGGACGACGGCGCCCGCGGAGACCGTCACCGAACCCCACCGCGTCCGCTCCGACAAGGAGAGGAGTCCCGCGGCCGGTACCGCGGCGAACGCGCCCAGCAGATACGAGACGAAGATCACCGAACTCTCCGCCGGGTCCTCGCCGCGTGCCAACTGAACGATTCCGACGACCAGTTGCGCCAACGCCAGCACCGTCACCACGGCCATGCCGATGAAGTGCCAGTCCTTCGTGGGCTGGTCCCGGTACGCGGCGAAACCACACCAGGCGGCGAGGAGGAGGGCGGCCACGGAGATCGTGACCGTCAGGGCGACAAGCATGACGCGAGAGTATTACGGCCCGAAAAGCCCGGTGCGATCGCCCCCGCCGGGCGGTCCGGAAGCCGCCGGGGACCGACGGGAACGGTGTCGTAGGGTCGATTCCCATGAAGATCCACGCCGACGCCCTCCTCTTCGACAACGACGGAACGCTCATCTCCTCCATGGCCTCGGTGTACCGGTGCTGGACCCGCTGGGCCGGCGAGTTCGGCATATCGGCGGACGACTTCGCCCGTGTGGAACTGCACGGCCGCCCCGCCGCCGAGATCGTCGCCGACCTGCTGCCCGCCGCGACCGTGCCCGCGGCCGTGGCGCGTATCGAGCAGCTTGAGGTCGAGGACGTGGCCGGCGGGGTCGTCCTGCTGCCCGGCGCCGCCGACCTGGTCGCCGCGCTGCCCGCCGACCGCTGGGCCGTGGTCACCTCCGCCTCCCGGCGGCTCGCCGGGGCACGGCTCGCCGAGGTCGGCATCCGGCCCGGGACGCTGATCGCCGCCGACGACATCACGCGCGGCAAGCCCGACCCCGAGCCGTTCCTCCTCGCGGCGGACCGCCTCGGCGTGGACCCGGCGCGCTGCGTGGTCTTCGAGGACGCCCCCGCCGGACTGCGCTCCGGTGCCGCCGCCGGCATGAGGACCGTGGCCTTGACCACAACGCACGACCGCTCCGAACTGACCGCCGATGCCGTCGTCGGCGATCTCACCGCCGTATCCGTGCAGGTCAGAGGCGTGGAGCTGGAGATTGGCCTGGCCGTCTGAGCGGGCCGCCACACCGCGGACAGGGTCTGGAGGGCGTATCCGGTATGCGGACAGCCGTCCGGTGGCCGGACCTGTGTCTGCTTTACTTGCGCCATGACCACGACGAGCAGCCGCACCCTTGCGACCGAGGCGATCACGACGCCCGGTGCTCGCTGTCTGTGTCGAATGTGCGCCCACTGAGGGCCCCTGCCTGAGCCTCGCGCCCCGAAGCGAGACCCGACAGAAGCGACGCGGTGTCCGTCGCGGTGTGCCGTGACCGAGTACGTCACCCACCTGGACCACGCCCGCCCTCGCACAGCGCCGCACGGTCACCCGTCACAGCACGTGTGACCGGCCGCGGGCCGCCGTGAGCCGACGGGCCGTGCCGCGCCGCGTCCTGTCGGACCCCCGCCCCTCTTCTCCTCAACTCCCCATGCCCGGCGGCCGTCGCGCCGCGCACCCGACAGTGACGGAAACCCCTGTGATCACCACTACGGGCCTGACGAAGGTCTACCGGGCCGGCCGGACCGGCCGGTCGCGCGGCCATGAGGTCACCGCCCTGGACGGCGTCGACCTGCACGTACGCGAGGGCGAGGTCTTCGGAGTCGTCGGCCGCAGCGGCGCCGGTAAGTCCTCGCTCATCCGCTGCGTCAACCTCCTCGAACGTCCCACGGCGGGCACCGTGACCGTCGACGGGACCGATCTGACCGCGCTCGCCGGACGCGGCCGGCGGGCGGGCAAGGAACTCCGCCGCGCGCGCAGCTCCATCGGCATGGTCTTCCAGCACTTCAACCTGCTGTCGTCGCGCACCGTCAAGGACAACATCGAACTGCCGCTGGAGATCCTCGGCCACTCCGGGCAGGAACGTTCCCGCAGGGCACTGGAGCTGCTCGACCTCGTCGGTCTCGCCGACAAGGCCAAGGTCCACCCCGCCCAGCTCTCCGGCGGCCAGAAACAGCGCGTCGGCATCGCGCGCGCCCTGGCCGGAAACCCGAAGGTGCTGCTCTCCGACGAGGCGACCAGCGCGCTCGACCCGGAGACGACACGCTCCATCCTGCGCCTGCTGCGCGACATCAACCGGCAACTGGGCCTCACCGTCCTGCTGATCACGCACGAGATGGAGGTCGTGAAGACGATCTGCGACTCGGCCGCACTCATGGAGAACGGCCGGATCACCGAGTCCGGCACGGTCGGCGAACTCCTCGCCACCCCCGGATCCCGGCTGGCGCACGAGCTGTTCCCGGTGGACGGTGCCGGAACCGGACCCGGCGGCACGGTCATCGACGTCACCTTCCACGGCGACGCGGCCACCCGGCCGGTCATCTCCCAGCTCTCGCGCACCTACAACATCGACATCTCGATCCTCGGCGCGGCGATGGACACCGTCGGGGGCCGCCAGATCGGCCGGATGCGCATCGAACTGCCCGGCCCCTTCGAGGAGAACGTCGTACCCCTCGGCTTCCTGCGCGAACAGGGCCTCCAGGTCGACGTCGTCGGCGAGCACGCCGCCGGAGCCGTGACCGACCCGGTGGCCGACGCCCCGGCCGGGCCCGCCGAACAGTCCGCCGCGCTCACCGAGGACGGTGCCAAGTGACCTGGTCCGAAATGCAGCCACTGCTCAGCCAGGGGACTCTCGACACCCTCTACATGGTGCTGTGGTCGGCGCTGGTCACCGTCGCCGGCGGACTGCCGCTCGGCGTCCTGCTCGTCCTCACCGACAAGGGCGGCCTGCTCCAGAACACGGCCGTCAACAAGGTCGTCGGCGTGATCGTGAACATCGGCCGCTCACTGCCCTTCATCATCCTGCTGATCGCGCTGATCCCCTTCACCACCTTCGTCGTCGGCACCTTCATCGGCCCCACCGCGATGATCGTGCCGCTCGCCATCGGCGCGATCCCGTTCTTCGCCCGGCTGGTCGAGACGGCGATACGGGAGGTCGACCACGGTCTCGTCGAAGCCGTCCAGGCCATGGGCGGCTCGATCCCCACCATCGTCCGCAAGGTGCTGCTGCCGCAGGCACTGCCTTCGATCGTCTCCGGCACGACCACCACCGTCATCGCGCTCATCGGCTACTCGGCCATGGCCGGCGCGGTCGGCGGCGAAGGGCTCGGCTCCAAGGCCGTCACCTACGGATTCCAGCGGTTCGAGAACGGCTTCATGATCGCCACGGTCGTCGTGCTGATCGTGATCGTCACCGTGATCCAGCTGATCGGCGACCTCGCGGTACGGCTGCTGACCCGTAAGACCCGTACGGCGTAGGGCCCCGTGGCCCGCCGTCCCGGTCGGGCCCCGCCCCCCCCAGATGTCCCACCGGTCCCGCACTCCTTGTCCGGGACCGACCACCCACACAGGAAAGAGGCACTCTTCGTGCGCACTCACCTCAAGATCGCGGCCGCCGCGGCCACCACCGCACTCGCCATCGGCCTGAGCGGCTGCGGCACCTCGTCCGACCCCGCGGAGAAGACCGCGGACGGAGCGAAGGCCGACGAGTCCAAGCCCCTGACCGTCGCCGCGTCCCCGACGCCGCACGCCGACATCCTGAACTTCATCAAGGACGAGCTGGCGGCGGACGCCGGACTCAAGCTCGACGTCAGGGAGTTCACGGACTACGTCCTGCCGAACACCGCCACCGAGAGCGGCGAGGTCGACGCCAACTACTTCCAGAACAAGCCGTACCTCGACGACTTCAACAAGAAGAACGACACCCACATCGTGCCGGTCGTCAACGTCCACCTGGAGCCGCTGGCCCTCTACTCCAAGACGGTCAAGGACCTGAGCGGCCTCAAGTCCGGCCAGACCGTGGCGATCCCCAACGACACCGTCAACGAGGGCCGCGCGCTGAAGCTCCTCGCCGACAACGACGTGATCACACTCGCGGACGGTGTGGAGGGCAACGGCACCCTCGCCGACATCAAGGACGACAAGGGCCTGAAGTTCAAGGAGCTGGAGGCCGCCACGCTGCCCCGCGCCCTGAACGACGTCGACGCCGCCGTCATCAACGGCAACTACGCCATCGAGGCCGACCTCAACCCGGCCGAGGACTCGCTGGCCCTGGAGAAGACCGAGGACAACCCGTACGCCAACTTCCTCGCCGTCAAGGAGGGCAGCGAGAAGGATCCGCGCGTGCTGAAGCTCGCGAAGCTCCTCAACTCGCCCGAGGCGGAGAAGTACATCAAGGACACCTACGAGAACGGCGCGGTCCTGCCCGCCTTCGGCCCGCCGGCGTAACCCGCCCGCGTAACCCCGCGCGCGGCCAACTGGCCCGAGCCGTACGTCAATCCGGTACGAGCCCCGCACACCCCGCCCGTGTGCGGGGCTCCCCCGATGCTGCATGCTGTGCATTTACGACGGACTGAGGCATGGAGCTGCGCATGACTACCACCTTTCCGGACGTCTCCATCAGCACCGAGCGGCTGGTGCTGCGTCCGTTCGAGGCCGCGGACATCCCGGCGCACATCGAGATGATGAACGACGAACCGGTCATCGCGTGGACGTCGACGCCGCATCCGTACCGCACCCGGGACGCCGAGGAGTGGGTGAGCCGGATCGCCCCGGCGGAACGCACCGGGGGGCGCGGACTGGTCCTCGCCGTCACCGAGTTCCTCACCCAGCGCCTCGTCGGCCTCGCCCGCCTCCAGAACACCGACTGGCGCACCCGGGCGACCGAGATCTCCTACATCACCGCACCCTGGGCGCGCGGCGAGGGCTACGCCACCGAGTCCGTGCTCGCGGTCGCGCAGTGGCTCTTCCGCGACCAGACCTTCGAGCGCCTCGAACTGCGCACCCCCGCCGACAACACCGCCGCCCAGCAGGTCGCGCAGAAGGCCGGCTGCATCAGTGAGGGTGTCCTGCGCAACGCGTGGATAGCGCGTACCCGGACGGAGGCCGGGGGCTGGATCGACATCCGCACCGATCTCATCGTCTGGAGCCTGCTGCCCGAAGACCTCGAAGGCGTGGCCGAGCAGATGGCGGACGCGGGCGGCTACGCGTCCTTCACCGACTGGAACTGAGCGCGGGCCGCACACATCCCCCCGCCCCCGGGCAGACGGTGCGACGGACGGCGGGTACCCTCACACGCACCGCCCCGGTGCGGACCCCCTCGAACTCACGACACACCTGATCCGCGGCAACTCCGGCCTGCGACAACACCACCTCACGACCCCTGGGGAGACTGACGACGATGGCCGACCGCGTCACGGTGATCGGCTGGGACGGCTCACCCCTCGCGCCCGCGGCCACGTCCGCGCTCGCCGCCGCCACACTGGTGGCGGGTGCCGCCCACCATCTCGCCCTGCCGGAAGTCCCGCGGGACGCCGAACGCATCCGCCTCGGCAGCGTCGACCTCGCGGCCCGCAGAATCGCCGGACACCGCGGCGGCGCCGTCGTACTCGCCGACGGTGACCCCGGGTTCTTCGGTGTCGTACGCACCCTGCGCGCCCCCGAGCACGGCCTCGAAGTCGAAGTCGTACCCGCCGTCTCCGCCGTGGCCACCGCCTTCGCCCGCGCCGGAATGCCCTGGGACGACGCACAGGTGGTGGTCGCCCAGCAGCGCACGCTCCGGCGCGCCGTCAACGTGTGCCGGGCGCACACCAAGGTCGCCGTCCTCACCTCCCCGGGCGCCGGGCCCGCCGAACTCGCCCTGCTCCTCCAGGGAGTCCACCGCACCTTCGTGATCTGCGAGGAGCTGGGCACCGACCGCGAACAGGTCACCGTCCTCACCTCCGACAAGGCCGCCGACCACGTCTGGCGCGACCCCAACGTGGTGATCGTCGTCGGCGGCATCGGCACCGCGCCCGTCCGGACCGGTGGCTGGATCGCCGGCCGAGACGCGGAGTACCCGCCCGCCGAACGGGGTTGGGCGCTGCCCTCCGACGAGTACGGCATCGACCTCGACGAGGGCGAGTCGACCTGGCTGCGCGCGGCCCAGCTCGCCCGGCTCGGAGCCCGTACCGGCGACCTGGTCTGGGACATCGGGTCCGGCAGCGGCGCGCTCGCCGCGGAGGCGGGGCGCTTCGGCGCCGCCGTGATCGCCGTGGACGCGGAACCGGGGGCGTGCGCCAGCACCGCCGCCGCTGCCCGTCGCGCCGGCGTACAACTGGAAGTCGTGGAAGGCCGCGCGCCCCACGTCCTGGAGAGCCTGCCCGAGCCCGACGTGGTGCGCATCGGCGGCGGGGGAGTGGACGTCGTCGTCGCCTGCGCCGACCGCAGGCCCGCGCGCATCGTGACCCACGCGGCCACGCGGGACGAGGCCGAGGCCGTCTGCACCGCCCTCCGTGGAGGGGGATACACGGTGGAATGCGTTCTCCTCCAGTCCGTCGACATGGACACCGCTGCATGGTCGGAGCGTGAACGCTCCGTCGTTTTCCTGGTGTCCGGGAAGCGCCCGGATCGCGCCCCCTGACCCCGTTGTCAGAGGCGCGAGGTAGGCTGACCGATCGTTGTACCGCAGCCGGTCGTTCGTCGCTTCGTTCGTCAATGTCCGGAAAAGTGGGTCGTTTTGGACCCTCGTGTGGTACGGCTGCACCGGGGGACGCGCGACGTGGCGCAGCCCACAGCAAGCCGCCGCGGATCACCGTGTGTCGGCGCCGCGAGGCCGCGAGAATAGTGCGGGCCGCGGCTCGACTCGTGCCGCGCGGCGCCCACGCTCGTTGACACTGACGGGCGCCGGACGCGCCGCCGGATCGGGCGCCCCGGTCGAGGGGCCGAAGGAGCACAACCAATGGGCGAGGGGTACGCATGACTGACACCGGCCAGGTCCCGGGCGAGGGGCAGCCGGAGAACGCAGGCATGGTGGAGCAGCCGGGCGACCCCGCTGCCGGCTCCTACGCCTACCTGGGCCCCTCCGACGGTGCTCCCGAGGACGACGACCTTCTGCTGATGCCGAGTTCGCAGGGTGCCTGGGGCGATCCGCAGCCGGCGCCCCCGGCCGATCCCCTCGCGTCCGCGGGCTATGCCGTGCCCGAACCGGAGCCCGTTCCCGTGGGGCATGTCCCGCAGCCGATGGGACAGGACGCGTTCGCACCGCAGGCGCATCCGCAGTCGCAACTCGCCACCTATGCGGAGCCCGAGTACCAGGCCGCTTATCAGACCGACCCCGCGGGGCACGGACAGGTGTCGTACCAGGCGCCGCCCGAGTACCCGGCGGCCGACATGGCCCACACGCAGCCGCCGTCCGCGCAGGCCCCCCAGCCCGCACCGTCCGTCCAACCCGTCGCGCAGCAGGCCGAGTTCGCGGGTACGACGCCTGAGACCTACGCGCAGGCGGACGCCCCCGTGGAGACCCCGCTCCCGGACGCCGTACCGCAACCGGCGCCGGAGCCGGCCCCGGAGGCCGTGCTGACGGCCCCGCAGGAAGTCGCCGGGGCCCCCGCGCCCGAGCCGCTTCAGGAAGCCCCCGCACCGGTGGTTCAGGAAGCGGCGCCGCCCGTGGCCCAGGAGGCGGCGGCGCCCGTGCCCGAGCCGGGCGCGCACGAGGCCGGCGGCCGCGACTCGGGCTCGGTCGACCTCGGGGCCGTACGGGCCCCGACGGCCACGTCCGCGCCGACTCCGCCGCCCGCGCGCCGCCCGCTCCACATGGGTCCGCCGATTCCCGACTCGACCGGTGGTGTGGTCCGTTCGCTCGCGGACCGCGGTCCGAGGAGCGCGCCGCCCCAGCCCGTGCGCGTACGGACACAGGGGCCGCCCACGGCCGGCCCCGAGTATCTGGACATCCCGCGTGAGGAGGCCGCCGCGCTGCCGGGCCCGCAGCTCGGCGCGATTCCGGTGCAGGGCGCGGACCCGTGGGCCTCGCTCCCGCCGCAGTCCGAGACACCGGTGGCCCAGACAGCGGTCGCGGTCGCCGAGCCGCAGGTGGTGGCGGAGCCGGCCGTGCCCGAGGCTCCCGCGGAAACGGTCGTCCCTGAGGGAGGACCGACGTTCGCCCCCCAGCAGGTCCAGGTACCGGAGCCGGCGGCGGTACCGGAGCCCGCGCCCGCGCCTGTGCGGGAAATGGCGGCGGAGCCCGAACCCGCGCCCGTGCCCGAGGTGGTGGCCGAAGAGGCGCCCGAGCCCGAGCCGATTCCTGAGGTCCGGCCCGAGCCGGAGCCCGCGCCCGAGCCCACGCCCGCGCCGGAGCCCGTGCCCGAGGTGGTGGCGGAGGAGCCGGCGGCGGAGCCCGCCCCCGCGCCTCTCCCCGCGCCCGAGGCGGTGGTCGTGGCCGAGTCCCCCGCCGTCGAGCCCGTCGAGCCCGTCGAGCCCGCCGAACCGGCCCAACTGGTCGAGCCGGCCGAACCGGTGGAGCCGGTCGAGGCCGAGGAGACGCGCGAGCCGATAGCGCTGCCCGTCGCGGAGGCTGTGGCCCCCGCGCCGGCCGAGTCCGCCGAGCCGGAGCCCGTACAGGCGGACCCCGAGCCCGAGCCGAACCCCGAGCCCGTACCGGTCGCGGAGCCGGAGCCCGCCC
>NZ_JAAPBF010000309.1 GCF_022695985.1 Streptomyces sp. NP-1717 | reverse complement strand
ACCGGCCCCACCGACCGCGCGGCCTTCGCGCGGTACTGCGCCGCGTCCGCCAGGCGGAACAGGCGGCGGGCCGACGGCAGCGGCCCGATCGCGTCGCCCGTCGACGCGACCCCGCACGCCACCCCCTCACCCAGCTCCAACTCCGCCGCCCGGCGGCAGAGTTCACCGGCGACCTCCACCACGGCGTCCGACGTCGGCCCCACCGTCAGCAGACAGAACTCGTCGCCGCCCAGCCGCGCGGCCAGCGCCCCCGGCAGTCGCGCCCCGCAGACGGAGAGCAGCGAGCCGAATCGTTCCAGCAGCCGGTCACCCACCGCGTGCCCGTGCGTGTCGTTCACCCGCTTGAGGCCGTTGAGGTCGCAGACGACCAGGCTGACGACCGACCCGTCCGTACGGTGCCGCGCCACCGCCGCGTCGAGGCGCGCGTCCACCGCGCGGCGGTTCGCCAGCCCCGTCAGCGGGTCCGTGAAGGCCAGCCGGCGGACCTCTTCGAGCCGCTCCGTCTGCGCGATCCCCGACGCCACGACCGACGCGATGACGGTCGCGAAATCCGCGTCGTCACGCCCGAAGAGCGGCTCCCCGAGCAGCCTCGCCACGTACAGCTCCCCCCACGCCCGCCCGTGCAGGACGATCGGCGCCACGACGCAGCACCCCCGGCCGCGCCGGCGCAGCGCGGTGACCCGCTCATGGCTGTAGCCGGGCTCACCGGCGGCGGCGGCCGGGCCGTCGACCGTCTCGACCCACGCGTTGGGCTCGCCGCCGCCCGCCCACCGCTCGTGCAGGAACTCCGCGATCTCGGGGAACCGGTGCACGGGGTACGACTCGTCCTCGGGGAACTCCTCCTCCCCCTCCGCCAGGTCCCCCGCGTTCACCAGGACCTTGAGCTGCCCCAGGTCCCGCTCCCACACGGACAGCGCGGCGAAGCTGCCGGCCAGCGCGTCACGCGCGCCGAGCGCGGCGGCCCGCCAGGACTCGTTCGAGGTCTGCGCCGAGGCCATGGCCTGGGCAAGCTCCACCACGGCGCGTAGCCGCGCGTCCTCTCCCATCACCCCACCTTAGGGCGCTTTGGGGTGATTTGATCACCCGGAGCGAGGCGTCATCACACTCCGTACACAGAACCTGCGGACTACTCCCCCGGCCACTGCGGCTTCCGCTTCTCGTTGAAGGCGGCGACGCCCTCCGTACGGTCCCCGGAGAAGGCCACCGAGCGCCATGCCGCGTCCTCGACCTCCAGACCGGCCCGCAGGTCCAGCCCGTGCCCCAGCCGCAGCGCGCGCTTCGCCGCCCGGAGTCCGACCGGCGAGTTCGCGGCGATACGGGAGGCCAGCGCCAGCGCCTCGTCGCGGTCGGCGGCCTCGCCGGCGAGCTGGTCCACGAGGCCCAGTTCGTGCGCCTCGCGCGCCTCCAACCGCCGTGCGGTGAAGATGAGTTCGGCGGCCCGGGCGGCCCCGACGCGGCGCGGCAGCAGTTGCGTACCGCCACCGCCGGGGATCACGCCCACGGACACCTCGGGCAGCCCGACGACCGCCGTGGGGTCGGCGACGATCAGGTCGCAGGAGAGCGCCAGCTCGAACCCGCCGCCGAGGGCGTAGCCGTGGACGGCGGCGATGGTCGGCATCGGCAGTTCCAGGACGCCGGTGTACGCGGCGCGGGCGGTCGGCCGCTGCCGTACCAGCTCGGCGTCGCTCAGCGAGTTCCGCTCCTTGAGGTCCGCGCCGACGCAGAAGGCGCGCGCGTGTGTCGAGGTGAGGACGGTGACCCGTACGTCCCGGTCCGCGCCGAGCGCCGCGCAGGCCGCGCCGATGGAGCGGGCCATCTCCGTCGAGACCGCGTTCATGGCCTTCGGCCGGTCGAGCACCAGCTCGGCCACATGGCCGTGCCTGCGTACCGCGACGAACTCCCCGAACCGCTGATCACTCTCCGCGCCCACCGCACCCACCCGCTTCCCGGTTAACGATCGTTGACCGGGATCATAGGCGGCGCCCGATACTTCCTAGGGCTTGGGCCGCCTCGTCAGGAGCCACGGCTCCACGACGCCGAGCCCGCGCACCGGCCGCTGCCACATCGGCTGTATGGCAAAGCGGTACGCGTGCGGTTCGTCGCCCGCCTTCTCGGCCGCCTCGGCCTCCTCCGCCGCCTCGGTCTCGGAGGCCGGGGTGTCACCCGTGCGGATCAGCTCCTCCGCGAGCGCGCCGTCGACCAGGACGGCGTCCTTGGGAGCTATCGAGGTGAGCCGGCTCGCCAGATTGACCGTGTTGCCGAACACGTCGCCCATCCGGGTGGTGACCGTGCCGAACGCGATGCCGACGCGCAGCGCGGGCATCGACTCGTCGTGCGTCATGGTCTCGATGAGCCGCAGCGCGATCTCCGCGGCCGTGCCGGCGTCGTCGGCCGCGTACAGGACCTCGTCGCCGAGCGTCTTGATGAGCCGGCCGCCGTGCGCGGCCACGAGGTCGGCGCAGGTCGTCTCGAACGCCTCGACCAGTTCGCCCAGCTCCTCCTCCTCCAGGCGGCGGGTCAGCCGGGTGAAACCGACGAGGTCCGCGAAGCCGACGGCGAGACGCCGGTCCACCATCTCCTCGTCGTCGGCGGCCTGGACGACACGTCCGGTCGCGGCGGCGAGCTGGCGCCGCCACACGTACACCAGGAACTCCTCCAGCTCCGGGAGCAACAGCTCGACCAGGGGATACGTGACCTCGGTCCGTGTCATCCCCGGCTCCGGCGGCTCCGTGAGGCCGGCGAGGAAGGAATCGATCTGCCACTCCGCCAGGCGGGCGGTGGTCTGCCCGGTCGACCGGGCGACCTGGATCGCCATCGGCTCGCTCAGCAGGCCCGCCTCGACGAGACCGGCGAGGCGCCGCAGCGCCAGGACGTCGGCCTCGGTGAGGGCCCGGGCCTGGCCGATGTCGGCGAAGCCCATCGCGCGCCAGAAGCGGGACGCCAGGTCCATCGAGACGCCGGCGGTACGGGCGGCCTGGAAGGGGGTGTAGCGGCGCTCGGCGCCCAGGATCAGCTGTTCGAGCCGGATGGCGAGGGGGTCGTCGGTGGGCTCGGCCGTATGGTCGACGGCGTGGTGCGGGGTGGGGTGACCGGAGGAGTCCGACGGCGGCTTTTCGTCCCCACCACCGGAGGTCGTGTCATCGACCGTCACCAGCCGCCTCCTGCCCGTTCCCTGCGCACTGCCCTGCCGATCTGTCGTGGGTCGCCTCAACGATACGGCAGGTCGGGGCTGTCGGGGTCGCCTTCGGAAGCGGGCATTACGGGGGCTTGACCGCGGCTTCTCCGGGGCGCGGTTCCGGGGCGGCGGAGCGGCCATTTCAAGCCCGCTCCAAGCCCGCGCCCTACGCCGCGCGCAGGTGCACCACGTCCCCCGCGCCCACCGCCTCCTGCCCGCCGCCCTCCGTCGCGATCACCAGCCGCCCGTCGCCGTCGACCGCCACCGCGTCCCCCACCAGCTGCCGCTCGCCCGGCAGCTCCGCGCGCACCGGGCGGCCCAGCGTCGCGCAGCCCGCCGCGTACGCCTCCTGGAGCCCCGACTCCGCCGGGTCGCCCGCCGCGTCCCGCCACGCGCCGTACCAGCGCTCCACCCCGCGCAGCACCGCCCGCAGCAGCGGATCGCGGTCGACGGAGACCGCGTTCGCGAGCGCGAGCGACCCCGCGCCGGGGACCGGCAGCTCCGATTCGGTGAGGCTGACGTTCAGGCCGATGCCGACGACCACCGCGTCGTCACCCGCGCGCTCCGCGAGAATCCCGCCCGCCTTGCGTTCCTCGCCGCCGACCGTCACCAGCAGGTCGTTGGGCCACTTCAGCGCCGTGTCCACGCCCGCCGCGCGCGCGACGGCCGTCGCCACCGCGACGCCGGTGAGCAGCGGGAGCCACCCCCAGCGTTCGACGGGGACGTCCGGCCCCGGCCGCAGGAGTACGGAGAGGAACAGCCCGGACCGGGCGGGCGCCGACCACTTGCGGTCCAGCCGCCCGCGCCCCCGGGTCTGCTCCTCGGCGACGAGCACGGCGCCCTCCGGGAGGTCGCCGGCGCGGCCGGTGAGGTCGGAGTTGGTGGATCCCGTCGCCGTGACGACGTCGAGCGACGTCCACAGGCGGCCCGGCACGATCAGACCGCGCCGCAGCGCGGTGGTGTTCAGCGGCGGGCGTTCGAGATCGGTCCAGCGGCTGCCCGCGGCATTGTGCTCCGTCATGCGCGCCACCCTAGGGTCTGCGGCGTGGCCGGGCGCGGTGCGACCGCGCGTGCTAGGGCCTGTCCGGCGGATCTTCGGGGATCAGCCCGGGGCGTCTGGTGCGGTGCATCGCAAGGCGGAGGATCGTGCTCGTACTGGACGTACTTGGACGAGTCCGACAACGCGGCGAGGTGCCGTGCCAGGCGCTCCGGGCCCCCGAAGATCCGCCGGACAGGGCCTAGGCCCTGTCCGGCGGCCGGGGACGGTGTGGCCAACGACGCACTGCCGATCGCCGGGCCCGCCGATACGCTACGGATCAGTAGCCACACGCCGAGCCGCAGTAGACAGATCCGCAGACCCGCAGGGAGCCGCATCCCCATGTCCGAGCCGGAAATCGCCCGCGGAACAGAGCACAGCCACACCACCGCGGGCAAGATCGCGGACCTTCAGCGCCGTATCGAGGAGGCCACGCACGCGGGCTCCGCGAGGGCGGTGGAGAAGCAGCACGCCAAGGGCAAACTGACGGCCCGCGAGCGGGTCGAGCTGCTCCTCGACGAGGGGTCGTTCGTCGAGCTCGACGAGTTCGCCAGACACCGTTCCACCAATTTCGGTATCGAGAAGAACCGCCCGTACGGAGACGGTGTCGTCACCGGTTACGGCACGGTCGACGGCCGCCCGGTCTGCGTCTACTCGCAGGACTTCACGATCTTCGGCGGTTCGCTCGGCGAGGTCTACGGCGAGAAGATCGTCAAGGTCATGGACTTCGCGCTGAAGACCGGCTGCCCGGTCATCGGCATCAACGACGGCGGCGGCGCCCGTATCCAGGAGGGCGTGGTCGCGCTCGGCCTGTTCGCCGAGATCTTCCGCCGCAACGTGCACGCGTCGGGTGTCGTCCCGCAGATCAGCCTCATCGTGGGCCCGTGCGCGGGCGGCGCCGTCTACTCCCCGGCGATCACCGACTTCACGGTGATGGTCGACCAGACGTCGCACATGTTCATCACCGGACCGGACGTCATCAAGACGGTCACGGGCGAGGACGTCGGCTTCGAGGAACTGGGCGGGGCGCGTACGCACAACACGACGTCAGGCGTCGCGCACCATATGGCCGGTGACGAGAAGGACGCCGTCGAGTACGTGAAGTCGCTGCTGTCGTACCTGCCGTCGAACAACCTCTCGGAGCCGCCCGCGTTCCCGGAGGTGGCCGAACTGAAGGCCACGGCCGAGGACTTGGAGCTGGACACGCTCATCCCGGACTCGGCGAACCAGCCGTACGACATGCACAGCGCCATCGAGCATGTGCTGGACGACGCCGAATTCCTGGAGACGCAGGCGCTGTTCGCGCCGAACATCATCACCGGCTTCGGCCGGATCGAGGGCTATCCGGTCGGCATCGTCGCCAACCAGCCGTTGCAGTTCGCGGGTTGTCTGGACATCGACGCGTCCGAGAAGGCGGCGCGGTTCGTCCGCACCTGCGACGCGTTCAACGTCCCGGTCATCACGTTCGTGGACGTGCCGGGCTTCCTGCCGGGCGTCGACCAGGAGTACGGCGGCATCATCCGGCGCGGCGCCAAGCTGATCTACGCGTACGCGGAGGCGACGGTGCCGCTGATCACCGTGATCACCCGCAAGGCGTTCGGCGGCGCGTACGACGTGATGGGCTCCAAGCATCTGGGCGCCGACCTCAACCTGGCCTGGCCGACGGCGCAGATCGCGGTGATGGGCGCGCAGGGCGCGGTCAACATCCTCCACCGGCGCACGATCGCCGCCGCCGAGGACCAGGACGCGACGCGGGCCGGTCTGATCGCGGAGTACGAGGACGCGCTGCTGAACCCGTACGTCGCGGCCGAACGCGGCTACGTCGACGCGATCATCCTGCCTTCCGAGACACGGGCGCATCTGGTGAAGGGGCTGCGGCAGTTGCGTACGAAACGCGAGAGCCTGCCCCCGAAGAAGCACGGCAACATCCCCCTGTAGAGCGGTAGGAGGCCGGAATGATCAAGGTCGTACGAGGCAATCCGACCCCCGAGGAGCTGGCCGCCGCGCTCGCGGTGGTCCGGGCGAGGGCGGCGGCCGGGGCCGAAGAGACGCCGGGCGCCGCGCCGCCCGCACCGAGCTGGTCGGACCCGGCCCGCATCGCCCGCCGCGAGACCCGCCGGCCGGGGCCGCGGGCGTGGGCGCGTACGTACTGGCCGGGGTAGCGGCGGCGGTCGGGCGGGCCGCTTTGAGTACGGGTACTCAGGCGTCCCGCCCGCCACGCCCCCAGGATCGAAGGCATGCTCTGGTCCGATCCTGAGAACGAACCCCCCAAGGACATGCGGGACACGCAGGCGATGATGCGCCGCGCCGGCGTCGTCCTCGCGCTGGCGATGGTCCTGGCCATGCTCGTCGCCGGCATCCGCTAGCCCCAACCCGCCGGACGGGCTTCCCAAGCCCGCCCGGGCACACGTCTGGGCCCTGCCCCGCGGGCCTCCCAAGCCCGTCCGGCGATTGAGGACACCACCCACCGCCCCGCACGCATCA
>NZ_JAAPBF010000308.1 GCF_022695985.1 Streptomyces sp. NP-1717 | reverse complement strand
CCGACTGCGGCCTGATCGGCAGCCTGTTGACCGGCCGCCCCGTCGCCGCGCGCACCGCCGCCGCGACCGCCGCCGGGGACGTCACGACCGGCACCGCGCTCGCCGGCTTCGCGCCGAACGGGGCCACCACGTCGCGCTCCTCGACCAGTTTGACGATCCGGATGTCCGGCGCGTCCAGGGACGTCGGCAGCGCGTAGCCGGTGAGGTCGGGACGGCGTACAAGACCACGCGTCGTACGGAGGTTCTCCGTCAGGGCCGTGCCGATGCCCTGGGTGACGCCCGCCTCGATACGGGTCGCGAGCTGCGCCGGGTTCAGGACCCGGCCGACGTCCTGCGCGACGGCCATCTCCACGACGCGGATCGAGCCGAGTTCGATGTCGACGTCCACGACCGCGCGGATCGCGCAGAAGGCGAGGCCGACGAACGCGTCGCCCTGGCCGGCGTCGTCCAGCGGTTCGGTGGGGTGCGGGCGGCACTGCGCGGTGGCCCACAGCTCCTTGCCGTCCATCGCCTCGGTGACGGTGGTCGACAGCACCCCGTCGTAGGAGGTGATCTTCCCGTCGGTGATCTGGAGCAGCTCCGTCGACATGCCGAACTTGTGCGCCAGCGGCTGGAGGAGCTGCGTACGGACCATCTTCGCGGCGCGCTCGACCGCGCCGCCCGACACCCAGGTGTGGCGGCCGTGCGTGGCGGGGCCCGCCGGGGGCTGGTCGGTGTCGACCGAGGCCACGTGGACCTCCTCGATGCCGAGCGTCTCCTGGACGATCTGGCGGGCGAGGGTGGAGAAGCCCTGTCCGGTCTCGACGGCCGCGCAGATGACCGTGGCGACGCCGTCGTGGACCTTGACCGTGGCCGTGGAGACCTCGTCGGCGCCCTCGGCGCCGAGCATGTGGACCATGCCGAGCGCGTACCCCACGCCGCGGCGTACGGCGCCGGGCTCGCCCGCGCCCTCGGGGCCGCCCGGCAGCAGCCAGGACGATTCGGGGATGTCCTTGGGCAGCGCGGGGAGCGGGAAGTCCCGTACGGCGCGCAGCAGTTCGGCGACGGGCGCCGGGCAGGTCACGGTCTGCCCGGTGGGCAGGATGTCACCGGTCGCCAGCGCGTTGCGCAGGCGCAGTTCGGCCGGGTCGATGCCGAGCTTGGTCGCCAGCTTGTCCATCTGGCCCTCGTAGGCGGCGCAGACCTGCATCGCGCCCTCGCCCCGGACGTGGCCCGATGGCGGGTTGTTGGTGCGTACGGCCCACCCTTCGATGAAGGCGTGCGGGACGATGTACGGGCCGCAGGCGAACGCCACGGCCGCCGCGAGGGACTCGGACGAGGCGTCCGCGTACGCGCCGGCGTCGAGGAGGATCTGCGCCTCGACCTTGACGAGCCGGCCCTCGCTGTCGGCGTGGTGGCGATAGCGCAGCAGCGTCGGGTGCCGGTGGGCGTGCCCGAGGAAGGACTCCTCGCGGGTCGCGGCCAGCTTCACCGGGCAGCCGGTGCGCAGCGCGAGCAGACCGAGCGGGATCTGGAAGCCGGGGTCCTCGCGGTCGCCGGTGGCGCCGGGGACTCCGGTGACGACGACCTTGACCTGGTCGGGTTCGAGGCCGAAGCAGGCGGCGGCCAGATCGCGGTCGGTGTGCGGGTCGGTGGAGCCGGTGTAGATCTCCACGCCGCCGTCGGGGCGCGGTACGGCGAGTCCGGCCTCGGCGCCGATGGGCGCGGGGTCCTGGCGGCCGATGCGGTACAGGCCCTCGACGACCACGTCGCCGGTGAGGTCGGGGTCTCCGTAGCGCAGCGGGATGTGGCGGATCAGATTGCCGTCGGGGTGCAGCGGCTCCGCCTCGAACGCCTTCTCCGGGTCGGTGACGGGGTCGAGGACCTCGTACTCGACGGCGATGGCGGCGGCGGCCATCCGCGCGGTGTCGGGGTGGTCGGCCGCGACGGCGGCGATGGCCTCGCCGTGGTGGCGCACGACCTCGGAGGCGAAGACGGGGCGGTCGGCGACGAGCCGTCCGTAGGAGGGGTCGCCGAGGACGTCGAGATGGGTCACCACGGCCCGTACGCCGGGCATCTCGGCCGCCGCGCCGGTGTCGATGGACACGATCCGCGCGTGCGGGTGCGGTGAGCGCAGGAGCGCAGCCCACAGCAGACCCTCGGCCCAGAGGTCGGCGGCGTACGGGAACGTGCCCTCGGTCTTGGCGCGGGCGTCGGCCGGTGGGAGGGAGGCGCCGAGCCCCAGCGCGGGCGGGTCCTGCCGGGGGCCGTCGAGCGCCTGGGTCTCGGTGGCCGCGTCGTTGCTCACGCCTTGCCTCCGTCGTGCGGGTCGAGAGGTGCGGGGTGGGCGCCGCCGGCGCCCGGTGGTGCCTGGTGCGGGATGCGGGCCTCGTCGGCGGCCTCGGCGCTCGCCGCGCGTTCGGCGACGACCTCGCCGACGGCGTCGAGAACACCCCGGTATCCGGAGCAGCGGCAGAGGTTGCCGCTGAGCGCCTGGCGCGTCTCCAGCTCGCTGGGGTCGTGGTTGCCCTCGAGGAGGTCGTGGACGGTCATGGCCATGCCGGGGATGCAGAAACCGCACTGGACGGCGCCGCAGTTGGCGAGCGCGCGCTGGACGTCGGACGGTTCGCCGTCGGAGGCCAGGCCCTCGACGGTACGGACCTCGGAGCCGGCCGCGGTGGCCGCCGGGACGAGGCAGGAGGCGACGAGCCGGCCGTCGACCTGGACGTTGCAGGCACCGCACTCGCCCTGCGAGCAGCCGTCCTTGGCGCCGGCGAGGCCGAGGCGCTCGCGCAGCACGTAGAGCAGGGACTCACCGATCCAGGCGTCGGTGACGGGGCGGTCGGCTCCGTTGACGCGCAGGACGTAGGAGCCTGCGGGGTGTTCGGCGCTGTCGTTGCTGCTGGTGAGGGGTTCCGGCTCGGGTTCGGGCTCCGGTACCGGCTCGTTCTGGGCACCGGGCGCGGGTTCCGTTTCCGCCGCCGTGCCGACGTCCGTTTCCGTGGCGGCGTCCGCTTCGGCTCCGGTCTCGGACGGGGCTTCGGCGCCGGGCTGCTCGTCCGTGTCCGGCCCGGTCGCGTGAGCGGGCGCCTCGGCCTCGTCGGGCGCGGCCTGCGGCGGCTGTTCCGCGACGGGCTCCGGAGCCGGTTCCGGTTCGGTCGCCCAGGGGGCGCGCGCGCCACCCGGAAGTGTGGCGGGCGGAGCGCCGCCCGACCACTGCGAGGTGATGGGCACGGACGTGGTGAACTCGCCCGATTCGTCCGTGAGGTCGTCCGGGACGACCGGGATCACCCACTGGCCGGTGGGCTGCGCCGGGGACGGCGGCTCCGGCTCCGTACGGGCGTCCGCGCCGCCGCCGGCCGGGTCCGCGAAGGACCACTGGCCGGTCGCCTGCGGGTCGTGCGGCACGTCGGGGTGGTAGCCGTGCGGATGACCCTGCCCGTACCCCTGTCCGTGGCCCTGCCCGTATCCGTAGGGATCGGGCTGCGTCTGCGGCGTGTGCGGGGCCCACTGTCCGACATCGGCAGGACCGCCGGGGGCCACGCCGCCGTCCGGCTGCCGCTGGTCGATCGCCGGTGGTACGTAGCCGTGCCCGGGCGCCGCCAGCGGCGCGTCCGCCCGGTCCTCGGGCGGCAGTTGCACGAAGGCCGTCGACTCGCCGTCGTACTCGCCGCCCTGCGGGATCGGCTGCCACGCGCCACGCTCCTGCGGATACCCGTGTGCGTGCGCCTGCGGACGCCCCTCCGGATTCCCGGAGTTCTCGTTCTCGTCGGTGGTCACGGCAGCGCCCTCCCCAGTGCTCGTCGAGCCAGCGTGGCGACGGTACGCCTCAGGTGCAGTACGGCGGGCGGCAGGGCGGGCGGCTCGCTCCCGTCCGCCTCCGGGGCCGGGTCGGGGATGCACGCCGCGGCGACGTACTCCCCGAAGGCCGCCAGTGCCTCCGGCGCCAGCCCCCGGTCGGCGTCCCAGTCGATCAGCGAGGCGATCCAGCGCTCGGCCTCCAGCGGGCGCAGCGGCATCGGCGCGATCGCGCCGACCGCGCAGCGCACGCCGCGGCGCGCCGGGTCGAGCACGACGGCGACGGACGCGGTGGCCCGGCCGGGGCCGGTGCGGCCGGTCGCCTTGAGGTAGACCTGCGGGGCGTGCAGCAGCGGTACGCGGACGAAGCCGATGAGTTCGGCGGGCGCCAGCATCTCGCGGCCCGCCAGCAGATGGGAGACGGGGATCTCACGGCGCGCGCCGTCGGGGCCCGCGACGACGAGGTCCGCCTCCAGGGCCGCCAGGACGGGCAGTGAGTCGCCGGTGGGGGCCGCGGTGGCGATGTTCCCGCCGAGCGTGCCCGCGTTACGGATCTGGGGCGGGCCCGCGGCGCGCGAGGAGGCGGCGAGCGCGGGGATGAGGGCGGCGAAGTCGGGCCGCCCCATGCGCGCGTGGGTGAGTCCGGTGCCCAGCAGGGCGTGTCCGTCCTGGTAGTGCCAGCCGCGCAGTTCGCTGATCCGGCCGAGTCCGACCAGGCCGGCCGGCCTGAGCAGGCCCTTGTTGACGGCGGCCATCAGATCGGTGCCACCCGCGACGGGCACGGCGGCAGGCATGGCGCTCAGTGCCGCCACGGCCTCGTCGAGCGAGACCGGCAGCGTCACGGACTGCGCAGTCTGCGGTGCGTGCGTGGTCAACCCAGCTGCCCCTTCCCGGTGTCCCGGCTGTCCGCCTGTGTTGGCCGTACCGTACGTGCTCACAGGCCGGACGAGGCAACTCTGGCACATCTTCCGGGCCTACCGGTCCGAGGGTCCACGAAGGGCGTATCCGCCCATGAACATGGGGAAGATCCGCTTTCGCACTTCTTGACCGACACGTACGGAATGCCATTTTCCGGCACTCATGTACGACTTAACAGTACGGACAACCCCCGTCGGGGGGCTCACGATTCACCGGAATTCACGGTGCCGGACAGGCGCGCGCGGGGCACGCGCGCCGGCGTGGACTCACACGTTCGGGGGCGGACCGTCGATCGGACGTCCGAGACTCGCGGAGTCCCCGTTCGGCGCGGGGCGCCGCTGCCAGGGCAACGGACCGCCGGGCGGCCGGTAATCGACCCCGAGAGCGTCAAGGCGCTTGTAGTGCACGGTCATCCGCCGTTCGAAATCCGTGAAGTCACGGTCGGCGGAAGCGGGCAGGACGGACCAGGCGACCTCGGCGAACGCGGAGAGGCGCGGGAAGAGCTGGTAGTCGACGCGGGAGCGGTCCTGCATCACCTCGGTCCACACATTGGCCTGGGTGCCCAGGACATGGGCGGCGTCGGCGCCGGTCAGCTCCGGCGGCACGGGCTCGAAGCGGTAGACGTCCTCCAGCGTGCGGACGTACCCGATGGGCATGGGCTCGTCCGCCCCGGCCGCCTGACGGTGGTCGAGATAGACCTGCTGCTCGGGGCACATGACGACGTCGTGCCCCGCCTTGGCCGCCGCGATCCCGCCGGCGTACCCGCGCCAGGAGGAGACCGCGGCGCCGGGCGCCAGCCCGCCCTCCAGGATCTCGTCCCAGCCGATGAGGCGCCGGCCGCGCGCGGAGAGCCAGCCGTCGAAGTGCCGGATGAACCACGACTGGAGCTCGTCCTCGTCGGCCAGGCCGAGTTCACGGATCCGCTCCTGCGCGGCGGGCGAGCGCTTCCACTGGTCCTTGGGGCACTCGTCGCCGCCGATGTGGATGAACGGCGAGGTGGCGGCCGGGAAGAGGTCGAGCAGCTCCTCGAAGACGCCCTCGAAGAAGCGCAGGGTGTTGTCGGAGGGGGCGAGCACGTTCGGGTTGATGCCCCAGGTGTCCCAGACCTCCAGCTCCGAGGTGTCGACGACGTCGGTGTTTCCCAGCTCCGGATAGGCGGAGATGGCGGCCTGCGAGTGGCCCGGGATGTCGATCTCGGGGACGACCGAGATGTGCCGCTCGGCGGCGTACGCGACGATCTCGCGGATGTCGTCCTGCGTGTAGTAGCCGCCGTGCGGCTTCTCGTCCCAGATGTCCGAGAACCGGTGGCCGTACTTGGTCCGGGACCGCCACGCGCCGACCTCGGTCAGCTTCGGGTACCGCTTGATCTGGACGCGCCAGCCCTGGTCGTCCGTGAGGTGGAAGTGGAAGACGTTGAGCTTGTGCGCGGCCATCAGGTCCAGGAAGCGCAGGACGCCGTCCTTGGGCATGAAGTGCCGTGACACGTCGAGCATGACGCCGCGCCAGCCGAAGCGGGGGCGGTCCTCGATGACCTGACGGGGGATCTCCTGCCGTACGCCGGGGGACACGGGCGCACGGCGGAAGGCCTTGGGGCCGAGGAGCTGACGGAGCGTCTGGGCGCCCCAGAAGACACCGGCCGCGCTGCCGCCGTGGATCTCCGCGCCCCACTCGGCGGTGATGTCCAGCCGGTACTCCTCGGGGGCCATGGACTCGTCGATGCGCAGCGACACGGCGTTGCTGCCGCCGGGCGGACCGGGGGCGAGCGGGAGCCCGAGGGCCGCCCCGATGGTGGCGCGCAGCCAGCGCTCGGTGCCCTCGGTCCCGGGCGCCGCCCAGAGCGTGGTGGCCGAGTCGGGGACGAAGCCACCGCTCTGCGGGCCTTCGACACTGACAGGCGCCGGGATCAGGTCCATCACGTCAGTCCTCAGTCCTCGTTCGGCTGGCATATGCCGGAGTCAACAGGTCGTTGAACGTCCAGGCTGGACACTAGGCCCGGCCCGGACGAACGGACAAGTG
>NZ_JAAPBF010000307.1 GCF_022695985.1 Streptomyces sp. NP-1717 | reverse complement strand
CTCGTACTCCGCGCCGTACGCCTCGTAGCCGAGCCGCTCGTAGAACCCCAGCGCCCGCGTCTGCGCGTGCAGGTCCACCACCAGCAGACCGCGTTCGCGCGCCAGGTCCTCCACGGCCCTCACCAGCGCGACGCCGATCCCGAGGCCGCGCGCCTCCCCGGCCACCGCGAGCCGGCCGAGCGAGCCGACCGCCGGGTCGCCGCCGGTCCGGTCCGCCGCCTCCGGGCCGTGCAGCAGCCGCGCCGTGCCGAGCGGCAGCCCGTCGCCGCGCACCGCGAGCACATGCGCGGCGGCGGCGTCCAGGGCGTCGTGGGAGTCGAACTCCAGCTCCTCGGGGACGTGTTGCTCGACGACGAACACCCGCCGGCGGACCGCGAAGCACGCCTCACGGTCGGCCGCGCCCGCGGCGGACCGGATCTCGTACGTCATCCCGCCCCCGGCCCCGGCGAGCCGCGGGCCGGCGCCGGTCTCCCCCGCGCTCACGCGTTGCTCTCGGCCCGTACCTTGTCCAGCGCGCTCTGCAGATCGTCCGGATACGTGCTCTCGAACTCCACCCACCGGCCGTCCGACGGATGCTCGAAGCCCAGCTTCATCGCGTGCAGCCACTGCCGGGTCAGCCCCAGCCGCTTGGCCAGCGTGGGGTCGGCGCCGTACGTCAAATCGCCGACGCACGGGTGGCGGTGGGCGGCCATGTGCACCCGGATCTGATGCGTACGGCCCGTCTCCAGCTTGATGTCCAGCAGCGAGGCGGAGCGGAACGCCTCGATCAGGTCGTAGTGCGTGACCGACGGCTTGCCCTCGGCGGTCACGGCGAACTTGTAGTCGTGGTTCGGATGCCGTCCGATGGGGGCGTCGATGGTGCCGCTCATCGGGTCCGGATGTCCCTGCACCAGCGCGTGGTAGCGCTTGTCGACGATCCGCTCCTTGAACTGCGCCTTGAGCGAGGTGTACGCGCGCTCCGACTTGGCCACGGCCATCAGCCCGGACGTGCCGACGTCCAGCCGGTGCACGACGCCCTGCCGCTCGGCGGCGCCGGAGGTCGAGACGCGGTAACCGGCGGCGGCCAGACCGCCGATGACGGTCGTACCCGTCCAGCCGGGGCTCGGGTGGGCGGCCACGCCGACCGGCTTGACGACCACGACGATGTCGTCGTCGTCGTACACGATCTCCATGCCTTCGACCGGCTCGGCCACGACCCGCACCGGGGCGGCGGGTTCGGGCATCTCCACTTCCAGCCACGCGCCGCCGCGCACCCGTTCGGACTTGGCGACCACGGCCCCGTCGACCTGCACCTTCCCGGCGGCGGCCAGCTCGGCCGCCTTCGTACGGGAGAACCCGAACATACGGGCGATGGCGGCGTCGACGCGCTCACCCTCAAGGCCATCGGGAACGGGCAGGGTGCGGATATCGGGAACGGTGCTCACCCGTCGAGTATGCCTTGCCCGCACCGCCCGACCGCCCACGGAGAGGGCTCGGAGGCCCGGGACGGCGTGCGGAGGGCGGGCGGCCTCCGCTCAGTCGCGGTGGACCGTCCCGTCGGGGTCGAGGCCGCGGAAGGACAGGATCACGATCAGGAAACCGCCGCAGACGATCGCGGAGTCGGCGAGATTGAACACCGCGAAGTTCGCCGGCGCGATGAAGTCCACGACGGCGCCCTTGAACACTCCCGGCTCACGGAAGATCCGGTCGGTGAGATTGCCGAGCGCCCCGCCGAGCAGCAGACCGAGCGCGAACGCCCACGGCCCGCTGTAGAGCTTGCGGGCCAGTCGCGCGATCACCACGATCACGGTCGCCGCGACGAACGTGAAGAAGACGGTGTACGCCTCACCGATGCCGAAGGCCGCGCCCGCGTTGCGCACCGCCTCGAACTTCAGCAGATCGCCGACGACCTCGATGGGCTCGTGGTGCTCCAGCTTCGCCACCACGAGCATCTTGCTGCCGAGGTCGAGCAGGTAGGCCACCAGCGCCACGGAGAAGAGCGCGACGATCTTGCGCTTTCCCCGGACCGGCTCGGCGGGAGCCGCGCCCTCGTCGTCAACATCCGGCGTTCCGATGACGCGCTCCGCCTCTGCCACGTGAGTCCCTCAAGTTAGATCCCGATTAGCGTCGAGGGTACGTCACGCGCGTACGGTCTCAGCCGCGCCTTTCCTGCTTCTGCTTGTCCTCGACACACAGCGTGGCCCGCGGGAACGCCTGCATTCTGGCCTTGCCGATGGGCTTGCCGCAGACCTCGCAGAGACCGTACGTACCGGCGTCGAGGCGCAGCAGGGCCCGCTCCGTCTGCTCGACCATCTCGCGCGCGTTCGCCGCCAGGGACATCTCGTGCTCCCGCGTGATGTTCTTCGTGCCGGTGTCGGCGTCGTCGTCGCCCGCACCGTCGCCGGAGTCCCGCATCAGCCCGGCGAGCGCCTGCTCCGAGGACGAGATCTCGGCGTTCAGCCGGGCCGCCTCGCTCTCCAGGCCGGCCCGCGCCTCGGCGACCTCCTCCTCCGTCCAGGGGTCCTCGCCGGGCCTCACGGCAAGCTCTCCGGGGGGTGTGGTGCCGCGCGCCGGGGGCACCGCGGTCGCCGTACCACCCGTGGCCGCCGCCGCCCTCTTACCCGCTGTCTTCTTCGCTGCCACCGTCTTGGCTCCCGTCTGTTCCGCGGCCTCGGCCGCCCCCTCGGCCGCGGACGCGGCCCTTTTCGCGGCCTTCTTGGCGGCAACCTTCTTAGGATGCGCCGTCTTCCCGGCCGCGGTCTTCTTCGCAGGTGCCTGGTGCTCCGGCTCGGCCGCGGCGCTCTCCTGCGCGGCCGGTGCGTGCGTAGCCGGTGTCTGTCGCTCCGGTGCCTCGGTCGCCGACGTCTTCTTCGAAGCCGCCTTCTTGACGGCTGTCTTGTCGGCCGCTTTCTTCTTCACAGCCGCTTTCCTGGCCGCTGTCTTCTTCGCGGCGGTCTTCTTCGCCACCATGCCGCGGCCCCTTCACATTTTGTGATCTTGCACGCGAGTCGTGCTGGGACGATAAATCGACACCAGCCACGCGGCAACGGGGCACGCCGCCGGTGAGACCCGCCTCCGCCGGTGACAAGGCGAGCCTCCATCCGTTGTGCCCAGCTCCCCGCCGGGTAATCCGCCCCACGGGCGGCTCGGGGAAGTCCGCGGGCCCCGCCGGACCCATTCGGGTCAGCGACGGCGCCGTACGCCGCGGGGGCCGCGCTCCCGCCCCGTGACACGTCCGCAGGCCCGCGTGCGAGCGCCGGAAAAGCGGTCGGCCGCCCCTGCCACGGCCCCGTACACTGGGCCCAGCGAGAGGCGTGGATGGGGACGAGTAGCTCCGAGAGCGGCCATGAGCGACCCGGGGACGGTGCGAGCCCGGGGGCAGGGCGCGGAGTGAAGCATCACCCCGGAGCCGCCGGAAGAAAGCCCTGGCAGTACGCGGGGCCGTAGACCCGGCAGCGCGACCCCAATGAGGGGGCCGAGGGCGGCGACGCCCGGGGCCAAGGAGGGTGGTACCGCGGGAGCCGCAGGCTCTCGTCCCTCCGACGGAGACGCCGCAGATCCGTTGGAGGAGTTTCATCCATGACGCCACCGCTGTACAGCCAGGTACCGGCCCAGGTCGACCTGCCCGCCCTCGAGCACGCCGTGCTCGACTTCTGGCGTGAGAACAAGGTCTTCGACAAGACCCTGGCGCAGTCCGAGGGCCGCCCGGAGTGGGTCTTCTACGAAGGCCCGCCCACCGCCAACGGCATGCCCGGCGCCCACCACATCGAGGCCCGTGTCTTCAAGGACGTCTTCCCGCGCTTCCGTACGATGCGCGGCTTCCACGTCGCCCGCAAGGCCGGCTGGGACTGCCACGGCCTGCCCGTGGAGATCGCGGTCGAGAAGGAGCTGGGCTTCACCGGCAAGCAGGACATCGAGAAGTACGGCATCGCGGAGTTCAACGAGAAGTGCCGCGAGTCGGTGACCCGGCACACCGGCGCCTTCTCCGAGCTGACGACCCGCATGGGGTACTGGGTCGACCTGGACGACGCCTACCAGACGATGAACCCGGAGTACATCGAATCCGTCTGGTGGTCGCTGAAGGAGATCTTCGGCAAGGGGCTGCTCGTCCAGGACCACCGGGTCGCCCCGTGGTGCCCGCGTGACCAGACGAGCCTCTCGGACCACGAGCTGGCGCAGGGCTACGAGACGATCGTCGACCCCTCCGTCTTCGTCCGCTTCCCGCTGACCTCCGGCCCGCTGGCGGGCGAGGCCGCGCTCCTCGTCTGGACGACGACGCCCTGGACCCTGGTGTCCAACACGGCGGTCGCCGCCCACCCCGACGTCACCTACGTCGTCGCGTCGAACGGCACGGAGAAGCTCGTCGTCGCCGAACCGCTGGTGGGGAAGGCGCTCGGCGAGGACGGCTGGGAGCTGACCGGCGAGCGGTTCACGGGCCGCGAGATGGAGCGCTGGACCTACGACCGTCCGTTCGCGCTCATCCCGTTCCCCGAGGACTCCCCGGCGCACTACGTCGTCAACGCGGAGTACGTGACGACGGAGGACGGCACCGGCCTCGTCCACCAGTCCCCCGCGTTCGGCGCGGACGACCTCGTGGTCTGCCGCGCGTACGGCCTGCCGGTGGTGAACCCGGTCCGTCCCGACGGCACGTTCGAGCAGGACGTACCGCTCGTCGGCGGCGTCTTCTTCAAGAAGGCCGACGAGGCGCTCACCGCCGACCTGGACGCGCGCGGACTGCTGTTCCGGCACGTGCCGTACGAGCACAGCTATCCGCACTGCTGGCGCTGCCACACGGCGCTGCTGTACTACGCGCAGCCGTCCTGGTACATCCGTACGACCGCCGTGAAGGACCGCCTCCTTCAGGAGAACGAGAAGACCAACTGGTTCCCCGACTCGGTCAAGCACGGCCGGTACGGGGACTGGCTGAACAACAACGTCGACTGGTCCCTGTCCCGCAACCGCTACTGGGGCACCCCGCTGCCCATCTGGCAGTGCGAGGACGGGCACCTCACCTGCGTGGGCTCGCGCGCCGAACTGACCGAGCTGAGCGGCGAGGACCAGTCGTCGCTCGACCCGCACCGCCCGTTCATCGACGCGGTCACCTTCGCCTGCCCGACCTGCGGGGAGACCGCGACGCGCGTCCCCGAGGTCATCGACGCCTGGTACGACTCCGGCTCGATGCCGTTCGCGCAGTGGGGCTACCCGTACAAGAACAAGGACCTCTTCGAGAAGCGCTACCCGGCGCAGTTCATCTCGGAGGCCATCGACCAGACACGCGGCTGGTTCTACACGCTGATGGCCGTCGGCACGCTCGTCTTCGACAGGTCGAGCTACGAGAACGTGGTCTGCCTCGGGCACATCCTCGCCGAGGACGGCCGCAAGATGTCCAAGCACCTGGGCAACATCCTTCAGCCGATCCCGCTCATGGACAAGCACGGCGCGGACGCGGTGCGGTGGTTCATGGCGGCCGGCGGCTCGCCGTGGGCGGCGCGGCGGGTCGGTGACACGACGATCCAGGAGGTCGTCCGCAAGACGCTGCTGACGTACTGGAACACGGTCGCCTTCCAGGCCCTGTACGCGCGCACGTCCGGCTGGGCGCCGTCCGCGGCCGACCCGGCGCCGGCCGACCGGCCCGTGCTGGACCGCTGGCTGCTGAGCGAGCTGCACGCGCTGGTCGACCAGAGCACGCGCGCGATGGAGGCGTACGACACACAGCGCGTCGGCAAGCTGCTGTCGGCGTTCGTCGACGACCTGTCCAACTGGTACGTACGCCGCTCGCGCCGCCGCTTCTGGCAGGGCGACAAGGCGGCCCTCCGTACGCTCCACGAGGTGGTCGAGACGGTCACCCGTCTGATGGCCCCCCTCGTCCCGTTCATCACGGAGCGGGTCTGGCAGGACATGATCGTCCCGGTCACGCCCGACGCGCCGGAGTCCGTGCACCTGTCGACGTGGCCCGAGGCGGACCTGCCGTCGATCGACCCGGCGCTGTCCCGCCAGATGGCGCTGGTACGGCGGCTGGTGGAGCTGGGCCGCGCGACACGGGCCGAGTCGGGGGTGAAGACGCGCCAGCCGCTGTCGCGCGCGCTGGTCGCGGCGTCGGGCTTCGAGACGCTGTCGCCGGAACTGCGGGCGCAGATCACGGAGGAGTTGAACGTCTCGTCGCTGGCGTCACTGTCGGAGGTCGGCGGCTCGCTCGTGGACACGACGGCGAAGGCGAACTTCCGTGCGCTGGGCAAGCGGTTCGGCAAGGGTGTCCAGGCGGTGGCGAAGGCGGTCGCCGACGCGGACGCGGCGGCGCTGTCCGCGGCGCTGCGGGACGGAACGGCGTCGGTCACGGTCGACGGCGAACCGGTCTCGCTCGCACCGGACGAGGTGATCATCACGGAGACGCCCCGCGAGGGCTGGTCGGTCGCCTCGGACTCGGGCGCGACGGTGGCGCTGGACCTGGAGATCACTCCGGAGCTGCGCCTGGCGGGCCTGGCCCGTGACGCGATCCGCCTGATCCAGGAGGCCCGCAAGAACAGCGGCCTGGACGTCGCGGACCGTATCGCCGTCCGCTGGACGGCCACAACGGACGAGACCCACGCGGCGCTGACGACCCACACACCGCTGATCTCGGACGAGGTCCTGGCCCTGACCTTCGAACCGGGCGCCCCGGACGCGACGTTCGGCCCGGCGTTCACGGACGAGGGCCTGTCGCTGACGTTCCACCTGCGCAAGGTCTGACGGCGG
>NZ_JAAPBF010000306.1 GCF_022695985.1 Streptomyces sp. NP-1717 | reverse complement strand
ACTGGGACGTCCCGAGCATCAGGAGCAGCACCACCACCCCCGGCATCTCCCACGAGTCCGAAAGGCCGCTGTCTTGAGTACCGAAGCGTATCTGTACGACGCGATCCGCACCCCGCGCGGTCGTGGCAAGGCCAACGGTGCCCTGCACGGCACCAAGCCGATCGATCTCGTCGTCGGCCTGATCCACGAGATCCGCGGCCGGTTCCCCGGTCTCGACCCGGCGGCGATCGACGACATCGTGCTCGGCGTCGTCAGCCCCCTCGGCGACCAGGGCTCCGACATCGCGCGGACCGCCGCCGTCGCCGCCGGACTCCCCGACACCGTCGCCGGCGTCCAGGAGAACCGGTTCTGTGCCTCCGGCCTCGAAGCCGTCAACCTGGCCGCCGCCAAGGTCCGTTCGGGCTGGGAGGACCTGATCCTCGCCGGTGGCGTCGAGTCGATGTCCCGTGTCCCGATGGGCTCCGACGGCGGCGCCTGGGCGATGGACCCGATGACCAGCATCCGTACGGGCTTCGCCCCCCAGGGCATCGGCGCCGACCTCATCGCCACCATCGGCGGCTTCACCCGGCGCGACGTCGACGAGTTCGCCGCGCTGTCGCAGGAGCGCGCGGCGGCGGCCTGGAAGGACGGCCGGTTCGCCCGCTCCGTCGTCCCCGTCCGCGACGGCAACGGGCTCACCGTCCTCGACCACGACGAGCACCTGCGGCCCGGCACCACGGCAGACACCCTCGCTCCGCTCAAGCCCTCGTTCGCGCAGATCGGCGACCTCGGCGGATTCGACGCGGTGGCGCTCCAGAAGTACCACTGGGTCGAGAAGATCGACCACGTCCACCACGCCGGCAACTCCTCCGGCATCGTCGACGGCGCCTCCCTCGTCGCGATCGGCTCCAAGGAGACCGGCGAGCGGTACGGCATGATGCCCCGCGCCCGTATCGTCTCCGCCGCCGTGTCCGGCTCCGAACCCACGATCATGCTGACCGGACCCGCGCCCGCCAGCCGCAAGGCGCTCGCCAAGGCCGGACTCACCATCGGCGACATCGACCTCGTGGAGATCAACGAGGCGTTCGCCGCCGTCGTCCTGCGCTACGTCGCCGAGATGGGCCTCTCCCTGGACCGGGTCAACGTCAACGGCGGCGCCATCGCGCTAGGCCACCCGCTCGGCGCCACCGGCGCGATGATCCTCGGCACCCTCGTGGACGAACTGGAGCGCCAGGACAAGCGGTACGGCCTCGCCACGCTCTGCGTCGGCGGCGGCATGGGCGTCGCCACGATCGTCGAACGCGTCTGACCGTCCCCGTCCGCCAAGCATCTCTTCGCTACGGAGCAGCAGCATGAGCGAGTCCACCACCATCCGCTGGGAGCAGGACGGGACAGGCGTCGTCACCCTCGTCCTCGACGACCCCGCCCAGTCGGCCAACACCATGAACCAGGGCTTCCGGACCTCGATCGCCGCGATCGCGGCACGCGCCGAGGCCGAGAAGGACAGCATCCGCGGCATCATCGTCACCTCCGCGAAGAAGACCTTCTTCGCCGGCGGCGACCTCAAGGACATGATCAAGCTCGGCCCGGACGACGCCCAGCAGGCGTTCGACGCCGGACTGGCCGTCAAGCGCGCCCTGCGCACCATCGAGACACTCGGCAAGCCCGTCGTCGCCGCCATCAACGGCGCGGCCCTGGGCGGCGGTTACGAGATCGCGCTCGCCTGCCACCACCGCGTCGCGCTCGACGCGCCCGGCTCCAAGATCGGGCTGCCCGAGGTCACCCTCGGCCTGCTCCCCGCGGGCGGCGGCGTCACCCGTACCGTACGGCTCCTCGGCATCTCCGACGCGCTGCTCAAGGTGCTGCTCCAGGGCACCCAGTACTCGCCGCGCCGCGCACGGGACAACGGCCTCGTCCACGAAGTCGCCGCCACCACCGAGGAGATGCTCGACCGGGCACGCGCCTTCATCGACGAACACCCCGAGTCGTCGCAGCCGTGGGACGTCAAGGGCTACAAGATCCCCGGCGGCACACCCTCCAGCCCGCGCTTCGCCGCCAACCTCCCCGCCTTCCCCGCCAACCTCCTGAAGCAGACCGGCGGCGCGCCCTACCCCGCTCCCCGCAACATCCTGGCCGCCGCCGTCGAGGGCTCACAGGTCGACTTCGAGACCGCGCAGACCATCGAGGCCAGATACTTCACCGAACTGGTCACCGGGCAGACCGCCAAGAACATGATCCAGGCGTTCTTCTTCGACCTCCAGGCGGTCAACTCCGGCGCCAGCCGCCCCAAGGACGTCGACCGGCGCACCGTGCGCAAGGTCGCCGTCCTCGGCGCCGGGATGATGGGAGCGGGCATCGCCTACAGCTGCGCCCGCGCCGGTATCGACGTCGTCCTCAAGGACGTGACGGCCGAAGCGGCGGCCAAGGGCAAGGCGTACTCGCAGAAGCTGCTGGCCAAGGCCGTCGCCCGGGGCCGTACGACCGAGGCCGACCGGGACGCCCTGCTGGCCCGGATCACCCCCACCGGCGAGGCGGCGGACCTCGCGGGCTGCGACGCCGTGATCGAGGCGGTCTTCGAGGACACGGCGCTCAAGCACCGTGTCTTCCAGGAGATCCAGGACGTGGTCGAGCCCGACGCGCTCCTGTGCTCCAACACCTCGACGCTGCCCATCACCGCCCTCGCCGAAGGCGTCGCGCGCCCCGCCGACTTCATCGGTCTGCACTTCTTCTCGCCCGTCGACAAGATGCCGCTCGTGGAGATCATCAAGGGCGGCAAGACCGGCGACGAAGCACTCGCCCGCGCCTTCGACCTCGTACGGCAGATCAGGAAGACGCCGATCGTCGTCAACGACTCGCGCGGCTTCTTCACCTCACGCGTCATCGGCCGGTTCATCAACGAGGGCGTCGCAATGGTCGCCGAGGGCGTCGAACCCGCCTCGGTCGAACAGGCCGCGGCGCAGGCCGGCTACCCGGCCAAGGTGCTCTCCCTGATGGACGAACTGACCCTCACCCTGCCGCGCAGGATCCGCGACGAGACACGGCGCGCTGTCGAGGAGTCCGGCGGCACCTGGACCCCGCACCCGGCCGACGCGGTCATCGACCGCATGGTGGACGACTTCGGCCGCCCCGGACGCGCGGGCGGCGCCGGCTTCTACGACTACGCCGAGGACGGCGGCCGCACCGGCCTCTGGCCGGGCCTGCGCGAGCACTTCACCAAGCCCGACGCGGACGTGCCGTTCACCGACATGAAGGAGCGCATGCTCTTCTCGGAGGCGCTGGACTCCGTGCGCTGCCTGGACGAGAACGTCCTGACGACCGTCGCCGACGCCAACATCGGCTCCGTCATGGGCATCGGATTCCCGGCCTGGACGGGCGGCGTCCTCCAGTACATCAACGGGTACGAGGGCGGCCTGCCCGGCTTCGTCGCGCGGGCCCGTGAACTCGCCGCGACGTACGGGGAGCGCTTCTCGCCGCCCGCCTCGCTGGTGGCGAGGGCCGAACGGGGCGAGACGTTCCACGACGCGCGGTAGCGACCCCGGCCGGCCTCGGTTCGGCGCGGGCCGTGTTCATCCGTCGGTGAACGCGGCCCGCAGCTCCTCCTTGAGCGAGCGCTGGAACGCCGTCACCAGCGCCTGCACGACCATCGGCTGCATATGGGCCGACAGCGACCTCATCGCCGCCACCCGCTCCGGATCCGGTTCGCTCTCCTCGTACGGATTCCACACCTCGTCGCGGAAGAGGCGCGACAGCGCGTGCGCGGCCGAGCGGGTGTGCTCCAGCAGGACCGTACGGGCGGCGAGGATCGTCTCGTGCGCGATCGGCACGTCCAGCAGCTCGACCCCGAGGCGCAGCAGCCCCGGATCGAGCCGGTAGCGGCCGGGAGTCTCGGCACGCGCCAGGACACCCATGGCCGCCAGCCGGTCGACGTCGTCCTCGGCCAGGGCGCGGCCCGCGCGTTTCTCCAGCTCCGCCCGCGTCGCCTCCTCCGCCGAGTCCGGCGCCCAGGTCGCCACCAGCGCCCGGTGGATGGCCAGATCGTGCGCGCTCAGATCCGGCGGCAACTGCTCCAGATATCGCTCGATCGCCGCGAGGGTCATGCCCTGGTGCTGAAGCTCCTCGATGAGCGCGAGCCGGGAGAGGTGGGCGTGCCCGTAGTGGCCGACCCGGCGCGGTCCGATCACCGGCGGCGGCAGCAGACCGCGGGTGCCGTAGAACCGGACGGTGCGCACGGTGACACCGGCGCGCGCGGCCAGCTCGTCGACGGTGAACGTCGGCTCCCCGTCCGCCCCGGCCGCGCTCGCGGCTGTGGCCTGTGTGTCCATACCGACAGTATTGCTGTCTCACCACTACTGCGAAAGGCGGACGACGACCGCGAGCGGCCCCCTGAGAACCCGATCACGCGCCCGGAGCCGGTGGGGTACTGTGACCCGACCGAAGCAGCGTACGCACCGAGGAGGTGGGACCCATTACCGCAGTGTCAGGCCGGGTGCTCCCCTCTCACGGCCGCGCGGTCCGTCCGACAGGCTGAGGACCGCCGGAGCGCCCGTAGGCGCCCCGAAAGGTTTCCATGTCGGCAACACCGTTCTCCACCACGCTTCCCTCCCTCTCCGCCGTCGTCACCAGGCTCCGCGCCGCGGGCTGTGTCTTCGCCGAGGACGAGGCACGTCTCCTGGTCTCCGCCGCCGACACCCCGGCCGCCCTCACCGGGATGGTGAGCCGCCGCACCGCCGGACTGCCCCTGGAACACGTCATCGGCTGGGCCGAGTTCTACGGCCTGCGGATCACCGTCGACGCCGGGGTCTTCGTCCCCCGCCGCCGCACCGAGTTCCTCGTCCGGCAGGCGGCGGCCCTGATCCACCAGACCCCCGCCGGGCGGCCCGCCGTCGTCGTCGACCTGTGCTGCGGCTCGGGCGCGCTCGGTGCCGCCCTGCTCGCCGCCGCGCACGGCTCCGTCGAGGAGTACGACCCCGTCGAGCTGTACGCCTCCGACATCGACCCGGCGGCCGTGGCCTGCGCCCGCCGCAATCTCGCCGCCGGCGGCACGGTCCTCGAAGGGGACCTCTTCGACGCGCTGCCGGACGGCCTTCGGAGCCGTATCGACATCCTCATCGCCAACGTGCCCTACGTACCGACCCGCGACGTCGCGCTCCTGCCGTCCGAGGCGCGGGAGCACGAACCACTGGTCGCGCTCGACGGCGGCGACGACGGGCTCGACGTGCTGCGCCGGGTGACCGCCGGGGCGCCCGGCTGGCTGGCCCCCGGCGGCCATCTGCTGTTCGAGACGAGCGAGCGCCAGGTGCCGGACGCCGTCCGCACGGTCAGGCGCGACGGGCTCGCCCCACGGGTCGTGACCTCCGAGGAGTGGGAGGCCACCGTCGTCGTCGCCCAGCTGAGAGGCGCCCGGCTCGGAGCGGTGGCGCTCAGTCCAGACCCCCGCGGCCGATGACCTCCGCGTACCAGCGGGCGCTGTCCTTCGGCGTGCGCCGCTGGGACGCGAAATCGACGTGCACGGCGCCGAACCGCTTGCCGTAGCCGTACGCCCACTCGAAGTTGTCCAGCAGCGACCAGAGGAAGTAGCCGCGCACGTCGGCGCCGTCCTCGATCGCCCGGTGGACGGCTTCGAGATGGGCGCGCAGATACGCGACGCGCTCCGGGTCGTGGACCGCGCCGGACGGATCGGCGTAGTCGTCGTACGCCGCGCCGTTCTCGGTGACCATCAGCGGGACGTCCGGCAGTTCGTCGCGCAACCCCGTGAGCAGGTCGTACAGCCCGGTGGCGTCGACCGGCCAGTCCATCGCCGTACGCGGGCCCGGCGCGGGGACGAAGCGCACGTGCTCGTCCGCGCCCGGCCACGGCGACGGTGACTCGGACGTACCGCTCGCGACCACGGTGGGGGAGTAGTAGTTGATCCCCAGCGAGTCGACCGGCGCGGAGATCGTCGCCAGATCGCCGTCCCGCACGAAGGACCAGTCGGTCAACGCGGCGGTGTCGTCCACGAGATCGCGCGGCAGACGGCCGTGGAAGACGGGATCGAGGAAGACACGGTTGCCGAGCGCGTCGATCCGGTGCACCGCGTCGAGATCCCCGGGGGAGTCCGTCAGGGGCCGTACGGCGTGCAGATTGAGCGTCAGCGAGACCTCCGCCTTCGCCGGCAGCGCGTCGCGCAGGACGCCGGTCGCCAGGCCGTGCGCCAGATTCAGATGATGCGCGGCGCGCAACGCCGCCTCGGGGCGGGTGTGCCCCGGCGCGTGCACACCGGCCGAGTAGCCCAGGAACGCCGCGCACCAGGGCTCGTTGAGCGTCGTCCAGGTCGGCACCCGGTCGCCCAGCGCACCGGCGACGAGCCGCGCGTACTCGGCGAACCGCTGCGCGGTGTCGCGGTACGGCCAGCCGCCCGCGTCCTCCAACTCCTGCGGCAGGTCCCAGTGGTAGAGCGTGAGGACCGGCCGGATCCCGGCGAGCAGCAGCTCGTCCACCAGCCGCCGGTAGAAGTCGAGCCCGCGCTGTACGGCGGGGCCCCGGCCCGTCGGCTGGACGCGCGGCCAGGACACCGAGAAGCGGTAGTCGGTGACGCCCAGCTCCCGCATCAGCGCGACGTCTTCGGCCATACGGTGGTAGTGGTCGGCGGCGATGTCGCCGGTGTCGCCGTTGCGGACCTTGCCGGGCGTACGGCTGAAGGTGTCCCAGATGGACGGGGTCCGGCCGTCCTCGGACGCGGCCCCCTCGATCTGGTACGCGGCGGTGGCCGTCCCCCAGCGGAAGCCGGTGGGGAACCGCCGCTC
>NZ_JAAPBF010000305.1 GCF_022695985.1 Streptomyces sp. NP-1717 | reverse complement strand
TCGGTGTCGGGAGCGTCGTCTGTGCGCTGGCCCTGCGGCGCGTCACCGCGCGGGCCGGGGACGACGGGCGGCGGCGGGTCAGGGCGCGGGCGACGGTCGGGGCGTGGGGCGTGTTGGTGGCCGCACCGCTCTTCGCCGTATCGTCGACCATGGCCGTGGCCCTGGACACCCTCCCGTGCGGCGGGCGGGCCGGTGGCCTCGGTGCGCTGGGCCTGGCGTGCGTGGCGCTCGTCTCGGCCGTCTCGGCCGGCTGGTGCCTCGTCGCACTGCTCGTGCCGGACGCTCACATCGAGGAGAGGCCATGACTGCCGGCGGGCTCAGTATCCGGGTGGATTCCGGCGCCCCCGTTCCGCCGTTCGAGCAGATCAGGGCGCAGCTCGCGGATCTGATCTCGGTGGGGCGCCTGCGCGAGGGCGACCGGCTGCCCCCCGTACGGCAGCTCGCGTCCGACCTCGGACTCGCCAACAACACCGTCGTCCGGGCCTACCGCGAGCTGGAGTCGGCGGGGCTCGTGCACAGCAGGCGCGGTTCCGGTACGCGCGTCGCCGCGGCGGTGGGCGCGGTGGACGACAACGCCAGGGCCGTGCTCGCCGAGCGCGCCCGCGAGTTCGCGACCGCCGCGCTGCTCCTCGGCACCACCGACGAGGACGCGCTGGCCGCGGTCCGCCACGCGCTCGCGACGGCGCGGACGCCGTGAGGCTCGCGTAGCCGCCCATGAGCCGTTGCCTTGACGTCGGCGTCAAGGATTACCGTCGTGGACATGCGCATCGGCGAACTCGCGGAGCGGGCGGGGACCAGCACCCGGACTCTGCGTTACTACGAGTCCCGCGGGCTGCTGCCCGCCCGGCGGGCGGGGAACGGCTACCGCACGTACGACGAGGGCGATCTGCGGCTGATCCAGCAGATCCGGACCCTTCAGGACTTCGGGTTCGGTCTGGAGGAGACGCGGCCGTTCGTGGAGTGTCTGCGCGCCGGGCACCCGGCCGGGGACTCCTGTCCCGCCTCGCTCGACGTGTACCGCGGCAAGCTCGCCGAACTGGACGAGCTGATCGGCCGGCTCGGCTCGATCCGCGCCCAGGTCGGCGAGCATCTCGCCCAGGCGGAGGCCGCCCGGAACGAGGCGGAACAAGCCCGGCCCACCGGGCCCGAGCCGCTGTGCGAGCTCACCATCCACCAGCTCCGCGAGGGAGAAGACACATGATCCAGGCAGAGGGCGTCGCCGTGGTGACGGACGCGACCTTCGACGACGAGGTACTGAGGGCCGGACTCCCGGTGCTGGTGGAGTTCACCGCCGACTGGTGCCCGCCGTGCCGCCAGCTCGCGCCGGTGCTCAGCGCCGTGGCCGAGGAGGAGGCGGCGCGGCTCAAGGTCGTCCAGCTCGACGTGGACACGAACCCGGAGACCATGAACCGGTACGGCGTCCTCGCGATGCCGACGCTGCTGGTCTTCCGGGCCGGCGAACCGGTGAAGTCGATGGTCGGCGCCCGCCCCAAGCGCCGGCTGCTCCAGGAGCTTCAGGACGTCCTCTAGAGAGCGGCACCGCGGACCCCCGATCGGTCCCCGCGCACAAAAATACCCCGGCACCGAATTGACGGTCGGGGTATTGCTCTGCGTATATTTGGTGTTTCGGCTTTCGCCGCATCTTACGTGCATGCGCAGGCTCGAAAATCAATCAACTGAGCAAACCGTATCGGACAGGGGCTGAATTGTCAACCGAGGAATTGCGGAGCGAACAGCAATTCGTCTCGCTCCTCCATGAGCGTCTCGACGCGCTCCGGGAGCAGGCGGAAGACGCCGTGCGGACGTCGATCGGGCAGGTCAGCACGGGTCGTCAGGCCATGGTGGAGCGGGACATCAGGGTCGCCGAGCACTCCGGCACCGTCACCACGCTGAATGCGGTGGAATCCGGACTCTGTTTCGGCCGTATCGATCTCGACGACGGCGCCAGCCACCACATCGGCCGTATCGGAATGCGCCAGGACGACGCGGAACACACCCCGCTGCTCATCGACTGGCGCGCCCCCGTCGCCCGCCCTTTCTATCTCGCCACCGGCTATTCGACGATGGGTCTGCGCCGCCGTCGGCACATCACCACCGAGGGGCGGCGGGTCACCGCGCTCCACGACGAGATCATGGACCCCGGCGACACCACCCGCACCGGCCACGAGGACCCGGACGGCGACGCCGTGCTGCTCGCCGCGCTCGACTCGGCCCGCACCGGGCGGATGAGCGACATCGTGCGGACCATCCAGGCCGAGCAGGACCGCGTCATCCGCGCGCCCTACCGAGGGGTGCTCGTCGTGGAGGGCGGCCCCGGGACCGGCAAGACCGCCGTCGCGCTGCACCGGGCCGCGTATCTGCTGTACGCGCACCGTGAGCGGCTGGCGCGGCGCGCCGTGCTGATCGTCGGGCCCAACCCCGCCTTCCTCGGGTACATCGGCGAGGTGCTGCCCTCCCTCGGCGAGAGCGGTGTGCTGCTGGCGACGACCGGCGAACTCTTCCCCGGCGTACGGGCGACCGCCACCGACACGCCCGCCGCCGCGGCCGTCAAGGGACGCGCGGAGATGGCGGACGTGCTGGCCGCCGCGCTGCGCGACCGCCAGACGGTGCCCGATCCGCACATCGAGATCGAGCACGACGACGGGACGCTCCAGCTGGACCGCGCGATGGCCGAGGACGCGCGTGCCCGGGCCCGTGACACCGGCCTCCCGCACAATCTCGCCCGGCCGCACTTCGCCTTCTCCGTCATCGACTCCCTCACCGAACAGCTCGCCGAGCGGCTCGGGGCCGACCCGTACGGCGGCCCGAACCTCCTCGACCCCACCGACGTCGCCCAGCTCGGCAAGGCCATCGCCACCAGCGCGGCGGTGCAGTCCGCGATCGACGAGCTGTGGCCCACCCTCACCCCGCAGGACCTCGTCGCGGACTATCTGACCGCGCCGACCCATCTCCCCGACGGGGACGGCGAGTTGATCAGGCGTCAGGTCAGCGGTGACGACCACTGGACCCCCGCCGACGTCCCCCTCCTCGACGAGGCCGCCGAACTGCTCGGCGAGGACGACGCCGCCGCGCGCGCCGCCGCCGAGTCCGAGCGGCGCGAGCGGATCGAGTACGCCCAGGGCGTGCTGGAGCTGAGTTACGGCTCCCGTACCTACGAGTTCGAGGACAAGGACGAGGAGGACGCGGAGGTCCTGCTCGCGCACGACCTCATCGACGCCGAACGCCTGGCCGAACGCCAGGAGGAGACCGACACCCGCAGCGCCGCCGAGCGCGCCGCCGCCGACCGCACCTGGGCCTTCGGCCACATCGTGGTGGACGAGGCACAGGAACTGTCCGCGATGGCCTGGCGGTTGCTGATGCGCCGCTGCCCGGCCCGCTCCATGACGCTGGTCGGCGACCCGGCGCAGACCGGGGACGTGGCAGGCTGCGACTCCTGGCAGCAGATCCTGCGACCGTACGTCGGTGAGCGCTGGGAGCATGTCCGGCTCGGCGTCAACTACCGTACGCCCGCCGAGATCATGGCCTTCGCCGCCGGGGTGCGGCGCCTTGAGGACCCCGCGTTCGAGCCGCCGAAGTCGGTCCGCTCGACGGGAGTCGGCCCGTGGGTACGGGAGGTCGGTCCGGCCGACGTGGTCCGTACGGCCGCCGCGAGCGCAGTCGGACACGCGGCCTCGCACGCGGCGGAACACGGCGCCGCCGGACGCCTCGCGGTGATCGCCCCCGCCGCGCTGCTGCCCGCGCTCGCCGCCGAACTCCCGGGCGCCTCCTGGGGAGTCGCCCCCGACCTCACCCGGCCGGTCGTCCTGCTCGATCCCCGGCAGGCGAAGGGGCTGGAGTTCGACACGGTGATCGTCGTGGACCCGGAGGCCGTTCTGGACGGTTCACCGCGCGGCACCAACGACCTGTACGTGGCGCTGACCCGGGCGACCCAGCGACTCGGCATCGTACGGAATGTCACTGTCCCGCCCCGACTCGCTTACGAGAGCGCCACCACCGGGTCCACGGGGTCGTGAACCCGGCCCCCGGACGGGCACGGTCGTCATGTCCACAACGGGGGAGACATGCGCCGTACGAGAAGCCGCGGCAAGCGCGGACGCGCCGGCGCCGGCACGGTGGCGGGAGTGCTCGCCGTGGCGGCGACGGTCGTCGCGCTCGTGCTCTCCGTACGGCACGTCCCGGCGTGCGACCCGGCGCCCGCCGGGAAGCCCGCCGTGACGTGGCACGCCGGTTCATCCTGCTGAGCGACGCCCGGGAGAGCCGCGCCGGCGCCGGATCACACCGGCTTCAGCCACAGCGTCGCGAGCGGCGGCAGCGTCAACTGGACGCTCGCCGGGCGGCCGTGCGTGGGGACCGCCTCCGGCTTGAGGGTGTCCATGTTGAACACGTCCCCGCCGCCGTACCGCCCCGCGTCGGTGTTGATCACCTCCGTCCAGCCCGAGACGCCCCCCGGGACACCGATGCGGTACTGGTGGCGCACCACCGGTGAGAAGTGGGAGACGGCGAGCAGCGGCGCGCCCTGCGCGTCGAAGCGCAGGAACGCGAACACGTTGTCCTCCCCGGCGTCCCCCTCCACCCATGCGAAGCCCTCGGGGACGGTGTCGCGCTGCCACAGCGCCGGGGTCCGGCCGTAGACCGTGTTCAGGTCGCGCACCAGGTCCCGTACGCCGCGGTGGTCGGCCTCCGCCGCGTACGACGGGTCCAGCAGCCACCAGTCCGGGCCGTGACCCTCCGACCACTCCGCGCCCTGGGCGAACTCCTGCCCCATGAAGAGGAGTTGCTTGCCCGGATGCGCCCACATCCAGCCGAGGTACGCCCGGTGGTTGGCCCGCTGCTGCCACCAGTCGCCGGGCATCTTGGAGACCAGCGACCGCTTGCCGTGGACGACTTCGTCGTGCGAGATCGGCAGGACGTAGTTCTCGCTGTACGCGTACACCATCGAGAAGGTCATCTCGCCGTGGTGGTACTTGCGGTGCACCGGCTCCTTGGAGACGTAGTCCAGGGAGTCGTGCATCCAGCCCATGTTCCACTTCAGCCCGAAGCCGAGACCGCCGAAGCCGCCGGGGCCGATGTGGTGGGTGGCGCGGGTGACGCCGTCCCAGGCCGTGGACTCCTCGGCGATCGTGACGGCACCGGGACAGCGGCGGTAGACGGTCGCGTTCATCTCCTGGAGGAAGGCGACGGCGTCCAGATTCTCCCGCCCGCCGCGCTCGTTCGGCGTCCACTCGCCGGCCTCGCGAGAGTAGTCGAGGTAGAGCATCGAGGCGACGGCGTCGACCCGCAGACCGTCGATGTGGAACTCCTCGCACCAGTAGACCGCGTTGGCTACGAGGAAGTTGCGCACCTCGGTGCGGCCGAAGTCGAACTCCAGCGTGCCCCAGTCGGGATGCTCGGCGCGGGACGGGTCCGCGTGCTCGTACAGCGGCCTGCCGTCGAACTGGGCCAGCGCCCACTCGTCCTTCGGGAAGTGCGCCGGCACCCAGTCCACGATGACGCCGATACCCGCCCGGTGCAGCGTGTCCACCAGGAAACGGAAGTCGTCGGGCGTGCCCATCCGGGAGGTCGGGGCGTAGAAGCCGGTGACCTGGTAGCCCCACGAACCACCGAAGGGATGCTCGGCGACCGGCATCAGCTCGACATGCGTGAAGCCCAGATCCTTCACGTACGAGGGGAGTTGGAGCGCCAGCTGACGATACGTCAGTCCAGGTCGCCAGGAGGCGAGATGGAGCTCGTAAACGGAGAACGGCGCCTCGTGCACCGGCAGGTCGCCGCGGTGCGCCATCCACTCCTCGTCGTGCCACACGTGGTGCGACTCCGTGACGATCGACGCCGTCGACGGCGGCACCTCGGTGCGGCGGGCCATCGGGTCGGCGCGCAGCGTGTGCGAACCGTCGGGGCGGGTGATGTCGAACTTGTAGAGCGCGCCCTCGCCGACACCGGGCACGAACAGCTCCCACACGCCGGTCGAGCCGAGCGAGCGCATCGGGTAGACCGTGCCGTCCCAGTAGTTGAAGTCCCCGGCGATCCGCACGCCCTGCGCGTTCGGCGCCCAGACCGTGAAGCGGGTGCCCGTGACGCCCTGGTGGACCATCGGGCGGGCGCCGAGCGCGTTCCACAACTCCTCGTGCCTGCCCTCGCCGATGAGGTGCAGATCGAGGTCGCCGAGGGTGGGCAGGAAGCGGTACGGGTCCTGCGTCTCCAGCTCGTCGACCTCCTCGGCGCTGCCCGCGCCCTCCTCGGCCGTGAGGCCGTAGCGCACCAGGAGCGAGTACTCGGGGACCTTGCGCCACGGCAGGACACCGGAGAACAACCCGTCCCCGTCGTCGTGCAGTTGGGCCCGCAGACCGTCGGCGACGACGCTCACGCCCTTCGCGTACGGGCGCAGCACCCGCAGGACGACCCCGCCCTTGCCGGTGTGGGCGCCGAGCACGGAATGCGGGTCGTGGTGGGAGCCGCCGAGCAGCCGGTGCCGGTCGGACTCCGGCAACGCCGGTGCGGGGCGCACGACATGGCCGCCGGGCTCCTTGCGCGGTTTCGACGGCCTCGGCGGTTTCGGCACTCCGGACGGCTTCGGCTCCTTCGCGGTCTTGCCGGCGGCCCCGCCCGGCTCGTCCGCGCGGCCCGCCTTCTCGGCTCTTGCGGTCCTTTCGGGCTTCGCGGCCTTCCCGGCCCTGCCGGACTTCGCCTCCTTCGCCTCCTTGGCTTCCTTCCCCTCCCCCGCCGGGGTCTCGTCGCGCTTGTTCCGGCGCGAACCGGCGGGAGCCGGGAGGCCGTTGGCG
>NZ_JAAPBF010000304.1 GCF_022695985.1 Streptomyces sp. NP-1717 | reverse complement strand
AGTGATCTAAAGTCGGGTGAATTTCCTCAGAACGGTCAGGGATGAAGCCTCGTGAGTCAGCCGCTCCCCGTGGGACGCAACTGGACCTGGTACCGGCCGATGCGCTCACGCAGCGCCGACGAGGAGCACCGCACGTCGACCGCTCTGGAACTCTTCTTCGACCTGTGCTTCGTCGTCGCGGTGGCGCAGGCCGCCGGCGCGTTCGAGCACGAGGTCGTCATCGACCGGATCGGCCACGGGGTGGTCGGCTACGCGACGGTGTTCTTCGCGATCTGGTGGGCGTGGATGAACTTCACCTGGTTCGCCTCCGCTTACGACACCGACGACGTCTTCTACCGGCTGCTGACCCTTGTCCAGATCACCGGCGCGCTCACCCTGGCCGCCGGTGTGACGAAGGCGCTGGAGGACTCCGACTTCACCGTCATCACGCTGGGCTACGTCATCATGCGGCTGGCCATGGTCGCCCAGTGGCTGCGCGCCGCGTACTCCGATCCCGACCGGCGGCGGTGCTGCCTGCGCTACGCGGCCGCGATCCTCACCGTTCAGATCGGCTGGGTGGGCCGGCTCGCGCTGGCCCATGAGGGCGGTCTGGCGGCCTTCTGTGTTCTGGCGGCGCTCGAACTCGCCGTCCCGCTCTGGGCGGAGCAGCCGGCGCACACGGTCTGGCACCCCCGGCACATCGCCGAACGGTTCGGTCTCTTCACCCTCATCGTGCTGGGCGAGACGGTGACCGCCTCCACCGTGGCGGTCCGCACCGCCCTCGACACGGACGCGTCCTTCGGCAGCATCGCCCCACTCGCGATCGGCGGCATCCTGACGGTCTACGCCATGTGGTGGCTGTACTTCACGTACGACGTCCCCGTCCAACTCACCTCACTGGCAACGTCGTTGCGCTGGGGCTACGGCCACTACCTCGTGTTCGGCTCCGCGGCGGCGGTGGGCGCCGGTCTGGCCGTGAACATCGAACACATCGGCGGCCACACCGATATCGGGCCGACCACGGCGGCCGCCACGTACACGGTGCCCGTCGCCCTCTACGCGGCGGTGCTCCGGGTACTGAGCCACAAGGCGGACCCGTCCCGCACGCTGGACGTGCTGTGGACCGTGGCCGTACTCGGGATCCTGGCGGCCACGTTCGCGCCCGGCCCCGTCCTGGTCACCGGCCTCATCGCGGCCGCCCTGGTCGCGGCCATGCTCACGACGGTGGCCCGGGAGCGCGGGCGCCCTGGTGGTCGACCACATCGATGAAGACACTCTTGAACCGGGCGTAGACGTCCGGGCCGAGGCGCTGTTCATGCCGGGCCTGCATATGAGCCATGATCTCGTCCGCCACCGCCATCTGGGCCCGGCCACGTTCCGTGGGGCACACGAGTTTGGCCCGCCGGTCCGCCGGATCGTCCCGCCGCTCGACATAACCCAGAGCGGCGAGTTCATCAATCAGCGTGCCGATGACCTGCTTGTGCTGACCGGACCGCCGTGCCAATTCCGTTGCCCGGACGCCCGGCAGTTCCATGTAAGCGAGAACGGCGCCGTGCCGGGGCTTGATGTCGTCGAAACCCTGGGCGTGGAGACCGGAGAAGAGTTCACGCTGGACGGCGAACAGCAGCCGGCCCGCCAGCGTCCCCAGATCGGGCTCGGCGACGTTGCGCTCCGCGCGGCTCACGTTCCGCTTTCCCCCGCCCCTGTCGCCCCGAGATGCCTTCCCGGCATCCGCGGGAGTCTAACGGAGTTCACCGGCGGGGCCCTTCGTGCCGCCCGGCGGGCGGCGCCCGGCCGCCCGGGGTACGGGGCACGGAACGGAACCTGCACCCCCGGGCGGGGGCGGTCGGTGCGTCGCGTTCCCTCCTCGATCGTGGCGGTGATACAACTCCCGGATACAACTCCCGAGCGCGCCGCATTCGCACGAGAATTCAGCGCTGCCGACCGACTCCGCCGCTTCTTCGGAATGTCCGTGGTGAAAGACGGCGCTCACACGATCTGTTCGCGGACCGGCGTGACGAAATCATTTCCGGGCGGGCACGGTCCCCTCACTCCGGCACATACGAACGGACGGACGGCGAACTTCCGTCCCGTACCGAGAGAAAGAAGTCACGGGCATGAATCCGGCCTCGGAGAACGATGGATCCCCCGAACCTCCCCGGCGGGGAGACTGGGCCGGTGAACTGGACGCTCTCGCACAGACCGTCGACGGCCCGGTACTGACCCCCGGATCGCAGGGCTACGACGCGGAGGTCGCGGTGTTCAACGGGACCGTGGCCCACCACCCCGGGGTCGCGGTGGGTGCGACGTGCGTGGCCGACGTGGTGGCGGCGACGCGGTTCGCGCGCGCCCACGGTCTCCCCGTCGCCGTCCTCAACACGGGCCACGGCCCGTCCCTCGGCGCGAGCCACGACACCGTGCTGATCTCCACGCGCCGGATGTCGGACGTGGTGATCGACGCGGAGAGACGGACTGCCCGGATCCAGGCGGGTGTCCGCTTCGGGCAGCTGGTCGAGGAGTCCACCGCCCACGGACTCGCGCCGCTCGTCGGCTCGTCGCCGGGCGTCGGCGTCGTCGGCTTCACCCTCGGTGGCGGCGTCAGCCCGACGATGGGCCGCGCATACGGCTGGGCGTCGGACCATGTGACCGCCATGGACGTCGTGACGGCCGACGGCGAGGAGCACCGTGTCACCCCGGACGACGAACCGGAACTCTTCGGCGCGCTGCTCGGCGGCAAGAGCAACTTCGGCATCGTGACCGCGATGGAGTTCGCGCTCTTCCCGGTCACCCGCCTCTACGCGGGCGCGCTGTTCTTCTCGGGCGACGACGCCCGGGCGGTCCTTGAGGAGTACCGGCGTTTCACCGCGTCGGCGCCGGACGAGATGAGCTCCGGGCTCGTCTTCCTCAACCTGCCGCCCCTGCCTGCGCTTCCCCCCTTCCTCCAGGGGAAGCTCGCCGTCTGCGTGCGCATCTCCCATGTCGGCCCGGCCTCCGAGGGGGAACGGCTGGTCGCGCCGCTGCGCGCCTGCGCCACACCGCTGCTGGACACGGTCGGCGAGATGCCCTATTCGGAGTTCGCCGCCATCAGCATGGACCCGACCGAACCGACCACCGCGGTCGAGCACTTCGGGATGCTGGACGAGCTGACCCAGGACACGGTCGACGCCCTTCTCGACGCGGTCGGGCCCGGGTCCGGCAGCTCACTCAATCTGGTCGACCTCCGCCACCTCGGTGGTGCGTACGCTGCCCGTCCCGCGACGTGGAACGCGGTGGGGACCCGCGACGCCGCCTACGCCCTCTTCAGCCTCGCCTTCGTCCCGCCCGGTGAGGACGTGGCCGCGTACGCCGCCCCCGGCGCCGAACTCGTCGACCGCATGGCCCCCTGGCTCAGCCGGCGCGGACACCCCGGCCTGCTGGCCCCGGCGGACGCCACCGAGCAGAGGACCCTCGCGGCGTACGACCCGGCGGTCTACGAGCGGCTGCGAGGGCTCAAGGCGGCGTACGACCCCGACAACAGGCTGCGGGTGAACCACAACATCCCACCCCTGGCCACCTCCTGAGCCCCGCGCCTCCGCTGTCGGTTCCGGCCCCGTCAGGAAACTCTGCCGGGGCCGGATGTTCTGGTTGAGACGGAATACGTTCCCGGGGTCGTGGACGCCTTTCACCGCGCGCAGCCGTGCGTACGTCTCCGGGGAGTACGCCGCCTGCCGTATCCAGGGCCGGATGGACGTCGCGCTCGTGCCCACCGGCGCCATCGGCCAGGACAGCGCGGTGCCCGCTGATCCCCCCGGCGCACGGCACATCCGGACCCGTTCCACCACGCGGCTCGCGGCCACACCGGCATCGTCACCGTGCGGCACCACGCCGCAGTACGCCCTGGCGCTTCCCCAGGCTCCCGACATGAATCCCGGACACCCCGACCCGTACCCGTACCTGCCGGTCGTACCAGGAGGCGCGCATCACCGGAGCTCCTCGATCCCGGGTTCGGTGCCCTCCTCGGCACTGATCAGCTCGGCGATCGCCGCGAAGAAGGCACTGACACCGGGAAGGTTGGCGCCCTTGGCCCGGGAGGCGGCGAAGTCCTCCGCACTTCGCCAGGTCACGATGTCGAGCCACTGATCGTCGGGCAGCCGCACCAGACGGGCATCCAGAAACCCGGCCCGATCGGCCCGAAAGTCGGCGAGCATGCCGGACCGGGCACGAAGCAGTTCATCGACCCGGCCGGGCTCCACACGGAACCGGGTGAGCTCGATGGTGGGCATGACAGCCTCCCAGCAAGTAGTCAGTAACCTTGACTATAAACAGCCCTGACCAATCCCAACCTCTCCACCCCTCTCCAGTCTGCCGACCAACCCCCAAATCGTCCTGCCACCCCACACCAAGACCCCGACGACCACCGACAGACGCCGAATCCGCTACCCTGTTCCGGATTGGAAGCACCACCCCGCCTCCGTAGCTCAGGGGATAGAGCACCGCTCTCCTAAAGCGGGTGTCGCAGGTTCGAATCCTGCCGGGGGCACATGGGAAAAGGGCACCTACGGATCTCCGCAGGTGCCCTTTGACATCCACTTCTGACATCAACGAGCACGGTCACTGAGGGCCGGGACGCCTCTTGAGCAGCCGGTCCATGTGACTGATCGCCTCGCGCTGCGTGTCCTGGACGACGTGGGTATAGACGTCCATGGTGATGCTGATCTGGCTGTGCCCAAGGATCTCCATCACGACGCGAGGAGCGACCCCGGCTGCGGTAAGCAGGGTGGCGCAACCGTGGCGGGCGTCATGCAGCCGGACGACGCGGATGCCGGCAGAGCCAGCGACTCGAGTGAACGAGCGGTACACGTTGCGCGGCTCGACCGACCGCCCGTTCCGGGTGGTGAAGACGTACCCGCCGTCGTCCCATGACTCCCCCGCGCGCAGCTTGGCAGCGGCCTGGCGCATCCGGTGCCAGCGAAGCGGCGCAATGCACATCGCAGGAAGCGGCACGGCTCGACGGCGGCGGCCCTTGGGGTCGTCGTTGTAGAGAACGCCGCGCCGTCGCTGCGTCTGCTGCCGGACGTGGAGAACGCGCTTCTCCAGGTCGATGTCGCCCCATCGAAGGCCTACGATCTCACCCCGCCGAAGTCCCATGGCTACGGCAAGAACGAAGGCCGCGTACAGCGGGTCCTTCCGGGCGGCGGCAAGGAAATCCAGCGTCTCGTCGAGGGACCAAGGGCTCAGCTCACGCGACTTGGCCCGAGGCGGCTCAACGAGGCTTGCCACGTTCCGGCTCACCAGCTCCTCACGGCAGGCGGCCGTCAGTGCAGTGCGCAGCACCCGGTGCGATTCCTTGGCGGTAGCCGCAGTGGTCTTCTTCTCCAGCTGGACAAGAAATCGCCGGACGTCCGCAACGCCCAGGGATTCGAGCCGCTTCGTGCCGATCATGGGTACGAGGTAGAGCCGCACATGCGCCTCGTACTTGTCGTAGGTGCTGAGCTTCCGCCGAGGCTTGACGAAGTTGTCCAGCCAGTAGGGCAGCCACTCAGACAGCCTGTCCGAGCGGGTGGGGACAGGTACGCCCTGGTCGACCTTGGCGAGGAGATCTCGGCGCTTGGCGTCGCACTCGGCCCAGGTCTTGCCGTAGGCGAACTTGCGGGCACGGGTGCCGTCCGGTTGGAGCACGTAGACCGCAGCCTGATAACGGCCGTCCTTGCGCTTGGTGATCGTGCCCGCACCGTTGGGGTTGCGCTTGCGCTGGGAGCCCATCAGGCAGCTTCCTCGATCTCGTGGGCGATGAAATCGCGGACCGCGTCGGCAGGGATGCGGCGAGAACGCCCGACCGTGATGGAGGTCAGTCGACGCGAGCGGATCAGGTCGTAGACGGTCGAACGTCCGAGCCTGAGTCGAGTCATGACCTCGGGCACGGTCAGAAGCTCGGCGGTGGCGGTGGTCATGCGGTGGCTCCTTCCGGGGCGTTCTGGTCGTGTGAGGCTTCTCGGGCGGTTTCGCTGGTGGGCTGTTGGTCTCGGGCGAGTGCGTCGGTGAGCCAGGCTTCGCCGCTGGTGAGTCCGGTTCCGGCGTAGTCCCAGCGGGAGAGGACGAGGGTGGTGGGCGTGGGGGCGTGGGCGTCTTCGCCGCGTGCGAGGGCGGCTTGGAGGCGTTGCCATTCGGCGCGGGCCTGGCGGAGGGTGCCGAGGGTGGTGGAGTAGCGGCGGGTCTTGGTGGAGAAGTGGCCCCGGAAGCCGAGCATGTGGGCCCAGGCGCGCAGGCGGAGGTGTCCGAGGTCGGAGCGGGCGCCGAGGTCCCAGCAGGTGCGAACCAGGCGCCGGGCGTGGTCGGTGAGGTCGGTGTGGGCGAGTTCGGCCAAGAGCCGGATGCGGTGGTCGAGGGTGCCGGTCGCGGTCTCGGCGCCCTTGGTGGCGTACTTGGCGATGTAGCCGGCCACGGCGCGGTCGGTGAGTTCGGTGCCGCCCGCGAAGTCGGCGGAGCGGATGACCCGTACGTCGAGCTGGCGGCCGAAGGTGAACCGGTGCGCGTGGCCGTCGAGGGTCGGGCCCGCGACGGAGGCGGCTCGTGTGGCGGATTCGATGGCGTCGGTGAGGAGTTCCGGGGTGGCCCAGGCCGGGGGTGGGGTGTTGCCGCCGTCGTGGCCGTCGAGGCGGATGACGGCGTGGAAGTGGACGGCGCCGCGTCGTTGGTACTCGGCGACCTTGGCGAAGGAGACGCGGGCGTACTGGCGGAAGGCGCGTTGGGTGAGTCCGGCGCGCTTGGCGATCTCGCGGCGGAGGTAGATGGAGAAGCGCCGCCACAGAGCCCCGGCGTGGGCGT
>NZ_JAAPBF010000303.1 GCF_022695985.1 Streptomyces sp. NP-1717 | reverse complement strand
TCGAGGGCGCCCACGACGTGGGCGGACGCACCCCGTCCATCTGGGACACCTACTGCCGTGAACCCGGCCGTGTCGCCGACGGCGCCACCGGCGACATCGCCTGCGACCACTACCACCGCTACCGCGAGGACGTCGCGCTGCTGCGCGGACTGGGCGTCGACACCTACCGGTTCTCGATCTCCTGGCCCCGTGTCCAGCCCGGCGGCGCGGGCCCCGGCAACCCCGAAGGGCTCGACTTCTACGACCGGCTGGTGGACGAACTCCTCGCGGCCGGTATCTCGCCCGCGGCGACCCTCTACCACTGGGATCTGCCGCAGGCGCTGGAGGACCGGGGCGGCTGGCGGGTCCGCGACACCGCCGAACGCTTCGCCGAGTACACCCGGATCGCCGCCGAGCGGCTCGGCGACCGGGTGGACCGCTGGATCACCCTCAACGAGCCGTACTGCAGTGCCTTCGTCGGTTACGGCGCCGGCGCCCACGCCCCCGGCGCCCGGGAGGGCCGCGGCGCGCTCGCCGCCGCGCACCATCTGCTGGTGGGCCACGGGCTCGCCGTCCGCGCCCTGCGCGGCAGCGGCGCCACGGACATCGGCATCACGCTCAACCCCGACGTCCTGCTGCCCGCCACCGACAGCGAGGCCGACCTGGCGGCGGTGCGGCGCGCGGAGACGATGCACAACGACGTCTGGCTGGAGCCCCTGCTGGCGGGCCGCTACCCCGCGCACGAGGCACTGACCTGGGGCGAACTCGCGGACGGGGCGTACCGGCTGGACGGCGACCTGGACCTCGTCGGGGCGCCGCTGGACTTCATCGGCGTCAACTACTACCGGCCGATCACCGTCTCCGCCGCGCCCCACCGGGACCCGGACCCGGCCACCCGCAGCGCCGTGGACATCCGCGCCGAGGAGTCGTGGCGCCAGGACGTACGCCGTACCACGATGGGCTGGCCCGTGGTCCCGCACGCCTTCACCGATCTCCTGGTCGGACTGCGGCGGCGCTACCCGGCCCTGCCGCCCTTGCTGATCACCGAGAACGGCTCGTCCGAGGACGACCGGGTGGACGCCGACGGCGAGATCCACGACAGCGACCGGGTGGCCTACCTGCGCGACCACCTCGCGGCGCTCGCCGACGCCATGGACCAGGGCGTGGACGTACGCGGCTACTACGTCTGGTCGCTGCTGGACAACTTCGAGTGGGCCCGCGGCTACAGCAAGCGCTTCGGCATCGTCCGGGTCGACTACGACACCCTGGAACGCGTCCCGAAGGACAGCTACCGCTGGTACCGGGAGCTGATCGCCGCCCACCGCGACCGCGACCGCGCAGGCGACCGGGGCCGCACCCACTCCGCCACCCGAACCACCGGTCAGGAGCTGCACCACCGATGAAGTTCACCGACGGCTACTGGCTCATGCGCGACGGCGTCAGCGCGTCGTACGCAACCGAGGTCGCCGAGACCCGCGTCGAGGACGACCGCCTCACCCTCTACGCCCCCGTCCGGCATGTCGAGAACAGGGGCCACACCCTCAACAGCCCCCTGCTGACCGTCGAATGCTGGTCACCCGCCGAAGGGGTGATCGGCGTACGCTCCAGCCACCACACGGGCGGTGTGGACCGGGGCCCCCACTTCACGGTGAACTCCGCCCCCGACCACACCCCCGAGATCACCCGCGACGGCCCGGCCGTGGAGCTGACCAGCGGCGCGCTGTCCCTGCGCGTGGACACCGACGCGCCGTGGCGACTCGACTTCCGCGCCGACGGCCGGCCGCTGACCTCGGCGGGCCAGCGCGGTACGGGCTTCGCCACCACCGCCGACGGGGAGCACCACTCGGTGGGCCAACTCGCCCTGGACGTGGGCGAACTGGTCTACGGCCTCGGCGAGCGCTTCACACCGTTCGTCAAGAACGGCCAGACGGTCGACATCTGGCAGGCCGACGGCGGCACCGCCAGCGAACAGGCGTACAAGAACGTCCCGTTCCATCTCACCAACCGCGGCTACGGCGTCTTCGTCAACCACACCGGCCGGGTCAGCTACGAGATCGGCTCGGAGTCCGTCGGCCGGGTCCAGTTCAGCGTCCCCGGCCAGTCGGTCGAGTACTTCGTCATCCACGGACCGACGCCCAAGGAGATACTCGACCGCTACACCGCGCTCACCGGCCGCCCCGCGCTGCCCCCGGCCTGGTCGCTGGGACTGTGGCTGTCGACGTCCTTCACCACCTCCTACGACGAGGAGACGGTGAACCGGTTCGTCAGCGGCATGGCCGAACGTGACATCCCCCTCGGGGTGTTCCACTTCGACTGCTTCTGGATGCGCCAGTACCAGTGGTGCGACTTCACCTGGGACCCCGAGGTGTTCCCCGACCCGGAGGGCATGCTGCGCCGGCTGAGGGAGCGGGGGCTGCGCGTCTCGGTGTGGATCAACCCGTACATCGCGCAGAAGTCCCCGCTGTTCGAGGAGGCGCGCGAGCGCGGATTCCTGGTGCGCCGGGCCGACGGCGGCGTCTGGCAGTGGGACCTGTGGCAGGCCGGCATGGGGCTGGTGGACTTCACCCACCCCGGCGCCAGGCAGTGGTACGCGGACAAGCTGCGCGCGCTCACCCGGCAGGGCGTGGACTGCTTCAAGACGGACTTCGGCGAGCGCGTTCCGACCGATGTGGTCTGGCACGACGGCTCGGACGCGGAGCTGATGCACAACTACTACACACAGCTCTACAACGAGACCGTCTTCCAGGTGCTCAACCAGGAACGCGGCGAGAACGAGGCCGTCCTCTTCGCCCGCTCCGCCACGGCGGGCGGACAGCAGTTCCCCGTGCACTGGGGCGGCGACTGCGAGTCCACCTTCGGCGCGATGGCCGAGTCGCTGCGCGGCGGACTGTCCCTCGGGCTGTCCGGGTTCGGCTTCTGGAGCCACGACATCGGGGGCTTCGAAGGGACGCCGACACCGGCCGTGTTCAAGCGCTGGGCACAGTTCGGCCTGCTCTCCTCGCACAGCAGACTCCACGGCAGCAAGTCCTACCGGGTGCCCTGGGACTACGACGAGGAAGCCGTCACGGTCACCCGCGACTTCACCCGGCTCAAGCACCGGCTCATGCCCTACCTCTACGAGGCGGCCCGGCAGGCGGCCCGGCACGGCACGCCGGTGATGCGCGCGATGGTGCTGGAATTCCCCGGCGACCCCTCGTGCCACACCCTGGACCGGCAGTACATGCTCGGCGGCGACCTGCTGGTGGCGCCGGTGTTCAGCGAGGACGGCACGGTGGAGTACTACCTGCCCGAAGGCGTCTGGACCCACGTCCTCACCGGCGAACGGGTACGCGGCCCGCTCTGGCGGCGCGAGACGTACGGTTTCGACAGCCTGCCCCTGTTCGCCCGGCCGGGCTCCGTCGTCCCCTTCGGGGCGAGCGGCGACGGCGCGGTCTACGACTGGGCGGACGGAGTCACCCTGCGGGTCCACGAACCGGCGGACGGAGCGGAGGTGACCACGCGGATCCCCGCCCCCGACGGCACGACCGCGGTGGTCTTCCACACCCGGCGCGACGGCGACGACCTGACGGTGCGCGCCGAAGGCGCCACGGGCACCTGGCACGTCCAGCCGGCCGGGGGCACACCGCTCACCGCCCATCCCGGGACGGAGTCACTGACGACACGGATCGGCTGAACAAGACCTGACCGCATGGGGATTCCCACCTTCGGGACCTGGGTCCGCGGGCGCCGGCGGGCAGGTGCGAGGTGGACGCCGGGGGAGCCGTCTCTATCCGCGGACAGAGACGCCGATCGCTCGCTGGGGTGATGTCCGCGTCCCACGGGGGACCGTAGCGTGGGACACATCATGGAACGAACTGACGACCGGTTTCTCCCGGTCCTGCTGCTCGGTGTCCAGGCCGCGGTGTGGCCCGGGTACACGCTGGCGCGTGGCGCCGCACCGGAGGCCGCGGATCTCCTCGCCGTCGCGCTGGCGGGAGGTCTGTCCGCCGTCGCGCTCGCCGTCCGCCGCACGCGTCCGGTGCCCGTCCTCGTCCTGGTCGCCGTCGTCTGCGCGATCGGGACGGGGGCGCTGCCGACCGGCGCCATGGCGGTGCTCGGTACGGCGGGAGTCGCGCTGGCCCTGTTCACGGTGGCCGCCGAACGGGACACCACCACCGCGCTGCTGTGCGTCGCCACGCTCTCCGTCTGGCAGCTCACGTACGGCATCAGCCTGCACGGGCTGTACGGCGGCCAGGGCCTCGACCTCGTCCTGACCGCCCTGCTCTACGCGACCGCCACCGGCACCGGGCTGTTCGCGCGGCGGCGCCGGACCGAACGCGGCGCCGCCGAACGGCGACTGCACCGGGCTGAGGGCGAGCGGCACCGCCTCCCGGCGGCGGAACAGCGCCGTATGGAGAGGGAGTTGCACGACGTCAGCGCCCACCACCTCACAGCGGTGGTCGTGACGGTCGAGGCGGCGCTGGGGCTGCGCGAGCGCCGGCCCGAACTGGCCGACAAGGCGGTGGAGTTCGCCGCCGAGACCGGCCGCGAGGTGACCCGGGCACTGAGCGCCGTACGGGCCCCGGCGCCCTCACCGGGCGACCTGCCCGCGCGGGAGCGACTGCGCGAACTCGTCGCGGGCTTCCACGCCCTCGGGCTGCCGGTGACCTGTGAGACCGGGGGGCTGCCGGACGGTTCCGTCGGCGACGCCACGTACGGCATCGTTCGCGAGGCACTGACCAACGTCGTCCGCCACGCCCCCGGCGCCGCCACCACCGTGCGATGCGACCACGGCGACTCGCACACGGAAGTCGTGGTGCGCAACGCGCCACCGAACGCGCCGACAGCGGGCACGGCCTCCGCCGGCCCGCGGGATGACGGACCCGTCAAGGGACTCGGTGGCGGGCGCGGCCAGAACTCCCTGCGCGGGCGCGCCCGGGAGGCGGGCGGCACGCTCACCAGCGGGCCGACACCGGACGGCGGTTGGGAGGTGCGCGCGGTCCTGCCGGGCCGGAACCGGGCCGTGCACGAGGAGTCCGTGCCCCGCGAGTTCCGGGTCGCCCAGTTCGTCACCGCCGCGGGGCTCTGCTTCCAGCCGTTCCTGCCCTTCTTCCTCGTCCGGGTGAGCGAGACGCCCAGCGGGCCCGGCGTCTCGTCCGGCGCGCTCTTCGCGCTGCTCGCCACGGCGCAGGTGCTCACGCTGCTGTGGCTGCGGCAGGCACCGCGGATCGCGCTCGGTGTGCTGCTGGCCCTGGCCGGCCTCTGGCCGGCGGCGATGGAGGTGAGCGGCTACACGGGACCGGTGCTCCTGCCGCCCGGCCTGAGCCTGATCGCCACCTGCGCGGGGCTCGCCGTCGTGGCGGCCGGCGCCAACAGGTCGTCGGCGGCGCGCGGTTGGGCCCCACCGGTGATCGCCGCCGTGGCGCACACGGCCGCGGCGAGCGCCGCCGTACTCGCCCGTGATGCCACGACGCCCGCCTGGCAGTTCCCCGCCGTCGCGCTCGCCATGACGGCGCCGCCGCTCGCCGCGTGGTCGTGGGGCATCCGGTACGGCGGGCGCCGCCGGGCGGCCCGGGAGCAGCACCGGGACCGGCTCGCGACCCTGGTGGAGGAGGCCGTACGGGACGCCTGGGCCGAACGCCGCCGTATCACCGCCGGGCTGGAGACCACCGTGCTGGCCCGCACGGCCGAGGTGGTCGAGGAGGCGGAGGCGGGACGGCTCGCCGAGACGTCGGAACGCGCCCGCGAAGCCCTGACCGCCATGCGCGCCCTGCTCGAAACCGTCCACACCGCCCAACCCGCCGGCGAACTGCGGCCGCAGCCCACGCTCCAGGCCCTCGACCTGCTGGTCGGCCAGTGCCGGGCCACCGGCCGCGAGGTGGAGGTACGGCTCACCGACCGGGTCCCGAAACGGCTCCCGCCGGAGGTGGACATCGCCGCCTACCGCGCCGCCGAGACCATCCTCCAGGCCGGTGGCGACGAGCCGGCCGTGCTCGTACTCGACGCGACGGACCGTGTCCTGACCCTCACCGCCACCGGCGTGTCCGGTGCCACCGGCCCGGCGGCGCACGAGCGGCTGGTGACACGCGCCGACGCCCTCGGCGGCACCCTGACCACGGAACAGCCGGGCACGGTCCTGCTGAGTCTGCCCTGGAGCGCCGCCGTCCCGGGCGACGGCGACGGCGCCACGACCCGCGAGGAATCCCGATGAGCCTGACTGTGCTGGTGGTCGACGACCAGGTGGTCGTCCGGGCGGGTTTCGCCGCCGTCATCGACGCCGAGGACGACCTGACCGTCGTGGGCGAGGCCGGCGACGGCGCGACCGCGGTGAGCCTCGCCGAACAGCTCGCGCCTGACGTGATCGTGATGGACGTACGGATGCCGGGGCTCGACGGCATCGCCGCCACCCGGATCCTCACCGCGCGCGAGAACCCGCCCCGCGTCCTCGTACTGACCACCTTCGACCTCGACGCGTACGTCTTCGAGGCGCTGCGCGCGGGCGCCTCCGGCTTCCTGCTCAAGGACGTGCGCGCGGCCGAACTGCTCAACGGCATCCGGGTCGTGGCCGCCGGGGAGAGCGTCCTCGCCCCGTCCGCGGCCCGCCGGCTCATCGGCCACTACGCGGCGGGCCCGCCCGTCGGGCCGAAGGCCGGCCGGGGGACCCTGGACCGCCTGACCGCACGGGAGAGGTTCGTCCTCACCCTGGTCGCCTCCGGACTGAACAACGCGGAGATCGCCGCCGAACTCGACATCACCGTCGGCACCGTCAAGTCCCATGTCAACGCGCTGCTCCGCAAGCTGGAGGTGCGGGACCGGCTCCAGGCGACGATCCTCGCGTA
>NZ_JAAPBF010000302.1 GCF_022695985.1 Streptomyces sp. NP-1717 | reverse complement strand
CCGGGTCCGGCACATGGCGCCGTCCGCCCGCGGGGCGGGGCCCGCGGCGGATGGTGCGGTGCGTCGCAAGGCGGAGGGTCGGCGTTGTGGATGGACCGGGCGTACTCGGCCGTCCGGCCACAACGCGGCGAGGTGCCCTGCCAGGCTCCGCCGGCCAGGCGGGGCGGGACGTGCCGGACACGGCCCAGGCCGTGTCCGGGCCCGCCGGGCCGGCTTGTCGCGGCTACAGCCGCTCGAAGCCGCGCATGCGCTCCCAGTCCGTCACCGACGTCTCGAACGCGGCCAGTTCGGTACGGGCCGCCTGCGCGTAGTGCGCGACCACCGGCTCGCCGAAGACCTTCGCGGCGATCTCGCTGCTCTCCCAGCGGTGCAGCGCCTCGGTGAGCGTGCCGGGCAGCCGGGGCACCGACGGGTCGGCGAGCGCGTTCTCCCGGTGCGGGGGCGGGAGTTCGAGCCGGTTCTCGATCCCGTACAGACCGGCGGCCACCGCCGCCGCGACCGCCAGATACGGGTTGGCGTCACCGCCCGGCACCCGGTGCTCGACACGCATCGAGGACCCCGCCCCGACCACCCGTATCGGACACGTCCGGTTGTCGCGGCCCCAGGTGATGCCGGTCGGCGCGAAGGCCCCCGGCTGGAGGCGCTTGTAGGAGTTGATGTTCGGCGCCATCAGCAGGGTGAAGTCCGGCAGACAGGCGAGCTGGCCGGCGACGAAGTGCCGCATCAGGGCGGACAAGCCGTCGTCGGCGGACGCGTCGGCGAGGACGGCGGTGCCGTCCGTGCCGCGCAGCGACAGATGGACGTGGCACGAATTGCCCTCGCCCTCGTCGAACTTGGGCATGAACGTGAGCGCCACACCCTCCTGCGCGGCGATCTGCTTGGCGCCGTTCTTGAAGAAGACGTGGTTGTCGCAGGTCGCCATCGCCTCCGCGTAACGGAAGACGATCTCGTACTGCCCCGCGTGGCACTCCCCGCGCGCCGTCTCCATCGCGAGCCCGGCCCGTCCCATCTCGCGGCGGATACGGCGCACGACGGGCTCGATCTCGGTCAGGCCCTGGAGCGCGTAGTCGACGTTGTACGTGGTCGCCGGTACCAGGCCCTGGTAGCGGGTCTCACGGGCGGCGCGGTAGGTGTCGAGGAAGACGAGGAATTCGAGTTCCGTACCGGCCAGCGCGGTCAGCCCGCGCTCGGCGAGGCGGTCGAGCTGCGTGCGCAGGATGTGGCGGGGGGCGACGGCGACCGGTGAGCCACCGGCGCCCGGCCAGTGCGCGTCGGCGATGACGAGCGCCGTGCCCTCGTCCCAGGGGAGGTGCGTGCGCAGGGTCGCGGGGTCGGGCCGCAGGAGGAAGTCGCCGAAGCCGGTCTTCCAGGCGTCGATGGCGTAGCCGGGGCGGGTGTCCATCTCCACGTCGGAGGCGAGCAGATAGACGCACGCGCCGAAGCCGGGACCGTCCCCGGTGCCGGTGCCTTCGCTCTCGTCGAGGAAGTACGGGACGGAGAGCCGGCTGCCCTGGAGCCGCCCCTGGATGTCGGGGACGGCCACGATCACCTCCTCGACCCGCCCGGCGGCGGCCTCGGCCCGCAACTGCTCGTAGGGGTCGCTCATTTCAGGTCCTCCGTTCGCGCCAGCGGGTTCGGCACGGTGCCGTGCACGACGTCGAAGCCCTCGTCGCGCTCCGAGCGGTCGTGGAAGCCGCCGCCCAGGAGCTGTTCGCGGTTGAGCGCGACGCGGTCGAAGGACGGGGCGAGGAGCCCGTAGGAGTCGAAGCGGTCGGCCAGCTCCGGGAAGCGGGCGTGGTAGCGCTCGATCTCGGCGCGTACGAGGGACCAGAACTCGTCCTCGGGCACGCCCAGTTGACCGGCGCACAGCGGGGCGAAGAACCGGAAGTGTCCGGCGAAGACCGCGCTGAGCAGCGAGTGCGCCAGCTCGTGGGCGGGCCAGCGCAGCAGGACGCGGTCGGCGCGCCCGGAGAGCGTGGCGTACTCCGGCCGGGCGCCGGGCAGCAGGTTCACGTCCTCGGCGAAGTCCTTGACCGCGATACCGATCGGGATCTCGTCGCGGTCGAAGAGGACGACGGTGTTCTCGCCGTGCGGGCAGAAGGCGACACCGTAGCGGTAGAGGTAGTGCAGCAGCCCCGGCAGCAGCGCCCCGAAGAATCGTTCCAGCCAGGCCGTGGGCGTGAGGCCGGAGCGCTCGACCAGTTCGGCGGTGAGCGCGCGCCCGTCGGAGCCGGTCTTGAGCAACGCGGCCATGGTGCGGGCGCGTTCACCGGCGCCGGTGTCGAGCAGCGCGGCGACCGGCTCGCGCCAGACTGCGCCCAGGAGTTCGTGGTAGCGGTACGGGGCGTCCTCGACCGACTCGTACAGCGGATGTCCCACGGCGACGGCCGCGACCTCGCCGAGCGGATGGATCCGCAGCTCCTGGCTCAGATACGGGTCGGCGTCCCGTACGGAGTGCAGCCAGGCGCTCACGTCGGGCGCGGCCTCGGTCGGTGCGGTCGAGAGCCCGCGCCAGACCAGGGTGTTGCGGATCAGCAGCGGGACCTTGACGTTGCGGCGCTGCGGGTGGTCGATGTTGGCGAGGGTGCGTATCGACTGGAGGGGACGGTAGCGGTCGTCGCTCTGTCCGAGCAGTACGACGCGGCCCTCGGCGAGATACGGCGCGAAGAGGGTGGCGACGGCCTCGTCCCAGTGGAAGGGGTGCACCGGCAGCCAGCTGAACCCGGCTCCGTTCAGGCCGGTTCGGGCGCACGCCCCGGCAAGGACGGCGGCGAACCGCTCGCGCGTCGCCGGGTCCAGTTCCTCGGCGAGCAGCCGTTCGGCGTCGAGCCCGGGTACACCGGAGTACACGGCGAGGTCGCTGTGCACGGCGGCCCACAACAGCCGTACGGCGGGGGCCGATTCGGGTGCGTAGGCGGCGGCGTCGGACGCGGAGAAACCGAGGCGGCCCTTGTTGAGGAGCATGCAGGGATGCCCGTCCTGGTACGCCTCCAGCTCCAGATGGTCCAGATCGGCCAGCTCGGCGGCGGGCAGCGCTCTGACGATCGCCTCGGCGCCGGCCCGCCGGGTGGCGGTCAGCTCACGCAGGACCTCGGCGGTGGTGGCACCGTCCCACCCGAGCACGCCGCGCGCGTCGAGCAGCAGGCGCTCGGGCCCGGCCTCCTGGCCGTCCGGGACGTCCGGGTGACGGAGCAGGCTGCCGGGCTCGACGCGCCAGGTGCCGAAGGTGCCGCGCGCGGCGCGCAGCGTCCAGTGGACGTCGTCGCCGAGGTCGAGCCGGTAGAGACCGGCGGTCCCGTCGCCGGGTACGGGGACGCCGTCGGGTACGGGGACGGGTACGGGGACGAGCAGTTCCTCGTACGCGAACTCCTCGACGGCCTTGATCAGCAGCCGTCGGCCGGCCTGCTCCCAGGCGTCCAGGTCGGGGTGGTTCATCGGACGTTCTCCTCGGAGACGACGGAATGGGCGGAGGCGGGAGCGGGCAGGTCGGGGTGGGCGCCGCCGGAACCGGGGCGCGGTACGCCGAACGTCGTCCACGCCGCCCGCTCCGGGACCCGCAGCACCGTCCGCCCCGCCACGGCGTTCAGGATCGTCGCCGCGCGCCAGGCGCCGAGCGTCAGGTCGGGCGCGCCGACGCCGTGCGTGTGCATCTCGGCGTTCTGGACGTACAGCGTGCCCGAGACCCCGGGGTCGAGCGCGACGCGGTAGTCGCCGTCGACCCGGTACCGGCCCTGTGCGTCCCAGTCCACGAGCGTGCCCAGACCCTGCGCGCCGCCCTCGCCTTCCTCGCCGTCCTCGCAATCCTCGCCGTCGAGGAAGGCGGGCCGGGACGCCGCGTACCCGGTGGCCGAGACGATCGCGGACGTCCGGAACTCGAAGAGCGCGTTCTGTTGTGCATGACGGCACGTCAACACATAGCCCCGGTCCGCCGGTTCTGCCGCGACGATCTCGACTCCCGGATGCAGCGCGGCTCTTGGGTCCGCCCCGCCGATCGTCCGCTCGTACAGTTCGTCGTGCAGTTCGCCCAGCGTCTCGTCGCTGACGCCCTTGTAGAGCTGCCACTGTTCGCGTACGAGCTGCTCCCGCCGGTCCTCCGGGAGGGCGCGGAAGTAGCGGATGTAGTCGGGCGTGAAGTGTTCGAGCCCGATCTTCGAGTACTCCATCGGCGCGAACGCGTTCGTACGGGCGAGCCAGCGGACGTACGGGCCGCCCGCCCCGGCCCCGTCCTGGTGCCGCAACAGGTCCAGCGCGACCTCCGCGCCCGACTGGCCGGCGCCGATGACGGTCACGTCGTCGCAGGCCGCGAGGCGTGCGCGGTGCGTCCGGTAGTCAGCGCTGTGCAGCACCCGGCCCGTGTGCGCGGTGTCCGCGAGGAGCGGGCGCAGCGGCTCCGGCACGACCGGGTTCGTCCCCACCCCGAGGGCGATCTGCCGGGCGAGGACGCGGGTGAGGGCGCCGTCCGCCGTGCGGTGGACGACGACGAACAGCTCACGCCGCGCGTCCCACCCCAACCGGTGTACGTACGCGTCGAACTGACAGGACGTCAGCCCCTCGGTGACCCAGCGGCAGTAGGCGTCGTACTCGCGGCGCGGTATGTGGAAGCGCTCCGAGAAGAAGAAGGGGAACATCCGGTCGTGGTGGCGCAGATAGTTGAGGTACGACCACGGGCTCGTCGGATCGACCATCGTCACTAGGTCCGCCAGGAAGGGGACTTGGAGGGTGGTGCCCTCCATCAGCAGACCGGGGTGCCAGGAGAACGCCGGTTTCGCGTCGAGGAACAGCGTGCGCAGCTCCGGGGCGCCGTCCGCCAGGGCGGCGAGGGAGAGGTTGAACGGACCGATGCCGACGCCGACCAGGTCGTACACAGGGGTACCGAATGCGGACTCGGGCTCGGACTCGGTCACCGCTGGGCCTCCGCGAGGGGGTTGGTCAGGTCGACGTAGACGGACTGGGACTCGACGTCCCCGACGAGCTCGTCGAGCCCGTCCACGCAGGTCAGGTAGTTGCCCTTGCAGCGCAGCACGGGCGCGTCCAGCAGCAGGTCGAGCAGGGCCTTCGCCCCGGGCTCGGCGGAGCGCAGCCGCTCCAGCCGGGCGCGCAGCACGCGCAGCAGGCCGTCCTCGTCGGCCAGCCCGAGCGCGCCGAACGCGCCGACGAGGCCGAGGAGGTTGTTGATGCCGAGGTAGTACGCGACGCGCTCGTCCACGAACGCGTCGTCGAAGACGAGGTCGAGCCCGTCGGCCGCGCCCGGCAACAGCCGCTCCACGTCGGCCGCGTGGGAGGCGGCGACGTAGTAGCCCTGGCTGTCGCGGTACCAGCCGGCGCACGGCAGCCCGTCCGTGTCGAGCGCGACGAGCGTGTTCTGGTGGTGCGGCTCCAGCGCGATGCCGTACCAGGCACGCAGACGGATGAGCGGCACGGCGAGCACGTCCAGGTACGCGGCCAGCCAGCGCGCGGACGCCTCGGCGGTGGAGACGCCGTGGGCGCGGGCGGTACGGGCGACGGCCTCGCAGAGCAGCGCGCGGTGCGCGGGCGGCGAGCCGTCGCCGGGGCCGGTCCGTTCGGCCACCAGCCCGGCGACACAGAGCCCTTCGAGCCCCGCGCCCCGGAAGGGGTTGTCGCGTACGGCGGTCTCCAGCCCGGTCTCGGCGTCCCCGTCTGCGCCGGCGGACACCCAGCCGAAGTCGCGCAGGATCGCGAACTCCGGGTGCTCGGCGCGCAGCCGCCCGGCGGGCCCGGCGGCCAGCAGCCGGGCGGCGCGGACACCGAGCCGCATCTCGGAGCGGAGGTTGTTGCGGCGGGAGTTGGTGATCCGCATACCGAGGGAGAGCTTCAGCATGACGTCGGCGCCGGGCCGGTGCACGGTCCGCACGGACGAGGTCGGGTACCAGTGGGGCCCGGCGGGCCCGAGCGGCCGCAGCAGCCCCGCGTCCACGAGCGCGCTGACGGCGGGCCTGGCGAGCACGTCACGCGCCTGCCACGGATGCGCGGGCACCACGGCCATCCCGTCCGGCACGGACAGCCCGAGCCCGTCGGTGAGGGGCCGCAGCAGTTCGGCGGGGGTGCGGCCGTCGGCGCTCTCGCCGACGACGGCGTCCGGGTGCACGGCGAACCAGTGCAGCGGGAACGATCCCCTCAACTCCGGTGAGTACGCGTCGAGTTCGCTGTCCGAGGCCCCCTCGCGGCTCTTGGGCGCGGGATGGAAGGGATGCCCGAGGAGCAACGCCTGCTCGGCGTCGAGGAACGGCGTCACCCCTCGCGCACCCGGCTCCTCGGCCCGCCGCCGTACGAGATGCACGCCGGTCCGCGCGGCGGAGCTGATCACCCGCCCGACGGCATCCGCGCCGAGATGCGGCGGCGCGCCGCGTCCGAGGGTGGACTCCCGTACGAGGGCGGCGGCGACGAGCCCGACGTCGGCGGGCAGACTGCCGCCCTGCCCGGAGGTGACGACCCGCACGCGCCCGAACCGGTGCCACCCGGTGGCGGACCGGTACAGCACGCGTACACGCAGGTTCAGCGCACTGCACGGCAGACGCAGACGGAGCAGTCCGCCACTGGGAGGCACGTCGGTCCCGGTCTCCCGGACGTACGCGCGGAGCAGTGTCTCGACGGCGACGGAGTCGGCGGCGCGGAGGGGATCGGGGTGATCAAGCGGATCCCCGCCGGCCACCCCTTGAGGACCGGCGGCCCAATGAAGCCCCTCCACCTCTCCAGGGCCGGCGGCCCCATCAAGCCCCTCCGGCGATTGAGGAGCGGGGCCCGGGGCAGCGCCCCGCTCGACCCCGCTCACAACCCCTCCTCCACCGCACCCGCGGCCACCACCGCATCCAGCAACCGCTCCACCTCCGCCACCGTCGCGTGCG
>NZ_JAAPBF010000301.1 GCF_022695985.1 Streptomyces sp. NP-1717 | reverse complement strand
GCGGTGGCGCCGCTGGCCGCGATGGTCGAGAGCAGCGGGGCCCGTGCGGAGATCCTTGCCGTCGAGCCCGGGACCGTCCGGGAAGAGCTCGCCGGCCGGCTGCGTACGTTGTCCGCGGACACAGCGCCCCTCACCGGCGTGCTCTCCGCGCTGACCCTGCCGGACGGCGGCGCAACGACTGAATACGGTGCCGCGTCGGCGGACAGCCTCGCCCTGCTGCAGGCGCTGGGCGACGCCGGGGTGGCCGCGCCACTGTGGTGCCTGACCAGCGGTGCGGTGAGCACGGGCGGCGACGATCCGGTCCGCGACGCAGAAGCCGCCGCGATATGGGGCCTGGGCCGGGTCGCGGCTCTGGAACACCCCGATCGCTGGGGCGGGTTGATCGACCTGCCCGCCGCGCCTGACGACTCCACGTACCAACTCCTCGGTCGCGTGCTGTCCGGCGCCACAGGCGAGGACCAGATCGCCGTTCGCGGCACCGGGTTGCTCGTGCGCCGTCTGTGCCGCGCCACGCCCACCAGCACCGCGCCCACCAGCACCATGCCCACCGTCGACATGCCCGACGGCACCTCCGACGGTGCCCGGCCGGCCTGGTCGCCGCGCGGCAGCACACTGATCACCGGCGGCACCGGCGCCCTCGGCGGGCACGTCGCCCGCTGGCTGGCGGAGCGCGGCGCCGAGCACGTCGTACTGCTCAGCCGGCAGGGCCCGGACGCCCCCGGCGCCGCCGACCTCCGGCGCGATCTGGAGGCGTACGGCGCCCGTGTCACCATCCGCGCCTGCGACATCGGCCGCCGTACCGAGCTGGCCGAGGCGATCGCCGGCCTCCCCGCCGAGTACCCCCTGACCACGGTGATCCACGCCGCGGCCGTGCTGGACGACGCACCGCTGTCGGCGCTGACGCCCGACCGCCTGGCCTCGGTGCTGCGCGCCAAGGCGACCTCCGCGCGGTACCTGGACGAGCTGACGCGCGATCTGCCACTGGCTTCTTTCGTGCTGTTCTCAGCTTTCGGCGGGGTGCTCGGCAGCGCCGGACAGGGCAACTACGCCGCGGCCAACGCCGTCCTCGACGCGCTGGCCGAACAGCGCCGGGACGCCGGACTGCCGGCCACCGCGATCGCGTGGGGAGCCTGGGCCGGCGACGGCATGGCGGCTCGGTCGGCGGCAACCGTCCTTCGGCTGCGGCGCACCGGCGCCCGGCCGATGCCGCCCGAGTCCGCGCTGGCCGCCCTGGGCCGGACGCTGGAGACCGGCGAGACCACCGTCATGGTGGCGGACATCGACTGGTCACGGTTCACACCCATGTTCACCGCCGCGCGGCCGAGCACGCTCCTCGCCGACCTGCCCGAAGCGCGGAATGCCCTCACCTCGGCCGGCACACCTGACGACGACGGTACGGGCTCCGCCCTGCCGCAGACCGCGCGGCGGCTCGCCGCGCTGCCCGACGTCGAGCGGCACGCGGCCGTGCTCGACCTCGTCCGCGACCAGGTGGCGGCGGTCCTGGGACACTCCGAACCGACAGCCGTCGGATCCGACCGCCCCTTCCGGGAGATGGGCTTCGATTCGCTGACCGGTCTCGACCTGCGTAACCGGCTCACCGTGGCCACCGGCCTGACGCTGCCGGCCACGCTGGTCTTCGACCGGCCCACCGTCGGCCGGTTGACCGAGTACCTCGACGCCGAACTGGCCGGTGCCACCGAGGCAGACGTGCACCAGCCGCACCTGCCTGCGGAAGCGGCACCCACCACCGACGAGCCGATCGCGATCGTGGCACTCGCCTGCCAACTGCCCGGTGGCGTGCGCTCACCCGAGGATCTGTGGAAGCTGCTGGCGGACGGCTCCGACGCGATGAGCGAGTTCCCCACCGACCGTGGCTGGGACCTCACTCGCCTGTACGGCTCCGGTCATGCCCCCGAGCAGGCCGGGCCGGGCACCTCATACGTCCGGCACGGCGGATTCCTCCCCGACGCCGCCCACTTCGACGCCGGCTTCTTCGGGATCAGTCCGCGCGAGGCACTGGCGATGGACCCCCAGCAGCGACTGCTGCTCGAAACGTCGTGGGAAGTACTCGAACGCGCCGGGATCGACCCCACGACGCTGCGCGGCAGCCGGACCGGAGTGTTCGTCGGCACCAACGGCCAGGACTACTCGGGCCTGCTCGGCGATGTGCCGGACAGCGAGGACTTCGCGTCCACCGGCAACGCGGCGAGTGTGCTGTCCGGGCGAGTGGCGTACACGCTCGGGCTGGAAGGCCCCGCCGTGACCGTCGACACCGCCTGCTCCGCCTCCCTGGTCAGCATCCACCTGGCAAGCCAGGCGCTGCGCCGGCAGGAGTGCTCCCTCGCCCTGGCGGGCGGAGTCACCGTCATGAGTACGCCCGCTGCCTTCGTCAGCTTCAGCCGCCAGCGCGGCCTCGCGCCGGACGGCCGCTGCAAGCCCTTCTCGGCCCGCGCCGACGGCACGGCGTGGGGCGAGGGCGCGGCCGTCCTGCTGCTGGAGCGGCTCTCCGACGCGCGCCGGAACGGCCATCGGATCCTCGCCGTGGTCCGAGGATCGGCGGTCAACCAGGACGGCGCCAGCAACGGGCTGACCGCTCCCAACGGGCCTGCCCAACAGCGGGTGATCCGGGCGGCGCTGGCCGACTGCGCGCTGTCTCCCGCGGACGTCGACGCCGTCGAGGCCCACGGTACGGGCACCGTGCTGGGCGATCCGATCGAGGCGCAGGCGCTGATCGCCGCGTACGGTGACCGGCCGGCGGACCGCCCCCTGCGGATCGGTTCGATCAAGTCGAACATCGGCCACACCCAGGCCGCCGCCGGAGCCTCCGGCGTGATCAAGATGGTTCTCGCCCTGCGACATGGTCTTCTGCCCCGGACCCTGCACGCCGAAGAGGCGTCCCCGCACGTGGACTGGTCGGCCGGCGCCGTGTCGCTGCTGACCGAGTCCGCGCCGTGGGACCGCGACGGCCGTCCGCGCCGGGCCGGTGTCTCGTCGTTCGGCGTGAGCGGCACGAACGCGCACGTCATCATCGAGGAGGCCCCGGAAGCGGACACCCCTGCCCCGGCACTCGGCGTGCCCCCACAGCCCGCGGAGGAGCTGCCGTTCCTGCTGTCCGCCCGCGACAACACATCCCTCGCCGCTCAGGCGTCCCGGCTCCACGAGCACCTCACGGCCCACCCGGACCTGACGGTGCCGGACATCGCGCACTCGCTTGCCACGTCCCGCGCCGCTCTCGAACACCGGACCGTGGTCCTGGCGCCCGACCGGGACGACCTCCTCGGCACGCTCGCCGCCGTCGCGGAAGGCCACCCCGCACCGGCCGCCCTGCGCGGCATCGCCGGCGAAGGCCGGATCGCCGTACTGTTCCCCGGCCAGGGCAGCCAGAGCGTCGGCATGGGCCGCGCGCTGTACGGCCGGTACCCCGCGTTCGCCACGAGCCTGGACGAGGTGTGCGCGGCTTTCGCCCCGGAACTGGAACTGCCCCTGCTCGACGTGATGCACGCCGAGCAGGGCACCCCCGAGGCGGAACTGCTGGACCAGACCCACTACACCCAACCCGCCCTGTTCGCCTTCGAAGTGGCGCTCTACCGGCTGCTGGAGGGATGGGGGCTGCGCCCCGACTACCTGCTCGGCCACTCCATCGGCGAACTGACCGCCGCGCACATCGCCGGCGTACTCACCCTGCCCGAGGCGGCGCGGCTCGTCGCCGCCCGCGGCCGGCTCATGCGGGCGCTGCCGGCAGGCGGCGCGATGCTCGCCGTCGCCGCCTCACCGGACGACCTCGCGCCCCTGCTCGACGGCCGGGAGCACCAGGTCGCCGTCGCCGCGGTGAACGGACCCGCCGCCACCGTCCTGTCCGGCGACGAGGAAGCCATCCAGGACCTCGCGGGGCAATGTGCCGAACGCGACTTCAAAACAAGGCGGTTGCGCGTCAGCCACGCGTTCCACTCCAGCCGGATGGACGGCATGCTGGCCGCGTTCCGCGACGTGGCGGGCGCAGCGGACCTCGCCCCCGCACGGATCCCGGTCGTGTCCAACGTGACCGGCGTGGCCCTCACCGCCGACGAGGCCACCGCACCGGAATACTGGGCCGGGCACGTGCGCAACACCGTCCGGTTCCACGACGGCGTCCGCTGGCTGCACGCGCGCGGCGTCACCGTCTTCGTCGAACTGGGCCCGGACGGCGTGCTGTCCGCCATGGGCGCCGGCTGCCTCACCGACACGGCGGACGACGTGACATTCGTACCGACGCTGCGCCCAGCCCTGCCCGAGCCGCGCGCCGTCACCGCCGCGCTCGGCGAACTGCACACCCGTGGCGTCCCGTTGGACTGGACTGCCATCACGAACGGCTGGGGCGGTCGGCCCGTCTCCCTGCCGACCTACCCGTTCCGCCGGCGGCGGTACTGGCCGGACACCGCTCCGTCGCCGGTGGCCGGCACCGACCCGGCGGACACCCGCTTCTGGACGGCGGTGGACCGGCACGACATCGCGTCGCTCACCGGCGAGCTCGGCGTGGCCGAGACGGCGGCGCTGCCCGAACTCCTCCCCGCCCTGTCCGCGTGGCGCGAGCGCCGCAACACCGAGGCGTCCGTGCAGGACTGGCGGTACCGGATCACCTGGCGCCGGGTCACCGGCCTCGCCGTGCCCCGGGCCACCGGCACCTGGATCGTCGTCGCGCCGTCCGCCCCTGAGGCTTCGGCGGAGACCACGGGCGTACTGGCCGCCCTCGCACGCGCCGGTGTGCGAACTCAGGTGCTCACCGTCGACCCGGCCGCGGACAGCCACGCGGGTACGGCGCTGCGCGACCTGCTCGGCACGGTGGACGCCCCGCCCGCGGGGATCCTGTCGCTGCTCGCGCTGGACCGACGGCCGTACCCCGGCCGCACCGAACCGACCGCAGGACCGACGAGCGGCCTGACGGTGGGCCTGACGGCGGGTCTGACCGGCACCGTACGGCTGATCCAGGCGCTGGCCGCCACCGAAACGGACACCGACACCCGGCTGTGGTGCGTGACGCGCGGCGCCGTCGCGGCCGACCGTACCGCCCATGTGACCGACCCCGCCCAGGCCCAGATCTGGGGTCTCGGCCGGGTCGCCGCCCTCGAACACCCACGACAGTGGGGCGGGCTCGCCGACCTGCCCGCCGAACCCGACGACGCCGCGTACGACCGGCTCTGCTCCGTACTCACCACCGACACCGGCGAGGACCAGGTCGCGATCCGGCCCACCGGCGTCCTCGGACGACGCCTGACCCGCACCGCCGCAACCCGTGCTGGCACCGGCACCGGCGCGCCTGCCACTGGCGGATGGCAGCCCCGCGGCACCGTCCTGATCACCGGCGGCACCGGCGGGATCGGTGCGCACGTGGCCCGTCAACTGGCGGACTCCGGCGCGGAACACCTGGTCCTCGCCAGCCGCGGCGGCCCGGAGAGTCCCGGAGCGGCGGACCTCGCAGCCGAGTTGGGGTCCAGGGTCACCATCGCCGCCTGCGACGTCACCGACCGCCGGGCGGTCACCGAACTTGTCGCCCGCATGTCCACCGAGGGCCATCCGATCCGCGCGGTGATGCACGCCGCCGGGATCAGCCGCCACGCCGCCATCGCGGACACCACACCGGAGGAGATCGCGGACACCGTCGCCGCCAAAGCCACCGGCGCCGCGGTCCTGCACGAGGTGTTCGCCGACACGGAGCTGGACGCCTTCGTGCTCTTCGCGTCCATCGCGGGCGTCTGGGGAAGTGGCGGACAAGCGGCGTACGCGGCGGCCAACGCATACCTCGACGCCCTCGCGGAACACCGCCGCGCCCTGGGACTTCCGGCCACCTCGGTGGCGTGGGGGGCCTGGGCGAGCATCGGCATGGCCGCGACGGACGCCGCCGCCGACCAGCTACGGCGCCGCGGGATCACCGTCATGGACCCGGACCGCGCCGTCTTCGCACTGCGCCGGGCCGTCGCCGACGACGAGCCCGTGCTCACCGTCGCCGACGTCGACTGGGACCGATTCGTACCGCTCTTCACCGGCGCGCGCCCGAGCCCGCTCCTCAGCGAACTGTTCGCAGCCACCGGCCAGTTGTCCGACACAGATGACGAAACCACCTCTGTGCTCAGCGACTTCGGCCGCCGGGTCGCCTCCCTCCCGGAGGACGACGGCACCCAACTGCTGCTGGATCTCGTACGGGCCGAGGCCGCCGCGGTGCTGGGCCACGCCGACCCGGGCGAGGTCGACGCCGGCCGCGCCTTCCGCAGCCTCGGCTTCGACTCGCTCACCTCCATCCAGCTACGGGACAGACTGGCCACGGCGATCGGCACGTCGCTGCCCGCCACTCTCGCGTTCGACCACCCGACCCCGTCGGCCCTGACCGGACATCTCCGTGGCATTTTGCTCGGACTGCGGCCGGAGCAGTCACAGACCGGCCCGGGGCGCACCAGTCCCGGCGACAGCGACGACCCGATCGTTGTCGTGGGTATGAGCTGCCGGTTCCCGGGTGGGGTGGAGTCGCCGGAGGAGCTGTGGGATCTGGTCGCCGCCGGCGGTGACGCGATTTCGGGCTTCCCCGAGGACCGGGGCTGGGACCTGGACGCGCTGTACGACCCCGATCCCGAGCGGCTCGGCACGTCGTACGCCCGCGAGGGCGGCTTCCTTTCCGGGGCGGGCGAGTTCGATGCCGAGTTCTTCGGGATCAGTCCGCGTGAGGCGTTGGCGATGGATCCGCAGCAGCGGTTGTTGCTGGAGGTGGCCTGGGAGGCGTTGGAGCGGGCGGGGATCGACCCGGAGTCGTTGCGGACGAGCCCGACCGGCGTCTTCATGGGCACCAGCGGTCAGGACTACATGTCCCTGCTGGGCGGAGCGGGGGGCGCCGGGGAGGGGTACCTCGCGACCGGCAGCGCGGC
>NZ_JAAPBF010000300.1 GCF_022695985.1 Streptomyces sp. NP-1717 | reverse complement strand
CCGCGCCGTCCTGCCCGACTGGCTGGCCCTCTACTACCGGCGGCCCATCGAACTCACCCACGGCGAGGGCCGTCACGTCTGGGACGCCGAAGGCAACCGCTACCTCGACTTCTTCGGCGGCATCCTCACCACCATGACCGCCCACGCCCTGCCCGAGGTCACCAAGGCGGTCGCCGAGCAGGCCGGGCGGATCATCCACTCGTCCACCCTCTATCTCAACCGCCCGATGGTGGAGTTCGCCGAGCGCGTCGCCGCCCTCTCCGGCATCCCGGACGCGCGGGTCTTCGTCACCACCTCCGGTACGGAGGCCAACGACACGGCCCTGCTCCTCGCGACCGCGTACCGCCGCTCCAACCAGATCCTCGCGATGCGCAACAGCTACCACGGCCGGTCCTTCTCGGCGGTGTCCGTCACCGGCAACAGCGGCTGGTCCCCGACGAGCCTCTCGCCGCTCCAGACGCTGTACGTGCACGGCGGCGTCCGCACCCGGGGCCCGTACGCGCACCTGTCCGACACGGACTTCATCGCCGCGTGCGTCGCCGACCTGGAGGACCTGCTCGGGCACGTCCGCGCGCCCGCCGCGCTGATCGCCGAGCCGATCCAGGGCGTCGGCGGATTCACCTCCCCGCCGGACGGTCTGTACGCCGCGTTCCGCGAAGTCCTCAACCGGCACGGCATCCTGTGGATCAGCGACGAGGTGCAGACCGGCTGGGGCCGCACCGGCGAACACTTCTGGGGCTGGCAGGCGCACGCTTCGAGCGGGCCGCCGGACATCCTCACCTTCGCCAAGGGCATCGGCAACGGCATGTCCATCGGTGGTGTCGTAGCCCGCGCCGAGATCATGAACTGCCTGGACACCAACTCCATTTCGACCTTCGGCGGCAGCCCGGTCACGATGGCGGCGGGCGTCGCCAACCTCGGGTACCTGCTGGAGCACGACCTCCCCGGCAACGCGCGCCGCGTCGGCGGTCTGCTGATCGAGCGGCTGCGCGCCGCGGGCGCCGGCGTTCCCGCCGTACGGGAGGTGCGCGGACGCGGCCTGATGATCGGCATCGAACTCGTGAAGCCGGGCACCGACGAGGCGAATCCGGAAGCCGCCGCGGCGGTGACCGAGGCGGCCCGCGAGGGCGGCCTGCTGATCGGCAAGGGAGGCGGGCACGACACCAGCGTGCTGCGCGTCGCCCCGCCGCTGTCCCTCACGGTCGCGGAGGCCGAGGAGGGCGCGGCGATCCTCGAACGTGCCCTGGACAGCGTCTAGTCGCCGTCCGCCGCCCGTCACCGTCCGCCGCCCCGCCGTATACCGCCCGCCTCAGCAACGTCACGTTCATGTTCACGTTCCGTCCTGTCACGGAGGCCAAGTCATGAGTAAACGCACGCTCGTCCGGGGCGGTCTGGTCATCACCGCCGCAGACGAGGTCCACGCCGATGTGCTGACCGAGGACGGCCGTGTCGTCGCACTCGCCGCCAACGGCTCCGATGTCGCCGCGAGTTGGACCGCGGACCGGGTCATCGACGCCACCGGCAAGTACGTCATCCCGGGCGGTGTCGACGGCCACACGCACATGGAGATGCCGTTCGGCGGGACCTTCGCCGCCGACACCTTCGAGACCGGCACCCGCGCCGCCGCCTGGGGCGGCACCACCACCATCGTGGACTTCGCCATCCAGTCACCCGGCCAGGCGCTGCGCGAAGGGCTCGACGCCTGGTACGCCAAGGCGGACGGCAACTGCGCCATCGACTACGGCTTCCACATGATCCTCGCGGACGTCAACGAGGACTCCCTCAAGGAGATGGACCTCCTCGTCCAGGAGGGCATCACCTCCTTCAAGCTGTTCATGGCCTACCCCGGCGTCTTCTACAGCGACGACGGCAAGATCCTGCGCGCGATGCAACGCGCCTCCCACAACGGGGGGTTGATCATGATGCACGCCGAGAACGGCATCGCCATCGACGTCCTCGTCGAGCAGGCCCTCGCCGCCGGACGCACCGACCCCCGCCACCACGGCGAGGTCCGCAAGGTCCTGCTGGAGGCCGAGGCGACACACCGGGCGATCCAGCTCGCCCGCGTCGCCGACGCGCCCCTGTACGTCGTGCACGTGTCCGCCGAGGAGGCCGTCGCCGAGCTGGCCGCCGCCCGCGACAAGGGACTTCCGGTCTTCGGCGAGACCTGCCCGCAGTACCTCTTCCTGTCCACCGACAACCTCGCCGAGCCGGACTTCGAGGGCGCCAAGTACGTCTGCTCGACCCCGCTGCGGCCCCGCGAACACCAGTCCGCACTCTGGCGCGGACTGCGCACCAACGACCTCCAGGTCGTCTCCACCGACCACTGCCCGTTCTGCTTCAACGGGCAGAAGGAGATGGGCCGCGGCGACTTCTCCAAGATCCCCAACGGTCTTCCGGGCGTCGAGCACCGGATGGACCTCCTCCACCAGGCCGTCGTCGACGGGCACATCACCCGGCGCCGCTGGATCGAGATCGCCTGCGCGAGCCCGGCCAGGATGTTCGGCCTCTATCCCAAGAAGGGCACCATCGCGCCGGGCGCCGACGCCGACATCGTCATCTACGACCCGAACGCCGAGCAGACCCTGTCCGCCCAGACGCACCACATGGACGTCGACTACTCGGTGTACGAGGGCAAGCGGATCACCGGACAGGTCGAGACCGTACTGTCCCGCGGCGAGGTCGTCATCGACGGCCGCAAGTACACCGGGCGCCCGGGGCACGGCAGTTACACCCCCCGCTCCACCTGTCAGTACCTCACCTGAAAGTTGGGAGTGGCCCCGCCATGGACTTCGGACTCGTCCTCCAGACCGACCCGCCGGCCTCGGCGGTCGTCGGTCTCATGCGGCGCGCCGAGCGCAACGGCTTCCGGTACGGCTGGACCTTCGACTCCGCCGTGCTGTGGCAGGAGCCGTTCGTCATCTACAGCCGCATCCTCGAACACACCACCGAACTGATCGTCGGGCCGATGGTCACCAACCCGGGCACCCGCACCTGGGAGGTGACCGCGTCCACCTTCGCCACGCTCAACGAGATGTACGGCAACCGCACCGTGTGCGGCATCGGCCGCGGCGACTCCGCGATGCGGGTCGCCGGCCGCCCGCCCAACACGCTCGCGCGGCTCGGCGAGGCGATCGACGTCATCCGCGAACTCGCCGAGGGGCGCGAGGCGTCGGTGGACGGCAACCCGATCCGGCTGCCCTGGGTACGGGACGGGAAGCTGCCGGTGTGGATGGCCGCGTACGGGCCGAAGGCCCTGGCCATGGCCGGCGCGAAGGCCGACGGCTTCATCCTCCAGCTCGCCGACCCCTATCTCACCGAGACCATGGTCGACGCCGTCCGTACGGCCGCCTCCGACGCGGGACGCGACCCGGACTCCGTCACCATCTGCGTCGCCGCCCCCGCCTATGTCGGCGACGACCTGGCGCACGCGCGCGACCAGTGCCGGTGGTTCGGCGGAATGGTCGGCAACCACGTCGCCGATCTGGTGAGCCGCTACGGCGAGCACTCCGACCTGGTGCCCGACGCCCTCACCACGTACATCAAACAGCGCGAGGGGTACGACTACAGCCACCACGGCCGCGCCGGGAACCCGTCGACGGACTTCGTGCCCGACGACATCGTGGACCGCTTCTGCCTGCTGGGCCCGGCCGAGGCGCACATCGAGAAGCTGAGGACGCTGCGGGCCCTGGGCGTCGACCAGTTCGCCGTCTACAACATGCACGACGCGAAGGAGACGACGATCGACACGTACGGCTCCGAGATCATCCCCGCACTCAACTCCTGAGCCGCTGCGGGGCGCGCCCGACGGCCGCCGCGCGGTGACGACCACCGCGAGGCCGGCCGGGCCGGGCGCACGGCGCGGACCCTGGGCCGTGTCGGACACATCCCGCCCGGCCCGCGAGGCCGGCACGGCACCTCGCCGAGTGGTCGCCGGCCGGCCGAGTACGCCCGGTACGCGAGTCCGGCCTCCCGTCTTGCGATCGCACGCACCGGCCGCCGCCGGCCCCGCCCCGCAGGCGGACGGCGCCATGTGCCGGACAAGGCCCGGGGTCCGCGCGGGGGACCGGCTACGGCACGCGGGCCGTCCACTCCGGTGTGCCGAACTTCGTCGCGGCCAGTTCGTGTGCCCGCGCCATCTCCTCGTCGGTGACCTTGCCCTCCGTCAGGCCGTACCGGCCCCGGAAGGACCCGATCATCCGCTCGATGACCGCCTCGCGCGGCAGCCCCGTCTGGCGGCGCAGCGGATCCACCCGCTTCGCCGCGCTGCGCGTGCCCTTGTCGGAGAGCTTCTCCTTGCCGATGCGCAGGACCTGGAGCATCTTGTCGGCGTCGATGTCGTACGCCATCGTCACGTGGTGCAGTACGGCTCCGCCGCCCACCACCCGCTTCTGCGCCGCGCCCGCGATCTTGCCCGCCTCGGTGGCGATGTCGTTGAGCGGCTGGTACCAGGCCTTGACCCCCATGTCGCCCAGCGCGCCGAGTACCCAGTCGTCCAGATACGCGTAGCTGTCGGCGAACGTCAGGCCCTGTACGAGGGCGTCGGGGACGGACAGCGAGTACGTGATGGTGTTGCCGGGCTCGATGAACATGGCGCCGCCGCCCGAGATCCGCCGGACGACCGTCACGCCGTGCCGCTCCGCCGCCTCCGGGGCGACCTCGTTGCGCAGCGACTGGAAGCTGCCGATGACCACGGCGGGGGAGGCCCACTCCCAGACCCGCAGGGTCGGTGCGCGGCGGCCCGCCGCGACCTCGTGTGTCAGGACCTCGTCCAGGGCCATGTGCAGCGCGGGCGGCTGCGGCTCCATGTGGACGAGCTGCCAGTCGTAGTCCGTCCAGTCGGTCGCGTGGGCCAGCGCGCGCCGCACGGCGATGCCGACGCCGTCACTCGTCAGCCCGTACATCTGCGTGCCGGGCGGCAGCGCCGTCTGGATACGGGCGGCCAGGGAGACCGCGTCGAGATCGGCGGGCGCGCCTTCGAGCGCCCGGTCGATGTCATGGATCGCCTCGTCCGGCTCCAGGAAGAAGTCCCCGGAGACCCGTACGTCCCGCAGTACGCCGTCCCGTGCGTCCAGATCCACGACGACGAGCTTGCCGCCGGGCACCTTGTACTCACCGTGCACCGCTCCGCCTCCCACCTCTTGTTGTCTGTGCGCTGCAACGCGGACGGACGGGCGGATCATCCCTGAACCGGAGCGGACCCGGCCCCGGACCGAACCGCCCGCCGCCCCGCGCCCGCGTCCGCCTACGTCACCGGCAGGCGTGCGCAGCGGCGGCAGGCGCGGGCGGAGGAGGCCACCACGCCGTGCGAGAGGGCCGTGACCATGGCCGCGAGCGTGACCAGCGGCCAGTTCGTGGTCAGTGGCGACAGCACGGCCAGCGCGAGGGTGGCGACCACCATCGCCACACCCGCCGTCGTGCCGGCCCAGGCGACCGCCAGCGGCAGCCGCTCCGGTGTCCGCAGCCGTCGCGCCGGCGCTCCGGTGGCGGCGAGCGCCGCCGCGGCGAGCAGCGCGGCGACGGCCGCGACGGCCGCCAGCTGGACGGCGAGGAGTTGCCCCGTGTGCTGGAGCTGCCAGCCCTGCCCCGCGGTCCAGATCAGATGCCAGCAGGCGATCAGGAGCGGGACGGTGAGGGCGACGGACAGGGCGGTCCGCCGGGTCTGCGCGATGGTCAACTCCCGCTGGCAGCTCGGCGCCAGCTCCTCGGGGGTGCCGAACTCCCGCACCGCCAGGCGGGCGGCCTCGTCGTGGGGCAGACCGTCGCGGGTGTGTGCCTCCACCGTGTCGGTGAGCCCGTCCCGTATTTCCTGGAGCATCCGGGACTTGGCCCGGACCGGGCCGTACAGAGCGGCGGACAGAGTCGCGACGTGGGCCGCCACCGGGTCACGGGTTGCGGTGCCCGTGCCGTTCGCGTCGTTCATGTGGCGGGCCTCGGCGCCGGGGCGGTGGCGGCCGGGTTCAGGACGGAGCCGATCGCCGTCGTGAACTCGCGCCATGCCGTCCGTTCGCTCTCCAGGCTGCCGCGCCCGGCGTCGGTCAGCCGGTAGCAGCGCCGCCGCCGTTCGCCGACGGACTCCCAGCTGCTGCCGAGCAGTCCGAGCCGCTCAAGCCTGTTCAGGGCCGGATAGATCGTGCCCGTACGGAGCTGGAGCGCGCCCTCGCTCCGCTGCTGGACCGCCGCGATGATCGCGTAGCCGTGCAGCGGACCGGGTTCGAGCACGGCCAGCAACAGTCCGTCGAGGTGCCCACGCACCGCGTCTGTCTTCATGAGTAGCCAGCCTACCTATGAAACACATTGGCGTGGTACCTATTGGCAGCCAACTTATTCAGATGCTTCCCGAAGGGCCCCGCGGTGACCAAGCTGCTGCTGTCCGTCCATGTCCTCGCCTCGATCCTGGTGGTCGGGCCGATCGCCGTCGCGGCGTCGATGTTCCCGTCCTACGCGCGCCGTGCCGGGGAGGAGGGGCGCTCCTCCGGCGCTGTCACGCTGCTCCACCGGATCTGCGCCGTCTACGCGGTCGTCGGGGTCGCCGTCCCGGTGTTCGGGATCGCCACCGGCGCGCAGCTCGGCGTCCTCACCGACGCCTGGCTCATCGTGTCGATGGCCTTGACGGCGATCGCCGCCGCGATCCTGGCGCTGGCGATCCTGCCCGGACAGGAGCGGATGATCGAGGCGTCCGAGAAGGGGGAGGGCGGCGACATGGCGCGCTCCGCCGCCCGGCTGTCCGGGCTCACCGGTGTCTTCAATCTGCTCTGGGCGGTGGTCGTGGTGCTGATGATCGTGCGCCCCGGTTCCACGACCGGCGCCTGATCGGCCGCCTGAGCCGGTGCCCGCTTCCGAGCCCGAGCCGCCGTCGGATGCGCCGTCGGAGCCGGGAATTCCCGCCGAGTAGCCTGCC
>NZ_JAAPBF010000030.1 GCF_022695985.1 Streptomyces sp. NP-1717 | reverse complement strand
CAACACGCTGCCCAACGACCCAGTCACGAACACCGCCGGATGGCCACGCTGGCGGACCCTGCTCCCCCACATCAGTGCATATCTCGCCCACACCCCTACAGACACTGACACCAACACCCTCATCCTGCACAACACGGCGCTTTTTCTGTTGAGCCAGGGCCAGCTCAGTCAAGCCACCGGTTACGCCGAGCGCTCCACCGCCGTCTCAGCCCGGTTCTTCGGCGAAGACCACCCGGACAGCCTTACCTCCCGCAACAACCTCGCCTACGCCTACGAGTCGGCAGGAGATCTTGAGCGCGCGATCCATCTGTACGAGCGGGTCCTCATCGCCCGCGTGCGGGTCCTGGGCGAGGACCACCCCGACACCTTGGCCTCCCGCAACAACCTCGCCAACGCCTACGAGTCGGCAGGAGACCTGAAACGCGCCATCCGCATGCATGAACGAAACCTCACCGACCGGCAGCACGTACTCGGCGAGGACCACCCCGACACCCTGGCCTCCCGCAACAACCTCGCCAACGCCTACGAGTCGGCAGGAGACCTGAAACGCGCCATCCCTTTGTACGAGAAGAGCCTCATCGACGGCGTGCGGATCCTGGGCCCTGACCACCCCCACACTCTGACGTCTCGCAACAACCTCGCCTACGCTCACCGATCAGCGGGGAATCTTGAACGCGCCATCCCCCTCCACGAGCAGAACCTCACCGACAGCGTCCGTCTCCTCGGCGAGGACAACCCTTTCACCCTGGCCTCCCGCAACAACCTCGCGAGCGCTTACGACGCGGCCGGGGACCTGGCACGCGCCATCCCCCTGTACGAGCAGACGGTCACCAACAGCGTGCGGGTCCTGGGCGAGGACCACCCCCACACCTTGGCCTCCCGCAACAACCTCGCCAACGCCTACGAGTCGGCGGGAGATCCCGAACGCGCCATCCGCATGCATGAGCAGAACCTCACCGACCGGCGGCGCGTACTCGGCGAGGACCACCCTTCCACCCTGACCTCACGCAACAACCTCGCGAGCGCTTACGACGCGGCCGGGGATCTCGAACGCGCCATCCCCCTGTACGAGAAGAGCCTCATCGACAGTGTCCGTCTCCTCGGCGAGGACCACCCGACGACTCACATCGTGCGTGACAACTTGCGGTGGTCGCGTTCACGCGCACGCTGACAACAGCTCGCCTCCGAACCGGAGCGCGGAGCTCGTGGTGACCCGTGGTGGTTTGGTCGAACTGCACGGTGGAACGGCGACAACGCCGCCCGCGCACCGACTCTTTCGGGCGCGGGCGGCGTCAAAGCGTGGCGCTTACACAGCGGCAGGGACAGCAGCCTTGTGCTCCACCTCGCGGGTCTCCGACTCCTCATCAATCGGCGAACCGTGCACCGAGTTGTACTTGTCGTGGTCCAGGATCTTCTCGCGGGCCGCGACGATGACCGGTGCTACAACTTGTCCGGCAACGTTCGTCGCCGTGCGCATCATGTCCAGGATCGGGTCGATGGCGATCAGCAGACCCACGCCCTCCAGCGGCAGACCCAGCGTGGAGAGGGTCAGGGTCAGCATGACCGTCGCGCCGGTGAGGCCCGCCGTGGCCGCCGAGCCGACGACCGAGACGAAGGCGATCAGCAGGTAGTCCTGGATGCCGAGCTGGACGTTGAAGATCTCCGCGATGAAGATCGCCGCCAGCGCCGGGTAGATCGCGGCGCAGCCGTCCATCTTGGTGGTGGCGCCGAACGGGACGGCGAAGCTCGTGTACTCCTTCGGCACGCCGAGGCGCTCGGTCACCCGCACGGTGACGGGCATCGTGCCGACCGAGGAGCGGGAGACGAAGGCGAGCTGGATCGCGGGCCAGGCGCCCTTGAAGAACTGGAGGGGGCTGACCTTGGCGACCGTGGCGAGCAGCAGCGGGTAGACGCCGAAGAGGACCAGGGCGCAGCCGATGTACACGTCGGCGGTGAAGGTCGCGTAGTCGCCGATCAGGTCCCAGCCGTAGTCCGCGATGGCGTAGCCGATGAGGCCGACGGTGCCGATCGGGGCGAGGCGGATGACCCACCACAGCGCCTTCTGGAGCAGTTCGAGCACCGACTCGCTCAGCGCGAGGATCGGCGCGGCGCGGTCGCCGAGCTTGAGCGCGGCGATACCGGCGACGGCGGCCATGAAGACGATCTGGAGGACGTTGAGTTCGGTGAACGGGGTGATCACGTCCGTCGGCACGATGCCGGTGAGGAAGTCGATCCAGGAGCCCGAACCCTCCGGCTTGGCGCCGTCCTTGGGGGTGAGGCCGGTGCCGGAGCCCGGGTTGGTGATCAGGCCGATCGTGATGCCGATGGCGACGGCGATCAGTGACGTGATCATGAACCAGAGCAGGGTGCGCGAGGCGAGCCTGGCGGCGTTGTTGACCTTGCGGAGGTTGGTGATCGACACGAGGATCGCGAAGAAGACCAGCGGGGCGACGGCCAGCTTCAGGAGCTGGATGAAGATGCCGCCTATTTTGTCGAGCGTGGTGTACAGCCAGGTGATGTCCTGGCTGCGGGCGAGCCAGCCGAGCAGGACGCCGAGGACGAGACCGGCGACGATCTGGGCCCAGAACGGGACCTTGGGCAGGGAGAAACCTGGGCCCGAACCGGCCGGCTTGGCGGCCTGGTCGGCCTTGCCGGTGGTGGCGGGCTCGGAATTCGCGGACACGGACACACTCCAGTTGGGCATACGGCGGTACGGGGACGAGGGGGTGGAACTGGGGGGTGCGGCGCCCGTGCGTCAGAAGTGGCGCCGCCGCATGAAGCGGGCTCGGATCAGAGCGAGCCGCTACAGACCGCGGACATGCAGCGGCAGAGGTCGACATGCAGGCGCGCCACGAGCGGCACGCTCGCGGCATGAGGGCGCACTGATGTCTTCATGCCCAGTACATTAACACCGGGACTTATGGATACTCAAAGGCCCGCTTTGAGGTATCGGGTACGCCGACGGCCCCGGAAACACCGATGCCCCAGCCCGGAAGGGGCTGGGGCGTGCTGGTGCGGCGTACGGATGTGACGAAACTTACGCGGCGCTTATACGGGACGGGCCGGCGTCCTACTGGACGGCGCCGTCCTCCTGCGCGCGGTTCGCCTCGAGCCTGGCCTTCGCGCCGTCGACCTTGCCGACGATCTGCGCGGACATCTCGTCACGCTGCTTGCGCAGCAGGACGAAGCTGAGCGGCGCGGAGATGACGAGCGCGAGCAGCAGCACCCAGACGAAGTTGGAGTCGCCGAGTCCCTTGGGCAGCACGCCGAACTGGACCAGGGCGGCGACGACCACGAAGCTGCCGACGAAGATGCCCAGGCGCATCGCGGTGTAGCGGATGGTGGCGCTCGTTCTGGCGGCGGTCACAGCGGCCCTCTCTCCTCGTGCTCCTCGTGGCGGCGTACCCGACCAGTGAAGCACGCCGCCCGGCGTCCCTTATCGGAGGGTTGGCTCAGGCCGCCGCGGCCCGCCGCCTCAGTGCAGCGGCAGCAGCATCGTGATGTCGTCGCGGTCGTCGCCGGGCGCCACCCGTATCGCGTCCGGCACCCGTCCGACCTCCTTGTAGCCGCACGACGCGTAGAAGGCGTCCACGCCCGTGCCGCCCCGGCAGGTGAGCCGTATCGCCTCGATGCCGTCGAAGCCGCGTGCGGCGTCGGCCGCCGCGCGCATCAGATCGCGGCCGTACCCCTTGCCCTGGTGGCGCGGGTGGACCATCACCGTGTACAGCCAGACCCAGTGCCGCATCAGCCGGTGGGTGTTGTACGTGAGGAACGCCGTGGCGGCCACGGCGCCCTCCTCGTCCAGCCCCACGAGCAGCCGGGTCCGGCCCTCGGCCATGGACGCGAGGTGCTTGACGAGTTCGGCGCGTACGTCGTCGGGGTTCACCGGCGGTACGAAACCGACGGCGCCGCCCGCGTCGGAGACGTCCGTCCAGAGCGCGACGACGCCGTCACGGAGGGCCGGGTCGGTGGGCGGGTCCAGGATGAACGTAAGCGGCATTTCCTCACAGTAACCATTACCGAGTCGAACCCTCAACCCTGTCCCGAAACGCGAGAAGCCCCAGCTCAGCGAGCTGGGGCCGCTCAACGGGAATGCGCCGACGGCTCAGAGCCGCATCGGCTGCGGCGTTTCGCGACGGTCCTCGTCGGGGCCCGGGTACTCCCGGATGATCTCGTAGCGCGTGTTGCGCTCGACGGGGCGGAAGCCGGCGTCGCGGATCAGGTCGAGCAGATCCTCACGGCCGAGCTTGTTCGGCGTTCCGTAGTTGTCCGCGTCGTGCGTGATCTTGTACTCGACGACCGAGCCGTCCATGTCGTCCGCCCCGTGCTGGAGCGCGAGTTGGGCGGTCTGCACGCCGTGCATCACCCAGAAGACCTTGACGTGCGGGACGTTGTCGAACAGCAGCCGCGAGACGGCGAACGTCTTCAGCGCCTCGGCGCCGGTCGCCATCGTCGTACGCGCCTGGAGGAGGTTGCGGACCTTGCCGTCCTGCATGTCCACGAAGTCGTGCTGGTAGCGCAGCGGGATGAAGACCTGGAAACCGCCGGTCTCGTCCTGGAGTTCACGCAGCCGCAGCACGTGGTCGACCCGGTGCCTGGGCTCCTCGACGTGGCCGTACAGCATCGTGCACGGGGTCTTGAGACCCTTCTCGTGCGCGAGCCGGTGGATACGCGACCAGTCCTCCCAGTGCGTGCGGTGGTCGACGATGTGCTGCCTGACCTCCCAGTCGAAGATCTCGGCGCCACCGCCCGTCAGCGATTCGAGCCCGGCGTCGATCAGCTCGTCGAGGATCTCACTGGCCGTCAATCCGGAGATGGTCTCGAAGTGATGAATCTCGGTGGCCGTGAACGCCTTCAGCGAGACCTCCGGCAGCGCCTCCTTGAGAGCCCTCAGCGAGCGCGGGTAGTAGCGCCAGGGGAGCGTCGGGTGCAGCCCGTTGACGATGTGCAGCTCGGTCAGGCTCTCGCCGCGCATCTCCGTCGCGAGGCGGACCGCCTCCTCGATGCGCATCGTGTACGCGTCCTTCTCGCCCGGCTTGCGCTGGAACGAGCAGTACGCGCACGACGCGGTGCACACGTTCGTCATGTTGAGGTGACGGTTGACGTTGAAGTGGACGACGTCACCGTTCTTGCGCGTCCGCACCTCGTGCGCGAGACCGCCGAGCCAGGCCAGATCGTCCGACTCGTAGAGGGCGATCCCGTCCTCGCGGGTCAGCCGCTCACCCGCTCTGACCTTCTCCTCCAACTCGCGCTTGAGCCCCACATCCATGACAGATGCAGTCATGCGGCGCCTCCCACTGTGAGTGTCATATGTCCACCGAACGCCCGGTTACCAGACTTCACCAACCGTACGCCTACGTCTCGTCGGGAAGCTCGCCGACCCGGTTCTCCCACTTGGTGGAGAGCACGATGGTCGTCCGGGTCCGCGAGACGCCCTTCGTACTGCCGAGGCGGCGGATCGTCTTCTCCAGACCGTCGACGTCCCCGGCGCGGACCTTGAGCATGTACGAGTCGTCGCCCGCGATGAACCAGCAGTCCTCGATCTCGCCCAGACCGCGCAAGCGGTGCGCGACGTCCTCGTGGTCGGCGGCGTCGGAGAGCGAGATGCCGATCAGCGCGGTGACACCGAGGCCCAGCGACGCCGAGTCGACGGTGGCGCGGTAGCCGATGATGACGCCGGCGGCCTCCAGCCGGTTGATGCGGTCGGTGACGCTGGGCCCGGAGAGCCCGACGAGCCGGCCGAGTTCGGCGTACGAAGCTCTGCCGTTCTCCCTGAGGGCCTGGATGAGCTGTCTATCCACGGCGTCCATATGCCTGAAGCCTTCCATTGTTCAGCAATCTCGCAAGTTGATGTATGCAATCTAAGGCAGTGTGGCGAGTGCGGTGATGCGAAAGGAGGGATCGCTAGCGCGCTTCGGAGTCCGGCGCCGGCTCGGGACCGGTACGGGAAGCGCCCAGTTCCCCTTCCCAGCGGCGGTACAGCCGGTGCGGCACCCCCGCCGCGTCCAGCACCCGCCCGGCGACGAAGTCCACCAGATCCTGGATGTGCGTCGCCCCCGCGTAGAAACCCGGGGACGCGGGCAGCACCACGGCGCCCGCCTCGTCCAGGGTCACCAGATGCTTCAGGGTCTGTCCGCCCAAGGGGGTCTCCCGGACAGCGACCACCAGCCGGCGGCGCTCCTTGAGCGTGACGCTCGCCGCGCGTTGCAGCAGGTCCTTCGAGAGCCCGAGCGCGACGCCGGCCACACAGGCGGTGGAGGCGGGGACGATCAGCATCCCCCTGACCGGGTACGACCCGGAGGACGGGCCGGCCGCCAGATCACCGGCGGCCCAGTGCCGTACGTCCGACACGTCGGGGGCGAAGGTGTCCGGCTTCCCGTCGGCGCCCCGGGCCAGCCACGCCCGCAGATCGTCCGGCCAGTGCGCGTCCCGGAAGGAGATCCCCGTCTCGTCGAGCAGCGTGAGCCGGGACGCGCGGCTGACGATCAGGTCGACGCTCTCGCCGGCGTCGAGCAGCCCGCGCAGCACGGCCGCCGCGTACGGGGTCCCCGACGCGCCGGAGACTCCGACGACCCACGGCCGCCGGGGCCGCACCGCGGGCCGCCCGCCGCTCCGCCCGTGCTCGCGGTCGCGGGCCTCATGGTCCTCGTGGTCCGATCCGGGTTTCACGCCTCCGACCTTATCCGGCGCCCCGAAGCAGGAACCGGGGACGGTACCTCGCGCGTTCCCGGGGTGGGAACGCGAGAACCGTTGGGGGGCGACATGCCGGATTCATCCATCGACAGGACCGCGGTGCGCCGTATCAAGGCGGCGGCCGGTCTCATGCTGGGCTGGGTCGCGCTGCTCTGGGTCCTGGAGGCCGTGGACACCTCGACAGGCGCGCTGGGGACGTACGGACTGAGCCCGCGGGAGCTGGGCGAGCTGCGCGACATCATCCCGATGGCCTTCCTGCACCACGGCTTCGACCATCTTGCGTCGAACGCCGTGCCACTGCTCGTGCTCGGCTTCCTCGCGGCGCTCAGCGGCATAGGCCGCTTCGTGCGCGTGGTCCTCACGATCATGGTCGTCGGCGGTCTGGGCGTCTGGCTCACCGCCGCGGACAACTCGGTGACGGCGGGTGCCTCGGGCGTGGTCTTCGGGCTGCTCGGTTATCTGCTGGTCCGCGGCTTCGTGAACCGCAGCGCGGTGGACATCGTGGTGGGCCTGCTGGTCCTGGTGATGTACGGCTCCGCGCTGTGGGGCGTGCTGCCGACCAATCCGTCCGTGAGCTGGCAGGGCCATCTCTTCGGGCTGGTGGGCGGCGTGCTGGCGGCGTTCATGTTCCGCAGGCCCAAGCGCCCGGCGGGTGCGCTCATATCCTGACCCGCCGGGCGAGCTGTGCCGAGGCCGCTCGGGCCGTCAGACCGTCAGTCCGCGTACGAGCAGGTCGAGCAGCGCGCAGATGAAGAGCGCCATCCCGATGAAGCCGTTCACGGTGAAGAAGGCCCGGTTGAGCCGGGACAGGTCGTTCGGCTTCACGACCTGGTGCTCGTAGAGGAACGCGGCGGCGACGATCAGCAGGCCGATCCAGAAGAACAGCCCCGCGTCGGTGGCCAGCGCGTACCAGACCAGCAGGGCCGTGGTCACGGCGTGGCAGGCCCGCGCGCCGTACAGCGCGGCGGGGATGCCGAAGCGCGCCGGGACGGACTTCACGCCGTGCGCGCGGTCCGCGTCGACGTCCTGGCTGCCGAAGATCAGGTCGAAGCCGCCGATCCAGATGCCGACGGCGAGACCGAGGATCACCGCGTCCCAGGACCACTCGCCGGTGACGGCGATCCAGGCGCCGACCGGGCCCATGGCCTGGGCGAGGCCGAGGATGGCGTGCGGGAAGTTCGTGAAGCGCTTCCCGTACGGGTAGACGACCATCGGGACCACGGCGACGGGGGCGAGCACCAGACAGAGCGGGTTCAGCAGGGCGGCGGCGCCGAGGAAGACCACGAGCGCGACGAGCGCACCGGTCCACGCGGAGCGCACCGACACCGCGCCGGTCACCAACTCCCGGTTCGCGGTGCGGGGGTTACGGGCGTCGATCTCGCGGTCGATGATCCGGTTGCAGGCCATCGCGAAGGTCCGCAGGCCCACCATCGCGACCGTGACGAGCAGCAGCCGGCCCCAGTGGATGTTCCTGTCGAGCTGGAACATGGCCGTCAGTGAGGCGATGTAGGCGAACGGCAGCGCGAAGACCGAGTGCTCGATCATCACGAGCCGCAGGAACGCCCGTGTCCTGCTGCCGGACGGCGCCGGTCCCGGCCTGCCCTGTCGTCCCTGCCCGACGAGTCGGTCGGCTCCCTCGGCGGCACTGCTCACAGGCCGTACTCCCTCCAGCGCTTCGTCACCCGGTCCGCGGTCTCCGGGTCGGACTCGACCATCTCCGGCCAGCCACCGTCCCGCGTGTACCCCTCCTCGGGGAGTTTGCGCGTCGCGTCGATGCCCGCCTTGCCACCCCAGAACTGCTGGTACGAGGAGTGGTCGAGGTGGTCGACCGGGCCCTCCACGACCGTCAGGTCCCGCGCGTAGTCGGTGTTGCCCAGCGCCCGCCAGGACACCTCGTGCAGATCGTGCACGTCGCAGTCGGCGTCCACGACCACGATCAGTTTGGTGAGGGACATCATGTGCGCGCCCCAGATGGCGTGCATCACCTTCTGCGCGTGCTTCGGGTACTTCTTGTCGATCGCGACGATCGCGCAGTTGTGGAAGCCGCCCGACTCGGGCAGGTGGTAGTCCACGATGTCGGGCACGATGATCTTGAGCAGCGGCAGGAAGAACCGTTCCGTCGCACGCCCCAGCGGACCGTCCTCCGTCGGCGGCCGGCCGACCACGATCGACTGGAGCAGCGGACGTTCGCGCATCGTCACGCAGTCGATGGTCAGCGCGGGGAACGGTTCCTGCGGCGTGTAGAAGCCGGTGTGGTCGCCGAACGGGCCCTCGGGCAGCATCTCGCCCGGCTCCAGCCAGCCCTCGATGACGACCTCGGCGTTGGCCGGCACCTGGAGCGGCACCGTACGGCAGTCGACCATCTCGATCCGCTTGCCCTGGACGAACCCCGCGAAGAGGTACTCGTCGATGTCCCCCGGCAGCGGGGCGGTGGAGGCGTACGTCACGGCCGGCGGGCAGCCGAAGGCGATCGCGACGGGCAGCCGTTCACCGCGCCTGGCGGCGACCTGGTAGTGGTTGGCGCTGTCCTTGTGGATCTGCCAGTGCATGCCGATGGTGCGCTTGTCGTGGCGCTGGAGCCGGTACAGCCCGAGGTTACGGATGCCGGTCTCGGGGTGTTTGGTGTGTGTCAGACCGAGGTTGAAGAACGAGCCGCCGTCCTCGGGCCAGGTGAACAGCGCGGGCAGCCGGTCCAGGTCGACGTCGTCACCGGTGAGGACGACCTCCTGCACGGGCGCGCTGCCGGGCTTGACCTTCTTCGGCGGCACGTGCGTCATCGTGCCGAGCTTCCCGAACGCCTCGCGCACGCCCACGAAACCCTGCGGCAGTTCGGGCTTGAGCAGCCCGCCGATCTTGTCGCTGATGTCCGTGTACGACGTGAGCCCGAGCGCCTTGAGCAGCCGGCGGTCCGTCCCGTACACGTTCATCGCCAGGGGCATGTCGGAGCCCTTGACGTTCTCGAAGAGAAGCGCGGGACCGCCGGCCTTGTTCACCCGGTCGACGATCTCACCGACTTCCAGATACGGATCGACCTCGGCCTTGATGCGCTTGAGGTCACCGTCGCGCTCCAGCGCCCGGAGCAGAGAGCGAAGATCGTCGTAAGCCATACGAACCAGTATCTGCTACTCGCTACCCTGGACCTGTAACCGGGGCCACCGCTCCGTACTCGATCTCCATACCCAGGGGGACCGCCATGCTTCGGGTGCTGATGATTCTGGTGCCGCTGGCTCTCAGCATCTACGCGTTCATCGACTGCATCACCACCGACGAGAAGGACGTCCGGCACATTCCCAAGCCCATCTGGGCCATTCTGGTGCTGCTCTTCCCGCTGGTCGGCTCGATCGCCTGGCTGATGGTGGGCAGGAAGCCCACGGCGGCCAAGGGCTCGGCGGGCCGCCGGGGCGGGTGGGTCGCGCCCGACGACAACCCCGACTTCCTCAAGTCCCTTGGGAAGAACGGCAAAAGCGACCGGGGCGGCGAGGACGACACCGGGGAAGCGGCGAAGGACGGGGCGAAGCCGGCCGCGGACGCGGACGCGGTGGCCGAGTTGGAGCGGCGCGAGGCCGATCTGCGGCGCCGTGAGGCCGAGATCGAGCGCCGCGAGAAGGGCGGCAGCGCCGACGACGTCCCGCCGACGGCCTGAGTCGCCTCACGTGCCGAGTCACTCACGTACGACAGCGGCGCGTCCCCGGTTCGACTGATCCGGGGCGCGCCGCTGTTGTCGTTCCCGCGCGTCTCACACGTCCGCGTAGGAGTGCTTTCCGCTGACGAAGATGTTCACGCCGTAGTAGTTGAACAGCCAGCAGCCGAAGGCGATCAGGGCCAGCGTCGCCGCCTTGCGGCCCTTCCAGCCCGCCGTGGCGCGCGCGTGCAGGTAGGCGGCGTAGGCCACCCACGTGATGAAGGACCAGACCTCCTTGGGGTCCCAGCCCCAGTAGCGGCCCCAGGCGTCGCCGGCCCAGATCGCGCCCGCGATGATCGTGAAGGTCCACAGCGGGAAGACGGCGGCGTTGACGCGGTAGGAGAACTTGTCGAGTGTGGCGGCGGCGGGCAGCCGCTCCATGACGGAGGACCACGCGCGGCCGACGGTGACGCCCCGGGCGATCTTGGACTCGTACACGTCACGCAGCAGGTAGAAGACCGTGCCCACGGCGCCGAGGTAGAAGACCGCGCCGCAGAAGATCGCGGTGGAGACGTGGATCCAGAGCCAGTACGAGTGCAGGGCCGGGACGAGTTGGTCGCTGTCGGTGTAGAGCACGGTCGTCGCGACGCCCAGGTTCAGCAGCACCGTGGTGACCAGCGGCAGTCCGATCCAGCGGATGTTCTTCTTCGCGAGGAGGAAGGCGAGGTACGTGCCGACCGCCACCGTGGAGAAGGTGGTGGAGAACTCGTACATGTTGCCCCACGGGGCGCGCTGCACGGCCATCGCGCGGCTGACGACACCCGCCGCCTCGATGAGGAAGCCGAGGGCGGTGAGCGCGACGGCGATGCGCCCGTACAGGTCGCCCTTCTCGGTGCCGCCCGCGGCGCCGGGGCCGTCGGGCACGTCACGCCTTCCGGCCGCCGAGCGCGTGATGACCTTCGGGCGCTCCAGGACGGCGGTGCCGCCGCCCTTCTCCTTCTCCGCCGTGCGTACCTCGACGGTGGCGGAGGCCGTCCGGCGGGCGCCGGTCAGCGCGGCGGCGGTACGGCCCACCTTGCTGCGGCTGCCCGCGACCCACTCGACGATATGGGCGAAGAAGGCCAGGGTGTAGACGGCCATGGACGAATAGACCAGCACGTTGGCGGTGTTCGCCAGGCTCTCGTTGGTGGTGGCGGCGAGGATCACTTCTCAGCCCCTTCGACAGGCTCTCCGGTAGTGGTGGCGGTGGCGGCGACGGATGTGTCTTCCGCGGCGTCTCGCGCTTCTTCTTCGGGCTCGGACTCCGGCTCCGGTTCTTCGGACTCCGGCTCCGGCGCCGTCGGCGCCTCGGCGTTGAGCGTCAGGGCGAGGTCGCCCAGCTCCTCGGGGAGCTTCGCCGACTCGCTGCGTCCGAGGCCGGCCATCTCCACGACGGTGACTCCGTCGGCGCCGCGCACCGCGCGGACCCAGATCCGGCGCCGCTGGATGAAAAGCGAACCGGTGAGTCCGAGGACGGCGCCGATCGCGCCGGCGAGAGCGAGCCCGTTGCCCGGCTGCTGCGAGATCTGGAAGGTCGCCCACTCCTTGATCTCCTTCTCGAAGGTCACCGAGCCCGCGCCGTCCGGCAGCTTCATCGTCTCGCCGGGCAGCAGCCGCTGTGCGAGCTTGTTGCCGTCGGCGTCCTTGAACTGCTTCATCTTGCTGGTGTCGAGCTGGTACACGTTCTGCGGCAGACCGGAGTCGACGCCGAGGCTGCCCCGGTAGCCGGTGAGCGCCAGTACGGGGAAGTCCAGTTCGGGGAACTGGGAGAACATGTTGCCGTTGCCCTTGCCCGCGAACGTCGGCACGAAGAAGGCGTTGAAGCCGAGCTGCTGCTTCTTGCCGTTCTTGTCCCGGTAGCCGTCCATCACCTTGATCGCGCCGGTCGAGGTGATGTTGTTGTCGATCGGCAGGAGCGGGGTCGCGCCCTTGAAGACCACCTTGCCGGCGCCGTCCCGGACGGTGATGACGGGGGCGTAACCGTGGCCGATCAGATAGACCTTCGAACCGTTGACCTCCAGCGGTTCGTTGACCTCGATGACCGCCTTGCGCTCCTTGCCGCCCGCGTCCGTCGAGTAGCTGACGTGGGCCTCGAATTCACGGGCCGTGCCGACCTGTGGTCCGTTGCGCTCGAAGGTCCCGACGAACTTGTCGAGGTTGAAGCTGAACGGCTCCAGGTCGTCCGTGTCGTACATCGAGCCGGACTTGAAGTCGTCGTACTGGGTGAGGGTGTTGGAGAACCCGTCGCCCTCCATGATCAGCTTGCCGCCCTCGGACTTGAAGAGCTGTCCGGTGGCGAAGGCGACCAGCATCACGATCAGCGCGATGTGGAAGAGCAGATTGCCGGTCTCGCGGAGGTAGCCCTTCTCGGCGGCGACCGCGTCCCCGGCGGTGTGCGCGCGGAAGCGCCGCTTCCTGAGCATCGTGAGGGCGGCCTCGCGGGCCTCCTCCGGCTCGGCGGTCGTACGCCATGTCGTGTAGGCGGGGAGCCTGTTGAGCCGCTTGGGGGCGCCGGGCGGACGGCCGCGCAGCTGGCCGGCGAACTGCCAGGTGCGCGGGACGATGCAGCCGATGAGGGAGATGAAGAGCAGAAGGTAGATCGCCGAGAACCACACCGAGCTGTAGACGTCGAACAGCTGGAGCTTCTCGTAGACCGGTGTGAGCGTCTCGTGCTTCTCCTGGAACGTCTGGACCTTGAGTTCGTCCACGGTGTTCTGCGGGATGAGCGAGCCGGGGATCGCGGCGAGCGACAGCATGAAGAGCAGGATCAGCGCGACGCGCATCGAGGTGAGCTGGCGCCAGAACCAGCGGATCCAGCCGGTCGGGCCGAGGCTGGGGCCGCCGATGGCGGACTCCTCGCGGGGGGCCGTGGAGAGCTGGGATCCGGCGGCGCCGAGTTCGCGGGCCTCGCGCGCCTCGGGTGTGCTGTCGGTCTCCGGCCCGTCGGGGGCGGTGTCCGCTGTCGTCTCTGTCTTGCTCATGGAACTAGATCCCCACCGTGAAGCCGTTGGTCCACGTCTGCATGTCTTGCATGATGCTGTCCCACACGCCGGTCACCAGCAGCACCCCGGTCGCGATCATCATCACGCCGCCGATGCGCATCACCCACACGTAGTGGCGCTTGACCCAGCCGAAGAGCCCCAGCGCCTTGCGGAACGCGACGGCGGCGAGGACGAACGGGACTCCGAGCCCGACGCAGTACGCGACGGTCAGTATGGCGCCCCGCCCCGCGCTCGCCTGGTCGAACGCCAGCATGTTCACGGAGGTGAGCGTCGGTCCGATGCACGGCGTCCAGCCGACCCCGAACAGCGCGCCCAGCAGCGGAGCGCCGGCCAGACCCGACACGGGCTTCTTGTGGACGCGGAATTCGCGCTGCGTGAGCCAGGGCAGCAGCCCCATGAAGAACACGCCCATCGCGATCATCAGCACACCGAGGACCCGGGAGATGATCGCCCGGTGGTCCTGGAGGGTGTTGCCGAAGTAGCCGAAGAGCGCGCCGCCGGAGACGAAGACCGCGGTGAAGCCGACGATGAACAGCACCGCGCCGGCGACCATCCGCCCGCGCCGCGCGTCGCCCAGGTCGGTGCCGCTGATGCCGGTGACGTAACTGAGATAGCCGGGTACGAGCGGCAGCACGCACGGCGAGAAGAACGAGACCAGACCGCCCAGCAGAGCGAGCGGCAGCGCGAGCAGCAGCGCCCCGCTGTAGACCGTCTCATTCATGCCGGGAACCGCGGCGAGAACCTCCACGGGATCACTTCTCCGCGATCAGCGGGTCGATCATCTCGCGCAGTTTCTTGTCGTCGAGCGCGGTCAGGGCGCGGGCCGCGATCTTCCCGTCCCGGTCCAGCACGACGGTGGAGGGGATCGCCTGCGGGTTGAGGCTGCCCTTGGGGAAGCCGTTGACGAGGAGCTTGCCCGCCGGGTCGTAGAGACTCGGGTACGTGACGCCGTAGTTCTCCTCGAAGGCGAGGGCCGGGCCCTTGTTGGTGTCGCGGGTGTTGATCCCGACGAACGCGACGCCCTGTGCCTCGGTCTCCTTGGCGACCTTCACGAGGTGCGACGCCTCGGCGCGGCACGGTGCGCACCACGAACCCCAGACGTTCAGCACGACGATCTTGCCCTTGAGGTCGGCGACGTCGAGCCGCTCGCCTTCGAGCGTCTCCCCGGCGATCTTGTTGACCGCTTTGCGCTCGCCCTTGGCGACCGTCTGCACGCCGCCGGTGTTGGTCACGAAGTTGGTGTCACCGCCGCCGCCGGAGGTGGCACCACCGCCGCACGCCGCCAGGGTGAGCATGGCCACCGACGCGGCCACGGCGGCCGTGGCGGCAGCGCGTGGGCGTCGGTTCGAGCGGCTTGGGAGGGCCAAATCCTGTCCGAGGCCAAAGTTCATGTGAAAAGTTTCGCATGGGCCATTCGGGGATCTTCTTCGCCCCCCTCACTCCCGGGGAACTCCCTGTCAGCGGCCTGTCCGGGCCCACGCCGCCGGGCCTCAGGCGGCTTTGAGGAAGGTGTTCCACCCACCGGCGGGGGCCTGGCCGACCTCCAGCGTGCGGAGCTTTTCGAGTACGGCCGGGTCCTGGACGTCGAGCCAGTCCGTGAACTGCCGGAAGGAGACGAGCCGTACGTCCTTCTTGTCCGCCATCCCCTTGATCGCCTCTTCGACCGCATCCATATATATGCCGCCGTTCCACTCCTCGAAGTGATTCCCTATGAAGAAGGGGGCGCGATTCGACTCGTACGCGCGACGGAATCCGGAGAGATACGCCTCGGTGGCCTGTCTGCGCCAGCCCGGATAATGGGCGGGCACGCCCTGCGTCGAATTCTTCGACTGATTGGCGAGCATGTTGTAGTCCATCGACAGCACCTCGAAGGAATGCCCGGGGAACGGCACGGCCTGCAACGGCAGATCCCACACGTCCTGCCGCTTGTCCGGCCACATCTGCCGGCCGCCCGGCGAGCTGGCGTCGTACCGCCAGCCCATTTTGCTCGCCACCGGCAGCAGTCCGTCCTGGCCGAGCAGGCACGGCGTACGGCCCCCGACCAGTTCCTTGCGGTAGTCGAACGGCAGCGGGTCGAGGTCCTTCCAGCCGCTGTTCGTCTTCCACTCGGTGACGAATCCCACGGCCTGGTCGATCTCGTCGCGCCACTGCTTCGGCGACCAGTTGCCGACCGAGCCGGACCCGGCGCAGAAGTGCCCGTTGAAGTGCGTGCCTATCTCGTGCCCTTCGAGCCACGCCCGGCGTATGTACTTCAGCGTGTCCTTGATGTGCGCGTCGGTGAGATAGCCGATGTCGGAGGCGCCGACGGCGTTGCCCGGCGGGCGGTAGAGCGTCTTTTTCGACTCCGGCAGCAGATAGATGCCGGAGAGGAAGAACGTCATCGCCGCGCCGTGGTCCTTGGCGAGGTCGAGGAAGCGGGGGAAGAGGCCGTTGCCCACCTCGCCCGCGCCGTCCCAGGAGAAGATCACGAACTGCGGCGGGGTCTCGCCCGGCTCCAGCGGTACGGGCCTGGGCGGCTGGTGCGGCTGCTTCCCGGTGTCGGCGGTCGAACCGTCACCGATCGGCCGGACGTTCTTCTCGCTGGGCCGGACGCTCGGTTTGCCCTCTCCCCCGTTGCCGCCGCTGTCCTTACCGGCATTGCCGGGCTTGCCCGAGTCGGTACCACAGCCCGCGATTCCGATTGCGGCCGCCGCTCCAATTCCGGCTCCGAGCAGGCCCCTTCGGCTCATGTCGCGCATATCGTCCCCATCCGCGCTCGTGCGTGTAACGTCCGCCGGTCAAGCGGACGACAACACGTTAGATGGCACAGGGAACTCACAGGTTCCAGGAATTGACGAAGCGGCGTACTTGTAACGCCGGATGTGACATTTCCCGCCGAACCGTGGGCGATTGACCGATTACGCTCCGAAGGCTTTTGACGCGCCCTTTACCGGTTTGGCACCGGCGAGCAGATGCGCGGGTACGAGATCGCGCGCCGGCTCCGTATAGGCGACGGAGATCAGCTTCTCCCCCTCGTACGTGAAAGTCGTCAGGGACGCGAGTGTGCACTGCCTGCGGCGCGGGTCGTGCCACAGCCTGCGGCGCTCGAAATGGCTGCGCACGATCCAGATCGGCAGCTGGTGGCTGACGCACACGGCCTCGTGCCCCCGGGCCGCGTCGCGCGCGTCGGCCAGGGCTGCCTTCATACGGGCGACCTGTTCGACGTACGACTCGCCCCAGGAGGGCCGGAACGGGTTGGTGAGGTAGCGCCAGTTGCCGGGGCGGCGCAGGGCGCCGTCGCCGACCCCGAAGGTCTTGCCCTCGAATACGTTCGCGGCCTCGATGAGACGGTCGTCGGTGTGCAGGGTCAGCCCGTGGGACTTGGCCACGGGCATCGCGGTCTCCTGCGCCCGCTCCAGCGGGGAGGCGACGACATGCGTGATGTCGCGGCTCGCGAGGTGCTCGGCGACCCGGTCGGCCATCCGCCGGCCCAGCTCGGAGAGGTGGTAGCCGTCGCGACGCCCGTAGAGGACCCCGTCGGGGTTGTGGACCTCCCCGTGCCGTACGACGTGGACGGCGGTGGTCTCGGCGCTCATGCGTCCACTCCGGTCCCGGTCGCTTCCGCCGCCGCGCGGGCGGCGGCCGGCAGGGCGGCGGCGACGCGCTCGACCGCGCGGTCGTCGTGGGCGGTGGAGACGAACCAGGACTCGAAGGCGGACGGCGGCAGGTACACACCGTCGGCGAGCATCGAGTGGAAGAAGCCGGTGAAGCGGAAAGCTTCCTGCCGCTTGGCGTCCTCGTAGTCCCGTACCTCGTCGGCGGTGAAGAAGACGGAGAACATGTTGCCCGCCGTCTGCACCCGGTGCGCGACACCCTCCTTGCTCAGGGCGTCGGAGACGAGGCCGCGGATCTCCGCCGACACGGCGTCGACCTTCGCGTACGCCGCGTCGTCGAGCAGCCGCAGCTGCGCGAGCCCGGCGGCGGTGGCGACGGGATTGCCGGAGAGCGTGCCCGCCTGGTAGACGGGGCCGGCGGGCGCGAGGTGCGCCATGACGTCGGCGCGACCGCCGAAGGCCGCGGCGGGGAATCCGCCGCCCATGACCTTGCCGAAGGTCATCAGGTCGGGCGCGACGCCGTCGATGCCGTACCAGCCGGCCTTCGACGTACGGAATCCGGTCATCACCTCGTCGGAGATGTACAGGGCGCCGTCGGCGGCGCACAGCTCCTTGAGCCCGGCGTTGAACCCGTCACGCGGCGGCACGACGCCCATGTTCCCGGGCGAGGCCTCGGTGATCACGCAGGCGATCTCACCGGGGTGCGCGGCGAAGGCCGCCCGTACGGCGTCCAGATCGTTGTACGGCAGTACGACGGTGTCCCCGGCCTGCGCGCCGGTCACCCCGGGCGTGTCGGGCAGCCCGAACGTCGCGACGCCGGAACCGGCGGCGGCGAGCAGCGCGTCCACATGACCGTGGTAACAGCCCGCGAACTTCACGATCTTCGCGCGCCCGGTGAACCCGCGGGCGAGCCGGATCGCGGACATGGTGGCCTCGGTGCCGGACGACACGAGCCGGACCTGCTCGACGGGCGCGACCCGGGCGACGATCTCCTCGGCCAGCGCGACCTCGCCCTCACCGGGCGTACCGAAGGACGTACCCCGGGCGACCGCGGCCCGCACGGCCTCGATGACCTCGGGCCGCGAGTGCCCCAGGATCATCGGCCCCCAGGAGCAGACGAGGTCGACGTAGTCGCGCCCGTCGGCGTCGGTGAGGTACGCGCCCTCACCGGACACCATGAACCGGGGCGTACCGCCCACGGCCCGGAAGGCACGGACGGGAGAGTTCACCCCGCCGGGCGTCACGACCGACGCGCGGTCGAAAAGGGCCTGCGAAACGGGGGCTTCGTATGAGTACGACACTTTGGTCCTGATCTGCGATTCGGGGTCGGGTGGCCGGGACGAAGGATCTCGGCCACCGATGAGCGGGTCGCGCGATCTCCTCGTATTACACAAGAGCGTCAGGGCCCCCACGTCTGCGAAACTGGGGCGTCATAGGGGAAGCTCACGCAATCCATGGTGTCAGAGCCTTCGAAGTATCTGCGGACTGGTGTTTCACCGGGCGTTCGTGGGGGAGGTCACTGTCACGATGATCGGGTTGCGCGGCCGGGGCTGCGAGTGGTCGGGTGGAGATATGCATCGCGGTGGCGGACTGGGCGAGGGTACCGATGACCTCGGGCCCGACCCTGCCCGACGGGGAAAACACCGGCGCCGCGAGCGAGAGGCCCGCGCGCAGCCTCCTGTCGGCGGAGCTGAGAACCGGCCTCAGGGAGGCGGGAGCGGCCGGGTGGGGGTGACGTACAAATACTTCGGCGCCCCGGACGGAGCGACGGCGGCCCGTGTCCCCATTTCGATGCGCCCCGAGGAACTGGGCGGCGACGAACTCGGCATGGGCGGCATGTTCACGAAGATCAAGCCCGAGACGATAGCCGCGATGGTCCTCACGGGAATCCAGGGCATGCCCCTGAACAAGGTCCCGCCCCTCGAACTGGTCGTGCTGCACCCGGACTACGCGGTGGTCAAACTCCCGATGACGGTGGTGGACCCACTGCGCGGCATCGGCGAGGAATCGGTGGGCGCGGCGGCCTTCATCTGGTCGACGGTCCCGGACCGCGGCGGCCCGCGGGACGCATTCAACGTCTACCAACTGCTCCACGAATGGCAGGACTTCAGCCACCGGCTGCACGAGGCGGGGCACCAGCCGTACTGCTTGGTGTGGCCGTGAGCTGAGACCGGTCCGGAACCGGCTTCCTTCAGCCCCGCCTTGCGGTGCCTGACGAGCGTTCATGCCGGTCTCCGCGTACGGGAGTCGGGCCGTCGCAGTGCCTCCCGTGGTGCCGGTCCGAGGGAGTTCGCACCACCGATCACCGTGGGGCTCGTTGTCCACCGTGACAGCTCTTTGCGCACTCACCCATGTGAGGGGTTTCGGTGGCGGATCTCGTGGACTCGATCGAATCGGTGGAGCAACTCGCCGTCGTCTGGCGCGCCATGGTGCTCGACCGGGACCCGGAGGCGGACGTACGGGACCTTCCGGGGCTCGCCGTCCGGTGGGCCGACTGCCGGTTCGCGTTCTGGAACTGTGTCGCGCTGACCGGTGTCGGCGCGGACGCCGGGGTGGTCCGGGAGCGGCTGGGGCAGGCGGCGGACCTCATGCGGGCCAAGAGGCGGCCCGGCTTTCTGTGGGTCTTCGAGGATCTCCTCGACGAGGAGGCGCTCGCGGGGCTCGCGGCGGCGGCCGGGCGGGTGGGCCTCGCGTACGCCTTCCCGGGGGTCGGCATGGCGGGGAACCTGCTTCCCCTCCCCGAACCGAGCCACCCCGACCTGACGTTCGTGCGCGTGCGCACGGAGGAGCATCTGCGCGCGTACGCCGACCTCAACTCGCGCGCCTACGGCTTCCCCCCTGCGGACGGCCGCGACGGGCTGCTCGGCTCCACGCTGTGGAAGGAGCGCGTGTACGCCTACCTCGGCATGCGCGACGGCGTCCCCGTGACCTGCGCCGGGAGCGTGGAAGCGGAGGGCCGCCTCTTCGTCGCACTCGTCGCGACGGACCCCGCGTGGGAGCGCAGGGGCTACGGCGAGGCGGTCACCCGTAAGGCGCTGTACGAGGGCGGCCGGGCCACCGGACTGAGCCGCGCCACCCTGCACGCGACGGCCGCCGGGGCGCCGGTGTACCCGCGCATCGGCTTCAGGCCGAACTCGCCGATCCGCTTCTACGGCCTGGCGGACTGAGCCGCCGGCACCGGAGACCTGCGCCACATCGGGCCGGAACCGGGCCGAACCGGAATGTCGAGGCAGCCTCCGTATGTTGGCGACCCCGGGGCACGGCCGTACCCGAAAGCAATCGAACACCCCTGAAACACCTGAACAGGACCAGACGTGACAGACACCACACATCCCCGTAACGCGGACACTCTCGCGCGCCCCTTCACCGTCCGCGGGCTCACCTCGCGCAACCGGATCGCCATGGCGCCCATGACGCGGAGCTTCTCCCCCGGCGGGGTCCCGGGCCGGGACGTCGCGGACTACTACACCCGGCGCGCCGTCGGCGGCGTGGGGCTGATCATCACCGAGGGCACCTACATCGACCACGAGTCGGCCGGCACCAGCGACCGGGTGCCGCGGTTCCACGGGGAGGACGCGCTCGCGGGGTGGGCGGATGTCGCGGACTCCGTGCACGGGGCCGGCGGCGCGATCGTCCCGCAGTTGTGGCACGTGGGTGTCACCCGCACCGAGGGCGCCCCGCCGGTGCCGGAGGCGGAGCCGGTCGGGCCGTCGGGTGTGTCCCTGGCGGGTGAGCCCAAGGGGCGCGCCATGACACGCAAGGACCTCGACGATGTCATCGGCGCGTTCGCAGACGCGGCGGCGGCCGCCGAACGTCTCGGCTTCGACGGCGTCGAACTCCACGGCGCGCACGGCTACTTGATCGACCAGTTCCTGTGGGCCGGCAGCAACCGCCGTACCGACGCCTACGGTGGCGGCATCGCCGCGCGGACCCGGTTCGCGGCCGAGATCGTCGCGGCCTGCCGCGCCGCCGTCTCCGACGCCTTCCCCCTCTTCTTCCGTATGTCCCAGTGGAAGATGAACACCTACGACGCGAAGCTCGCGCGCACGCCCGGTGAACTGGACACCCTGCTCACGCCGTTGACCGAGGCCGGCGTCGACGTCTTCCACGCGTCCACCCGCCGCTACTGGCTGCCCGAGTTCGACGACTCCGACCTGAACCTGGCCGGATGGGTGAGGAAGATCAGCGGCAGGCCGGCGGTCACGGTCGGTTCGGTCGGCCTGGACGGTGAGTTCTCCGGCGCCTTCCGGGGGAACGACTCGGCGGTCACCGGCATCGATGAGCTGCTGGACCGGATGGAGCGCGACGAGTTCGACATGGTGGCCGTCGGCCGCGCGCTGATCGCGGACCCCGAGTGGCCGAGGAAGACCCTGCGCGGAAGCACGGCGGACATCGTGCCGTTCGCCGCGGAGATGCTGAAGACGCTGCGCTGACCACGCGGCACCACACGCCGGACCCGCCCCGTGGCCTACGGCGAGTCGCCCGTCGACGGGCCGCCCTGCGGGCCCGTCGGGATCTGGGGTTCGATGAGGACCATCGGTTCGTTCCCCTTCAGCTGCTGCCAGACGCCCACCAGGGCCACCATCTGCGCCACGAAGAAGGCCAGTTGCACCGATGCCGTACGCAGTTGGTAGATCGACAGCAGCAGGGCCGCCTTCGTCGGCCAGTAGTGGTCCTCCTGGCGGAAGGTGTCGATGTCCATGGCGACCCCGGTCGTGGTGAGGACGAGCAGGGTCAGCGCGAGGTCGAGGCCCCAGGTGCCGAAGGGCTCGTCGACGGCGCGGCTGAGGATCCAGTACAGGCCGACCGGGGCCGCGTACACAAGAGAGAGTCCCAGCGCCTTCGACGGGCCCCGGCGGCCGGGCAGTACGCGCCACAGCGCGCCCAGGACGAACCCGGCCGCCGCCCAGATCACCTCCGAACCGAGCACGGCCTGAAGGAGGTTGACGATCCCGAACTGGTCTCTGGGGATGTCGCCCCAGAGCGGCCCGCGCACCTGGTTCGCCCAGAAGGAGACGGCGGTGGCGGGCAGGCCGATGACCGCGGCGAGGAACGCGGCGCGGCAGGCGTTGCGCCACCAGGTGTCCCTCGGTCCCCAGGCCAGGACCAGTTCTATCGCGTCGACCGAGTCCGGGAGTTTCTCACCGGCGTGCGCGGACGTGGCGTCGCCGGGGTTCCAGCGGTGCAGGTCGTCCAGTTTGGTCTCCAGTTCGGTCCGTTCGCCTTCCTGGTCGCCCTGCTCCCAGCGGCGCAGTTGCAGGTGGAGGTCGCGGTATCTGCGGGCGGACGCGACCAGCCACTGGCGGTCCGGCTCCCGTATCACCTCGCGCAGCGGCGCGCCCGCCGGGAGTTTCTGGGACAGCACCGAGCGGCGGCGCCCCAGGGAGAGGAGGAGCCATCCGGCGAACAGGATCAGTGGTACGTCCAGGACGTACGCTCCCAGGCCCACGTACCAGCCGGGGATCGGCGCGACCGACGTCACGAACAGCACGGTGAGGACGAGGAGTTCCGGGGCGCCCGGTGCGACCGGGTTGGCGCCGGGCGCCTTGGACCGGGCGGCGAGTACGGCGAGGAGCACCGTGATACGGATGAGCCACCCCGTCCAGACGGAGAACCAGTCCGGCCAGTCGGAGGGGAACCACGCGAGCGAGTTGTGGATGTTGGCGAGGTGCCAGCGGTCGTAGAACTCGTCGCCCCCGCCGATCCCGAGCCAGGCCTCCTGCTCCCACACGTTCTGCTTGGCCCATACGGCGAGCGCCACGATCGCGGCCGCGAGGAAGGCGCAGAGAACCAGCACCCACCAGGGGAAACGGCCTCGTTGGGTGGTCCCCGGCACGGTCAGGCCGGGCGCGGCGCGCAGCCGCTCCGCCATCGACACGGCGGCCACCAGCCAGACGAAGGCGACGCAGGCGCAGGCGAGCGCGAGCCAGAGGAACCCGCCGGTCCGCAGCAGTTCCTCGACCTCGGTCACGTTGTGCTCACTGAGCCAGAAGCCGCCCGGCAGCCCGAACCACTGGGGCTCGCTCGCCATGACCACCGGAAACGCGGTGGCCGTCAGGACGGCGATCCACGCGTCGATCCGGGGCCTGCCGAACAGACAGAGCGCGGCGCCGCCGACCGCGGTGATCGCCAGGTGAACGGCGATCCGGTTCTCCGGCCACCACGGGAGGATCCCGTAGTCCCCGGCGAGGCTGGGAAGCAGGTCGTCCAGCTCGTAGACCAGCGCCATCGCGAACGACACGTACGTCCACAGGCGGAGGTTGCGCCAGGTCGCCTCCTCGGCGGGCGTCGCCGGGGACGAGGCGGGGGTGGGGCGCAGCCTGCGCACCACGACCAGCAGCAGTACGGGGACGAGTACGACGTCCCAGGACATCCAGGCCAGGGACGGCAGTACGTACCAGGGCTTGCCGCTCCATCTCGTGATCAGCGCCTTGGTCGCCGGCGGCTGTACGACGATCCGCACCTCGGGCGGCTCGCCCCCGGCCTTGTCCCGCAGCCAGGTCAGCCGGGTGGCGGTGCCCTCACCCGGGGTGGGGGAGATGGTGCGGGCCGAGCGCCCGCCGAGATCGACCGAGATCCGTTGCCACCACGCCGAGTCGAGCGCGGGCGGACGCATCAGGGCCAGCGTCCAGAACCGCTTGCCCGCGGTGATGCGCCAGGGTCCGAAGTGCCGCTCGCGCATGTCGTTCACATAGGTGACGGCACGGTGCCGGACGGTGATCCATTTCTCCTGGACCGTCACTTCGGGCGGCCCGGGCCGGGCCTCGGTGTTCCGGTACGGATAGGGGTCGTCCGGGTTGCGCAACACGCAGCGCATGGCCGACCGGTAGGGCTCGGTGTCGCCGTTCAGCAGCAGATTCCCGGCGAGCTTCCAGGACTTCGGCACCTGTACGACGAGATCGGCCCGCGCCTTGGTGTACGTCTCGCCGTCGTGCTTGAGCCGTACGGAGGTGGAGACCCGCGCGGTCTTCAACTGCCCGGACAGACAGCCGTCCTCCGCGGGCGGCGCCGCATGGGCCGTACCGAGCCCCGACAGCAGGAGCAGTCCCGTGAAGACGCACAGCAACAGCCCACGCCGCATCGCCAGCCCCCCGGACGGCAGTTACCTGATCAACGGACATGCAGAGTAACCGCCCGAGCCCCGCACGGCCATCGCACACGGTGACGATATGGAGCACGCTGTGTGGCGAGTGGCCGGCGGGGCGGATGAGGCACAGGAGACAGCCGTCAGCCCTTCTCCAGCGCCTTCAGCGCGATGTTCAGTTCGAGCACGTTCACCCTCGGCTCCCCCACGAACCCCAGGATCCGGCCGTCCGTGTGCTCGTTCACCAGCTTCTCGACCTGTTCGACGCTCAGGCCGTTCAGCTCCGCGACCCGGTGCACCTGGATCCGGGCGTACTCCGGGGAGATCGCCGGGTCCAGGCCCGAGCCGGAGGAGGTGACCGCGTCGGGTGGCACGTCCGAGGGCCTGACCTGGTAGCCGTTCACCGAGTTGTCCTTGATGACGGCCGCCTTCGCGTCCTTCACCCACCGGATCAACTCCTCGTTGTCCCCTGCCCTGTTGGTGGCTCCGGAGAGGATCAGTCGGTACTGCGTGTTGACGGTGTTGGTGCCGAGACCGTTGGACGGGCGGGGCTGGAACCACTTGAGGTCGGGCGCCGGGGTCTCCTCGCCCTTCTTCAGGGGCAGGTCGTAGCGCTGGCCGATGAGTTCGGAGCCGACGACCCTGCCGTCCGAGGTGATCTCGGAGCCGTTGGCCTGGTGGTTGAAGAGGCCCTGTCCGACGCCCATGACGGCGAGCGGGTAGAGCACGCCGCAGACGAGGGTCAGGACGAGCAGGGCGCGCAGCCCGGCTCCGAGGAGCCGTGCGGTGCTTCGGATCGAGGTGTTCATGGACATCAACCGATTCCGGGGATGAGTGAGATGAGGAGATCGATGATCTTGATACCGGCGAACGGGGCGATCAGACCGCCCACGCCGTAGATCCCGATGTTGCGCCGCAGCATCCGGTCCGCGCTCATCGGGCGGTACCGCACACCGCGCAGGGCCAGCGGCACCAGCGCGACGATGATCAGCGCGTTGAAGATCACCGCCGAGAGGATCGCCGACTCGGGCGACGACAGGCTCATGATGTTGAGCTTGTCCAGGCCCGGATAAACGACGGCGAACATGGCCGGGATGATCGCGAAGTACTTCGCGACGTCGTTGGCGATCGAGAACGTCGTCAACGCACCGCGTGTGATGAGCAGTTGCTTGCCGATCTCGACGATCTCGATGAGCTTGGTCGGGTTGGAGTCCAGGTCCACCATGTTCCCGGCCTCCTTGGCGGCCGAGGTACCGGTGTTCATGGCCACGCCGACGTCCGCCTGGGCCAGTGCGGGGGCGTCGTTCGTACCGTCGCCGGTCATCGCGACGAGCTTGCCGCCCGCCTGCTCACGCCTGATGAGCGCCATCTTGTCCTCGGGCGTGGCCTCGGCGAGGAAGTCGTCCACGCCCGCCTCGTCCGCGATGGCCCGCGCCGTCAGCGGGTTGTCGCCCGTGATCATCACGGTCTTGATGCCCATGCGGCGCAGCTCCTCGAACCGCTCCCGCATGCCCTCCTTGACGACGTCCTTGAGGTGGATGACGCCCAGGACCCGCGCCCCGCGCCCGTCGTCGACGGCGACGAGCAGCGGCGTTCCGCCGTCCTCGGAGATGCGGTCGGTGAGGGTGTGCGCGTCCGGCGCGACACGGCCGCCGCGCTGTTCGACCCACGCGGCCACCGAACCGGCCGCGCCCTTGCGGATCCTGCGTACGGCTCCGGCCTCCTCACCCGGCTCCTCACCCGGCTCCCGCGCCGTCAGGTCCACGCCCGACATCCGGGTCTGCGCCGTGAACGGCACCCAGTCGGCCTGGCCCAACTCCCCCTGCCTGCGCTCCCGCAGGCCGTACTTCTCCTTCGCCAGGACCACGACCGAGCGGCCTTCGGGTGTCTCGTCGGCGAGCGACGAGAGCTGCGCGGCGTCCGCGAGTTCGACGGCGGTGACGCCCTCCACCGGGAGGAAGCCCGCGGCCTGCCGGTTGCCGAGCGTGATCGTGCCGGTCTTGTCCAGCAGGAGCGTCGAGACGTCACCGGCCGCCTCCACGGCGCGTCCCGACATGGCCAGGACGTTGCGCTGCACGAGCCGGTCCATGCCGGCGATGCCGATGGCCGAGAGCAGCGCGCCGATGGTGGTGGGGATGAGGCAGACGAGCAGCGCGGTCAGCACGATCACCGACTGCCGCGCGCCCGCGTAGACCGCGAACGGCTGAAGGGTGACGACGGCCAGCAGGAAGACGATGGTGAGGGAGGCGAGAAGGATGTTCAGCGCGATCTCGTTGGGTGTCTTCTGCCGAGCCGCGCCTTCGACCAGGGCGATCATCCGGTCGATGAACGTCTCGCCGGGCCTGGTCGTGATCTTGATGACGACACGGTCGGAGAGGACCTTCGTGCCCCCGGTGACCGCGCTGCGGTCACCGCCCGACTCGCGGATGACGGGGGCCGACTCACCGGTGATGGCGGACTCGTCGACGGAGGCGACTCCCTCCACGACATCGCCGTCACCGGGGATGATGTCGCCGGCCTCGCAGACCACCAGGTCGCCGACGCGCAGTTCGGTGCCGGGCACGCGTTCTTCTTTTACGGGCTCCGCGCCCCGGCCGGTCAGGCGCCGTGCGACGGAGTCGGTCTTCGCCTTGCGGAGGGTGTCGGCCTGCGCCTTGCCCCGGCCCTCGGCGACGGCCTCGGCGAGGTTGGCGAAGATCGTCGTCAGCCAGAGCCAGGCGGCGATCGCCCAGCCGAACCACTCGCCCGGGTTCGTGATCGCCAGCACGGTGGTGAACACCGAGCCGATCTCGACCACGAACATCACGGGTGACTTGACCATCACCCGGGGGTCGAGCTTGCGCAGCGCGTCGGGGAGGGACTTGACGAGCTGCCGGGGGTCGAAGAGGCCGCCGCCGACGCGCCCGTCGCCGTCGGGCCGGTGCGAGGTCGGTACGTCGGAGTGCGGCGCCCGCGAGGGGCCGGGCCCCGTACCGAAGCCGGAACCCGAGCCGGGGTCGGGCGTGGGGGCGGATGTGGCAGTGCTCATGACGCGAGTCCTTCGGCGAGCGGTCCCAGCGCGAGCGCCGGGAAGTAGGTCAGACCGGCGACGATCATGATCGTGCCGACGAGCAGCCCGCTGAAGAGCGGCTTGTCGGTACGCAGGGTGCCCGCGGTCATCGGCACCGGTCTCTGCTCGGCGAGCGAGCCGGCCAGCGCCAGCACGAACACCATGGGGAGGAAGCGGCCGAGCAGCATCGCGATACCGATCGAGGTGTTGAACCACTGGGTGTCGGCATTGAGCCCGGCGAACGCCGAACCGTTGTTGTTGGCGCCCGACGTATAGGCGTACAGAATCTCGGAGAATCCGTGCGCGCCGCTGTTCGTCATCGAATTCGCGGGCGTGTTCATGGCCATCGCCACACCGGTGAAACAGAGCACCAGGGCCGGGGTGATGAGGATGTAGCACGCGGCGAATTTGATCTGGCGGGTGCCGATCTTCTTGCCCAGGTATTCCGGCGTACGGCCGACCATGAGACCCGCGAGGAACACCGCGATGACGGCCATGATGAGGATTCCGTAGAGTCCGGAGCCCACACCGCCGGGCGCGATCTCGCCCAACTGCATACCGAGCATGGCGATTCCGCCGCCGAAACCGGTGTACGAGGAGAGGAACGAATTCACCGCACCGGTTGAGGTAAGTGTCGTCGCGACCGAGAAGATGGACGACGCGCCGATTCCGAACCGTGTCTCCTTGCCCTCCGTCGCACCGCCGGCGATGTCGAACGCCGGGCCGCCGTGGTGGAATTCGGTCCACATCATCAGCGCGGTGAAGACGATCCAGATCGTCACCATCGTGGCGAGGATCGCGTAACCCTGCTTGACGCTGCCGACCATCCGGCCGAACGTCCGGGTGAGCGAGAGGGGAATGAGGAGGATCAGGAAGATCTCAAGGAGATTCGAGAGTCCGTTGGGATTCTCGAAGGGGTGGGCGGAGTTGGCGTTGAAGTAACCGCCGCCGTTGGTGCCCAGCTCCTTGATGGCCTCCTGCGAGGCGACGGCGCCGCCGTTCCACTGCTGGCTGCCGCCCATGAACTGACCGACCGGGTGAATGCCCGCGAAGTTCTGGATCGCCCCGCAGGCGACCAGGAGTACGGCTCCCACCAGCGCGATCGGCAGCAGGATACGGATCGTGCCGCGCACCATGTCGGCCCAGAAGTTGCCGAGTTCACCGGTGCGGGAGCGGGCGAAGCCCCGTACGAGCGCGATCGCGACGGCCATGCCCACGGCGGCCGACAGGAAGTTCTGCACCGCGAGGCCGCCGGTCTGCACGACATGGCCCATGGCCTGTTCGCCGTAGTAGGACTGCCAGTTGGTGTTGGAGACGAACGAGGCGGCTGTGTTGAACGCCTGGTCCGGATCGATCGACGAGAAACCGAGCGAACCGGGGAGCGAACCCTGGATCCGTTGCAGCAGATAGAGAAAGAGAACACTCACCAGAGAGAAGCCGAGAACTCCGCGCAGATAGGCGGGCCAGCGCATCTCGACGGCGGGATTGGCGCCGATGGCACGGTAGATCCATTTCTCGGCCCGCAAATGCTTCGGGGAGGAGTAGACACCGGCCATGTAGTCGCCGAGCGGGCGGTATGCCAGAGCGAGCGCCACCATGAGCGCGAGCAGCTGGAGCACACCGGCGAGGACGGGGCTCATCAGGGCTCAGAACCTCTCCGGGTACAGAAGGGCGAGGACGAGATAGCCCAGCAGGGCGACGGCGACGACGAGACCGACGATGTTCTCCGCGGTCATAGCTTCGCCACCCCCTTGGCAACGAATGCCACCAGCGCGAACAGCGCGATCGTGGTGACGACGAAGGCCACATCGGCCATCGTGAGCTCCTGAATGAGGTCGGAATTACTCGGACCTCTAGAGGAGAACCTCTTTTTTCGGGAACGCGACCGACGTTGACGGGTCCCATACGGACCTGGGGGCGCGTTTGACGGATCTCATACACGGATGGCCCATACACGTCTTGTGCCCGGCAGGGATTCCTGCCGGGCACAAGACGCGGACGACTTCCGGGGTCAGCCGGTACGTGCCGGGGACGCGCCCGTCACGGCTTCCGGGTCCTGCCCGGTTGCCCGGGTGTCCGGGGGACGCAGTACGCGCTCCGCCAGCGCGCCGAAGATCAGCCCGAACGCCGTCCACAGCAGAGCCTGGACAGCCAGCGAGGCCAGTCTGAACTCCCAGAGCAGAGCGGCGGGGAAGGTCTCCTTCACGGCGTCGGTGTTGGCGGGCAGCAGCAGACAGGCCACGGCCATGACCACCACATAGCCGCCGCCGGCCGCGACGGTCGCGTTCCAGTTGCCCAGCTTCGGCGCGAGCCGCCGCCCGGCGATGACGGCGACGACCGCGATCAGCACGCTGAGCACGATCATCAGGAAGAACAGGGTGGTGCGTTTGCCGATGGTGTCGGGATTGCCCACGGCGGGCGGGGTCGCCGGGTATTTGAGGAACGGCACGAGATAGACGGTGGTGAAGGCGGCGCCCGCGACCAGGGCGGCCGTCGCCCGGGGCCGGAGGCGGCCGACCCGGCCCAGACAGAGGGCGAAGGCCAGTGCGGCGATGCCGCCCAGGGCGACTCCGTAGACGAGGACGCCGGTGGCGAGACCGAAGGTCGACTGGATCGGCCGCGTGACCAGCTCCTCCTCTTCGGCGGGCGCGGGCGCCGCGTCGCCGTGCTCATGCGCCGGGGCGGACTGCGACTCCTCCAGCGCGATGGAGGAGTCGATGGACGGCTCCCCCACCACGTAGGCGAGCGCGAAGGCGAGGAGCCCGGCGACGACGCCCGCGAGCATGCCGCGGACCAGAAGGGTTCTCACGGTGGACGTGGATGTGGATGTGGATGTGGACATGGGTGTGCTCGTGGATGTCTGCATGGCGGGATCAGTGGCAGGGGAAGCCGAGCAGATGACGGCCGTCGTGCACCCACTCGTGCACACCCGCCCCGGAGAAGACGGATGTCGCGCCCTGTTCGGCGCCGACGAAGTACAGCAGCACCAGCATCAGCGTGCCCACGAAGACCACCCACGGCAGAACCGCCCGCAGGGGCAGGGGAGTCAGGGGGGATATCGCTGATGCGGTGGGCGAAACGGCCGGGGGCACGATGGACTCAGCCACGGCACAACCTCCTTGGGAACTCGCGTCCCGTTCAGTGGAGCTCGCACGACGACGATCGGGTCTGACTCACCGGGCCGTCTCCGCGCGCGTACGCGGTGACCGCTCGGCATACAGTGGCGCGACCGTGCCGGAATCTCACCGGACTTCCGTCCCGCCGTCGTGATATCGACGTGAACGTACCGCGATCGGGCAGGCGGGCCAAGAGGACGAATCGTCCGGAGCCCCGGTGGTCCCCCGGTACGGGACCGGCCCCGCCGCGACCCTGGAGAGCCCTGTGACCACACGCGTGACGTTGATCTCACCGGCGCTGAACACCGCGTTGCGCGAGGCGCGCTTCGCTGACGGTCCGCTGGACGAGGCGGGGCTGCGGCAGGCGGGGGCGGCACGGGGCGCGGTGGCCGGACAACTGGTGTTCGCTTCCCCGTCGTTGCGCTGCGAGCAGACCGCCGAGGCGCTGGGGCTGGTCGCCGAGCCCCTGCCGGAGCTGCGCACCTGCGCGATGGGCCGCTGGGGCGGGATGCGGCTGGACGAGGTCGCCGCCACGGAGCCGCAGGCGGTCGCCGCCTGGCTGGCGGACCCGGCGGCGGCCCCGCACGGCGGGGAGTCGCTTCAGGAGCTGCACACCCGCGTGGGCCGCTGGCTCGACGCGCTGGCCGACGGCGCGCGCGTCGTCGCGGTGGCCGAGCCCGATGTCGTACGCGCGCTGACGGTGCACGCGATCGGGGCGCCCGCGGGGGTGTTCTGGCGGATCGACGTACTGCCGCTGACGGCGACGGAGCTGAGCGGCCGCGACGCCCGCTGGAACCTCCGGGGCGGCCGCCCGCTGGGGAGCGCTTCCCCCTAGGGGGTTCCGGTTCGTCCTCAATCGCCGGACGGGCTTTTCAAGCCCGTCCGGCGATTGAGGACACCGCCCGCGGGCTCGCGGGCCGCGCGCACCGGCGAACGCGCCGTCACAGCGCAGGCGCCGGGCCCCCCACCAGTTCGCCGAGGACGTCCTCCATCGTCACGAAGCCGAGCACCGTGCCCGCCTCGCCCGTCACCGCCGCCAGGTGGCTGTCCGCCGCGCGCAGCGCGGTGAGCGTGTCGTCCAGCGGGGTGTCGATCCGGACCCGCGTCACCGCGTGGAGCGCCGCGCGCGGGAACGGCTTGGCGCGGTCGGCGACGCCGAGGGTGTCCTTGATGTGCAGGTAACCCAGGACGGCGCCCGCGGGCCCGGTGACCGGGATCCGCGAGAAGCCGGCCGACGACGCGATCCGCTCCAGTTGTTCGGGCGTCACCCGGTGGTCGACGGTGACCATCCGGCGCAGCGGTACGAGGAGTTCGCCGACCGGGCGGGTGCCCAGCTCCAGCGCGTCCCGCAGCCGTTCGCCGTCGGCCGGGGAGAGCAGTCCGGCCTGGCTGGAGACGGCGACCATACGGGCGAGTTCGTCGTCGTTGAAGACGGCGGCGACCTCGTCCTTGGGCTCGACCTTGATCAGCCGGAGCAGGACGTTGGCGAACGCGTTGATGCCGAAGATCAGCGGACGCAGCGCGCGGGTCAGGGCGACCAGCGGCGGGCCGAGCAGCAGCGCCGACTTGGTGGGCGCGGCGAGCGCGATGTTCTTCGGGACCATCTCGCCGAACAGCATGTGCAGATACGTGGCCACGGTCAGCGCGATGACGAACGCGATCGGGTGCACCAGGGCCTCGGGGACCCGCGCCGCCTCGAAGCCGGGCTCCAGCAGGTGCGCGATGGCCGGTTCGGCCACGGCACCGAGGACCAGCGAGGAGACGGTGATGCCGAGCTGGGCCGTCGCCATCATGGCCGACAGGTGCTCCAGCCCGTACAGCACGGTGTGCGCGCGCTTGTCGCCCTTGCGGGCGTGCGGCTCGATCTGGCTGCGGCGGACGGCGATCAGGGCGAATTCGGCGCCGACGAAGAACGCGTTGGTGAGCAGCGTCAGGGCGCCGATGGTGAGTTGCAGGGTGGTCATCGGGCTTCTCCGGCGTACTGGCGCGAGGAATCGTCGGTGTCGGTCACGGTGCCGGGCGCGGCGCCGCGTTCGGCGGGCACCCCGGCGTGGGGCACCCGGCCGGACGCCGCGTACGGCTCCGCGTCGGACTCCTCCGTGGCGACCCGCGCCGGCTCGGTGATGTGCACGCGCTCAGCGACGTGGTGCTCGATGTCCAGGACGTCGAGCCGCCAGCCGTCCAGTTCGACGGTGTCGCCCTGGACGGGGATGCGCGCCAGGCGGGCGGCGACGAGTCCGGCGACGGTCTCGTACGGCCCCTCCGGGGCGACCAGTCCGATCCGTGCCAGCTCGTCGATCCGTACGCTGCCGTCCGCCTCCCAGGTCGCGAGCCCGTCCGCGGTCGGCGGCGCGGGCAGCAGGTCGGGGGTCTCGACGGGGTCGTGCTCGTCGCGTACCTCGCCGACGACCTCCTCGACGATGTCCTCCATGGTGGCCACGCCGGCGGTGCCGCCGTACTCGTCGATGACCACGGCCATCGTGCGCGCGGCGCGCAGCCGGTCCAGCAGCCGGTCGGCGGTCAGGGTGTCCGGCACCAGCAGCGGCTCGCTGGCCAGCTCGGTGACGGACACGCGGGCGCGCCGCTCCGGTTCGAGGGCGAGGACGTCACGGATGTGGACCGTGCCGATCACCTCGTCCAGGCTGTCGCGGTAGACGGGGAAGCGGGAGAGACCGGTGGCGTGCGTCAGATTGGCCGCGTCGGCCGCGGTCGCGCCGGCTTCGAGCGCCTGGACGTCGACGCGGGGCGTCATCACGTTCTCCGCGGTCAGCTCGCCGAGTCGCAGCGTCCGTACGAACAGCTCGGCCGAGTCCTGCTCCAGCGCTCCCTCGGCGGCGGAGTGCCGGGCGAGGGAGATCAGCTCGTCGGGGGTACGGGCGGAGGCCAGCTCGTCGGTGGGCTCCAGGCCCATGCGCCGGACGAAACGATTCGCCGTGCTGTTGAGATGCCTGATGAGCGGGCCGAAGGCGGCGGTGAAGCCGCGCTGCGGGCCCGCGACGACCTTGGCGACCGCCAGGGGCCGCGAGATCGCCCAGTTCTTGGGGACCAGCTCGCCGATGACCATCAGCACGACCGTGGAGATCACGACACCGAGGACGGTGGCGACCACCGAGGCGGCCGAGCCGAGGCCGACGGCCATCAGCGGGCCGCGCAGCAGCACGGCCATGGACGGCTCGGCGAGCATGCCGATGACCAGTGAGGTGACGGTGATGCCCAGCTGGGCGCCGGAGAGCTGGAACGTGAGGCGCCGGACGGCCTTCAGGGCGCCCTCGGCGCCGCGCTCACCGGCCGCGGCGGCGCGCTCCAGGCTGTCGCGCTCGACCGTGGTGAGGGAGAACTCGGCGGCGACGAAAACGGCGCAGGCGAGGGTCAGCCCGAGAGCGATCAGGAGAAGGAAGATCTCGGTCACCGTGCCACCCCCGCTCCGCCGGTCAGATGCTGCGGAGGGTGAATGGCACGGCTGGTACTAGGAGGCTCCATCGTGGAACTGCTGCTTCCTTCTTGGTCGGTCGGGGCGTCCCCGCCGTGGTCGGCCGAAGGGACGGAACATCATGGTAAAGGAATGGCAAACAGAATGGGAGTACCCGGAAGAGTGACTGAGAGTGACTAATGTCGCTCCCGCCACTCGGCGGCGATCTCCTCCGCGTCGAAGGGCCGCTTGTTCAGCGGCGGCCCGGCCGGCGGCCTGGCGGTCGCGGCGCGGATCTTCTCGTTGATGTCGGCGATGATCCGCCGCGCCTGCGCTTCGGACGCCGCCTCGCGGGCGGCGGCGACCGCGTCCTCGACCTCCTTACGGAGTCTGAGCGTCGGCGGCAGGTGAGAGATTCCCTCCCGCTCCATTTTTCCCTTGATCCACCACAGTTCGTCGTACGGGGCGTCCAGAGACGCCAGCGGCCGGCCGGCGCCCGGCAGATTGTCGAAGGCGCCGCGCTCCGCGGCCTCCCGGACCTGTCTGTCCACCCACGTCTCGAAGTCGACGCCTGGTGGCTTGCGCTCGGTCATCGTGCGATCTCCTGTCCGACCTCGGAGGTGGCCGGCGCCGCGACGGGAAGCGGCGGGCCCTCTCCATGGTGCCTGGCGCCGTCGCGTACGGGAACGGTCAGAGTTCCTTCGCCGGCCAGTCCAGCAGCCGCGCGCCGATCACCGCGGTCTGGAGCGTGTAGCGCTGGAACGGCTGCGCCGGGTCCGCCCCGGTGAGCTTGTGTATGCGCTCCAGCCGGTACGTCAGCGCGCGCACGCTCAGATTGAGCCGCCGCGCCGCCTCGGCCGCCACACACCCCGCGTCGAAGTACGCCGAAAGGGTGTCGAGCAGGGGCCCCGCTCCGCCGCGCGCCTCCGTAAGAGGGCCGAGCGCGCTGCGCACGAGATCCGACATCGCCTCCCGGTCCCGGCTGAGCACCGGGTAGACCAGCAGGTCGGCCGCCCGCAGCACCGGCTCATCCAGCGCCATGCGCTCGGCGAGGTCGTGGGCGCTCAGGGCCTCCTCGTACGACTGCACGACACCGCCCGCCCCCGGACGCGCGCGCCCGATGGCCACCCGCCCGCCGTCCGTCGCCGCGTGCGCCTGCTTGGCGAAGTAGGTCAGGACGTCACCCTGGTCGGCGGGCGCCACGCAGATCAGCCGCCCGTCCTTGGTGGTCAGCAGGATGCGGCGGTCGCCGAAGCGCGAGACGAGGGCGAGTTCGACGCCGCGGGTGACCGGGTCGGTCTCCGCGTACGCGGTCTCCCCCACGGCCACCGCCACCGCGTGCGCGTGGGAGAGCTGGAGCCCGAACCGCCCGGCCCGCTCGGCGAGCCGCCCGAGGTCGCTGCGCCCGTGCAGCAGGTCGTCGATGAACTCGCGCCGGGACGCCTCCTCACGGCGTACGGCGAGCCGCTGCGCCCGCTCGTACCCCTCGGCGAACGCGTCGACGGCCTGCTCGACCGCGGCCAGCACGCTGTGGGCGGACACCGTGTCGGCCGAGGAGACGGGCCAGGCGTCGCGGGTGGCGGTCAGATGCCCGCTGACGAGGGCGCGCAAGCCGTGCCCGGCCTCGGCGGCCTGCTCGCCCAGGGCACGGCGTGAGTCGAGTTCGTCACGCGTGAGGCGGCGCCCGGTCGCCGCGACGTCCGAGAGGATCCGGTCGTAGCCGGTCAGATACTCCTGGACCATCGCGGGATCCGTCGTCCGGCCTGTCGTCGTCCGCTCCGTCATCCGAGCCCCCCGGCTTCCTGATCCGTCCTGACGCGTTCTTAACGCCTGTGCCATCCACCCTGTCAGACCACGGCCCGGCGACGGCACCGGCATTAAGGAAGCATAAAGATTGCCGGGATCCGGCAATGCGCCGACAGCCCGTCGGCTGACAGGATCGGACCACGGAAAACGGGGGACGGATTCCGGTGCCGGAGTGCGCGCACTCGCACTCCGGCATCCGGAGCCGGTCCGGTCGGACACGGCGGCGGAGCGTCGGACGAGGGGGAACGAGAATGCGTGAATTCATCGACGCGGCACTCGGATTCCCTACTTTCCTCTTCACCGCCGCACTGATCGTGGTCATCGGATTCTGGCTGCTGGTGCTCACCGGCGTCGCCGAGACCGACAGCTTCGACTCGGACGTCGACCTCGACGCCGCCGGGATCGGCGGAGTGCCGGTCACCGTGGCCTTCTCCCTGCTGACGGCTCTCGCCTGGTTCAGCAGCCTCGCCGGGTCCGTGGCGCTGCACCGCTTCGGTGCCTTCGACACCTCGGGCCTCGTACGGGCGGCGCTGACGCTCACCGTCCTGGCCGGCGCGACACTGCTCGCCTGGTGGGCCACCCGGCTGCTCGTACGGCCACTCCACACGCTCTTCCCCGACGAACCCGGCCCGTCCCGGCTGGACTTCGTGGGACAGACCTGCACCATCCGCACGGGGCGGGTGGACGCCTGGTTCGGCCAGGCCGAGGTCGCCGCGCGGGACGGTTCCACCGCGGTCGTACAGGTCAGGCAGCACCGCGCGGACATGGCGAAGGCCGACGCGCCGCCCCTGGGCAACGGCAGCACGGGGCTGCTGTACGCCTACGACGACGCGGGCGAGTTCTTCTGGGTCGCGCCGTACGACACGGCGCTCGACCCGCGCGCCTCGGCCGCCTGACCGCCGCCGCGCCCTCCCCGGCCTCCTTCACCTCACCTTCCTTCACCTGCCCCACCTTCATCTGCTCTTCCTTCACCTGATCCTCGTCGGTCGGGCCCTCATGCCTCCACGCAAGGACTACTCATGGATGCCATCACCCTGGGCGTCGGCGTGCTCGTCGCCGTCGTCCTGCTCATCACAGTGACCCTGCTCCTGATCATCAGCCGGCTCTTCCGCAAGGTCGAACAGGGCAAGGCGCTGATCGTCTCGAAGATGCGGAAGGTCGATGTCACCTTCACCGGCCAGGTCGTCCTGCCGGTACTCCACAAGGCCGAGACGATGGACATCTCCGTCAAGGCCATCGACATCACCCGCACCGGGCGGGACGGACTGATCTGCCGCGACAACATCCGCGCCGACATCCGGATCTCGTTCTTCGTCCGGGTCAACAAGACCACCGAGGACGTCATCAAGGTCGCCCAGGCCATCGGCACCGCGCGGGCCAGCGACAAGGAGACGCTGCAGGAGCTGTTCAACGCCAAGTTCTCCGAGGCGCTGAAGACGGTCGGCAAGCAGCTCGACTTCACCGATCTCTACACCAAGCGGGACGAGTTCAGGGACCGCATCATCCAGGTCATCGGCACCGACCTCAACGGCTACAGCCTGGAGGACGCGGCGATCGACTACCTGGAGCAGACGCCCCTCGCGCAGCTCGACACCAACAACATCCTGGACGCCCAGGGCATCCGGAAGATCACCGAACTGACGGCCATCGAGCACGTACGCACCAACGAGTTCCGGCGCACCGAGGAGAAGGAGACGACCCGCCAGAACGTCGACGCCCGCGAGGCCATCCTGGAGCTGGAGCGCCGTCAGGCCGACGCCGAGATCAAGCAGAAGCGCGAGATCGACACCGTGCGGGCCCGTGAGGAGGCCGAGACGGCGCGGGTACGTGAGGAGGAGCGGCTGCGGGCGCAGAGCGCCTTCCTCAGTACGGAGGAGCAGCTCGGCGTCCAGCGCGAGAACCAGGCGCGCGAGGTCGCCGTCGCCGAGAAGAACCGCGAGCGGGTCATCGCCATCGAGACCGAGCGCATCGAGAAGGACCGTCTCCTTGAGGTCATCGCGCGCGAGCGGGAGACCGAACTGACCCGTATCTCGGCCGAGAAGGAGGTCGAGACGGAGCGCAGGGAGATCGCCGAGGTGATCCGCGAGCGGATCGCCGTGGACCGTACGGTCGCCGAGCAGGAGGAGTCCATCAAGCGGCTGCGTGCCGTGGAGTCCGCCGAGCGCGACCGTCAGGCGATCGTCATCGCGGCGGAGGCCGAGGCGCAGGAGAAGCTGGTCAAGGACATCAAGGGAGCCGAGGCGGCCGAGCAGGCGGCGGTCCACCGGGCCGCCGAGCAGATCACGCTCGCCGAGGCGCGGGTGAAGGCGGCGGATCTGGAGGCCCAGGCCAAGACGCGCCTCGCGGAGGGCATCCAGGCGGAGACGGCGGCCGTCGGGCTGGCGGCGGTGCAGGTACGGGAGAAGGAGGCCGACGCGGTCGAGAAGGCCGGCCTCGCGGAGGCCGGGGCGACGGAGGCGCGGCTGCGCGCCGAGGCGGCGGGGCTGACCGAGAAGGCGGCGGCGATGGCCGCGCTGGACGAGGCGTCGCGGGGCCACGAGGAGTACCGGCTGCGCCTGGAGGCGGACAAGGAGGTCCGGCTCGCGGGCCTGGAGACGCGGCGGCAGGTCGCCGAAGCGCAGGCCGCGGTGCTGGCGACGGGGCTGGAGAGCGCGGACATCAACATCGTCGGCGGGGACACCGTCTTCTTCGACCGGCTGGTCTCGTCGATCTCCTTCGGCAAGGGCCTGGACGGCTTCATGGAGCACTCGGACACCGCGCGGACGCTGGCGGGGCCGTGGCTGGACGGGTCGGCGAGCTTCACGGACGACCTGGCGAAGATGCTCGGCTCGGTGTCGACGGCCGACGTACGGAATCTGACCGTGTCGGCGCTGCTGACGAAACTGATGGCATCGGACGGCGGCACGGGGTCGCGCGGCGGCCAGCTGGGCGAACTGCTGGACAAGGCGAAGCAGCTGGGCCTCGCGGACATGCCGCTCACGGAGCTGAGCGGTACGGGCGGGGCCGCTGCCGACCCGGCGGCGAAGCTGAACGGCACGCTCAACAAGTCCTGACGCCCACGACCCGCCGGGCACGACGCCGATTCGGTCCGCCCGCGTTGGCGGGGCCCGTGACCGCGACGGAGCGGCCGAAGCCCTGGACAGGGCGGCGCACGAACCGGCCGCACGGCCGGCTTCGGACCCCGCCCCGAAGGGCGGAACACGGCCGCCACCGAACCGCCGAAGCCCGTCGGCGCGGCGCACGGATCGGCCGTACGAGGCCGACTCGGGCGGCGCGCCACCCGCAGGGGCGGCACGTGAGCACCACGGGCCGGCCGGAACGCGGACCAAGCGCCGACTCCGGCCCTGGCAGCGCGCCGCCCGCGCAGGGGCCGAAGCCCGTCCGACCGGCGCACGGGGCGCGGGCGGCGGGCCATGACCGGTCGGGGCCGCCGCCACGGGGGTGTGGCGGCCCCGGCTCCTTTTCGCAGAACCCGCAGGGAGTGACCACAGATGACGACGACGGCCAACGAGGCGGGCGCGCCCGCCGGCAACGGCACCGGCACCGGGACCCGGATCGACGCCGGTGCCTACGAGGTGCTGCGGGACCGGCTCGCCGCCCGGGGCGGCGAGCTCGCCCTCCGTACGGAAGCGCTCAACTCGCGCCGTACCGAGTCCTTCGGCTCCACCGAGCTGCGGCTCACCGGCACCGGACAGGTCCGGACGCCGCACGCGAGCGTGCCCCGCGACATCGTCGCGGTCGGCGACGCGCTGCTCTTCGGGCACGCCGTCGACACCACCACGGCCGGCCGGGGCCCCGAGATCGCGGTCGCCGACGTCTTCGCCCTCCACGACCGCGCGCTCGACCCGCTCCCCGAGGACGCGGTCCCCGGACTGCTCGACGACCCCGCCTTCGTAAGAGAGCTGGGCGCGCTGTTCCGCTACTACCGCGACGCCCGGCTGCTGCGCCTGCGCCATCTCGGCGGCAAGCTGCTGGCCGTCTTCCGTACCGGCGAGAAGGCCGACGACATCCGCGTACTGCGCTGGGCGCTGCGCACCGACGGCACCGCACAGTTCCTGGACGCGCGCGGCGACCGGGACCATGTCTTCCCGCCGTCGCACGACATGGAGTGGACGGCCGCCACCCGCGACGACCACGTACTCGGCCGTCACCCGCACATCCGCGTCGGCGGCGAGGCCTACGTCTCCACGGTGGGCGGCTCCCTCACCCTCAAGGCGGCGGACGACACGGAGACGGCCGAGGGCATCTACTCCGAGCCCGTCACCGAACCCCTCCAGTCCCTCGCCGACGCCGATGTCACCCACGCGCGCGTGGGCCCGCTGCTCCTGCTGCGCGTGCGTCCTTACAAGGAGGACGCGTGGCGGCATCTCGTCCTCAACACCCTCACCGGGAAGGTGACCCGTCTCGACGGCATCGGCCGTTCCTGCCGCCGTCTCCCCGAGGACCAGGGCATCGTCTTCCCGGGCGGCTGCTACCTGGCGGCCACCGACACCGCCAAAACCTTCGACACGGACACCGACGCCGGAGAGGGATCCGCCGGAGACCTGGAGTTCGAGCGGGCGGTGTCCTCGCCGAACGGGGAGGACGTGCTGTACGTCTTCCAGGACCGTGCCGAGGGCCGTGCTCTCCTCCTGCCGTACAACGTCATCCGTAAGGAGGCGGCGGCGCCGCTGACCGGCTCCGGGTACGCCGTCTTCGACGACGGCACCCTCATGACCCTGCGCGCCGCGACGGAGCCCGCGCGGGTGCATCCCCTCCAGCTCTGGCACTCGCCGTACGTCTCCGACACCTACGCCGCCGCCCGCCCCGCCGGCACCGGGCCCCTCGCCCGTGTCGGCAACGCCGATCTCGTGCGCGGCATCGCGGACTGTCTGTCGATCGCCCGCGCGGTCGCCGGGACGACGGCACCCACCGCGACGCCGACGACGGCCGCCTACGCCTCCCTCGTCACGGCCTGCGCCCGCGCCGCCGACCGTCACCACTGGCTGACCGACCCCGAACTGGACGCCCCGCACGAGCTGCTGGCCGAGATCAGGACCACCGCCGAGCAGGTGCTCGGCGAGTTCGAGACCGTTCGGACCCTGACCGAGCGGGCCGCCGAGGCGCTCACCGAGTCCGCCGCCAAGGTCACCGCGCTCGTGCGCCGCGTCCGCGGCGAGGCACCCCGCAGCGCGGCCGACTGGGTGGACCGGCTCACCGAACTCCGGCGCGCGCAGGGTCACTTGGTGACGCTGAAGGAGATGCGGTACGCGGACACCGACCGGATCGACTCCCTCGTCGCGGCGACCGAGGGCGACATCGAGGCCGCCGCGCGCCGCGCCGTCGCCTTCCTCGGACGCGAGGACGCCTTCACCGGCCACCACGCCGAGGTCGAGCGGCTGACGGCCGACGCCGCGGCCATCACCACGGTCGCCGAGGCCGCGCCCGTCGCCGACCGCCTGCGGGAGCACGCCGCCGGGCTGCGGAGCGTCACCGACGTCGTCACGGGACTCGACATCGGCGACACCGTCGTCCGCACCTCCGTCCTGGAGCGCGTCGCGGAGGTGCTCGGCGGCGTCAACCGCGCCCGCGCCACGCTCGAAGCGCGCCGCTCCGAACTCCTCGACCACGAGGGCCGCGCCGAATTCGCCGCCGAGTTCTCCCTGCTGGGGCAGGCGGTGACCGGCGCGCTCGCCGCCGCCGACACCCCGGAGAGCTGCGACGAGCAACTGGCCGCGCTGCTGCTTCAGTTGGAGGACCTGGAGTCCCGGTTCGTCGAGTACGAGGGTTTCCTCGCCGAGCTGGAGGCCAAGCGCACCGAGGTCTACGAGGCGTTCGCCGCCCGCAGGCAGAGCCTTCAGGACGCCCGCGCCCGGCGCGCCGAGCGGCTGGCCGACTCGGCCGTGCGCGTACTCGGCTCGATCACCCGCAGGCTCTCCTCGCTCGCCGACACCGACGCCGTCAACACCTACTTCGCGTCCGACCCGATGGTCGCCAAGGTCCGCCGCACGGCCGGCGAGCTGCGGGAGCTGGGCGACCGGGTGCGGGCGGAGGAGCTGGACGGCCGGCTCACCTCGGCCCGCCAGGAGGCGGCGCGCGCCCTGCGCGACCGCACCGACCTGTACGCGGACGGCGGCGCCACGATCCGGCTCGGCCGCCACACCTTCGCGGTCAACACCCGCACGCCGGAGCTGACCCTCGTCCCGCACGGCGACCGCACGGCGCTCGCGCTCACCGGCACGGACTACCGCGCCCCCGTCACGGACCCGGCGTTCGAGGCCACCCGCCCGTACTGGAACCAACTGCTGCCCTCCGAGTCCCCCGAGGTCTACCGCGCCGAGCATCTGGCCGCCCGTCTGCTGGCCGAACACGGCGCGGCCGGGCTCCGGGACGCCGACGACCTCCCGGCGCTCGTCCGCGCGGCGGCGGAGGCCGCGTACGACGAGGGGCACCAGCGCGGCGTCCACGACCAGGACGCGACGGCGGTCCTCACCGCGCTGCTGCGTCTGCACGACGAGGCGGGTCTGCTGCGCCACCCGCCCGCGGCCCGCGCGGCGGCGCAACTGTTCTGGGCGCACGGCGTGACGGACCGGGCGAGGGAGGACTGGACCCGCCGGGCGGTGTCGCTGGCGCGCGTGCGCGAGACGTTCGGGCCCGCTGTCGGGATCGACGCCTTCCGTACGGAGGTGGCGTCGGCGGTACGGGACTTCGGCGCGCACTGCGCCGACACGGCTGTCGAACCCCGCCACGTGGCCGACTACCTCTTCGAGGAGCTGACGAGCGGCCCGCCCGGTTTCGTCACCGGCGCGGCTGCCCGCGCGCTGCTCGACGGCTTCCACCGCTCCCCCGGCGGCCCCGCCCTCACCGAGGACCTGAAGCAGGCGCGGGACGACGGCCTCGCCGCCCGGCGCCAGCTCGTGGAGGCGTGGCTCACCTCCTACAGCGCCTCGTGCGGCCCCGCGTCCGGCGAGCCGGCCGACGCGGGCGACCTGGCCGAGGCGGTCGCCGTCGCGCTCTGCCCGGAGCTCGACCGGTACGCCTCCACGGCGGACCTCACCACCGAGGTCGACGGTCTGCTCGGCAGCCATCCGCGCGTCACCGGCCGCCGGATGACCGTACGGATCGACGAACTCCTCTTCAGGACGCGGAACTTCCGCGAGCACACCGTGCCCGGTTTCCGCGCCTACCAGCGGCAGCGCACCGCCCTGGTGACCACCGAACGGGCCCGGCTGCGGCTGGACGAGTTCCGTCCCCGCGTCATGTCCTCCTTCGTACGGAACCGGCTCATCGACGAGGTCTATCTGCCGCTCATCGGCGACAACCTCGCCAAGCAGCTCGGCACCTCCGACGACAGCAGGCGCACCGACACCAACGGCCTGCTGCTGCTCGTCTCACCGCCCGGCTACGGCAAGACGACGCTCATGGAGTACGTCGCCGACCGGCTCGGCCTGCTCCTGGTGAAGGTCGACGGTCCCGCGCTCGGCCACTCGGTCACCTCGCTCGACCCGGCCGAGGCGCCGAACGCCACCGCGCGCCAGGAGGTCGAGAAGATCAACTTCGCGCTGGCCGCGGGCAGCAACACCCTTCTGTACCTGGACGACATCCAGCACACGTCACCGGAGCTGCTCCAGAAGTTCATCGCGCTGTGCGACGCGCAACGCCGCATCGAGGGCGTGTGGGAGGGCGAGGCGCGCACGTACGACCTGCGGGGCAAGCGGTTCGCGGTCTGCATGGCCGGCAATCCGTACACCGGCACCGGCGGGCGCTTCCGGGTCCCCGACATGCTCGCGAACCGCGCGGACGTGTGGAACCTCGGCGACGTGCTGACCGGCAAGGAGGACGCGTTCGCGCTGAGCTTCGTGGAGAACGCGCTCACCTCCAACCCGGTGCTCGCGCCCCTCGCGGGCCGCGACCGGCGCGATCTCGACGTGCTGGTGCGCCTCGCGGACGGCGCCCCCGGCGCCACGCCGGAGGCCCTCGTCCACCCGTACGCCCCCGCCGAGCTGGACCGTGTCCTGGCCGTACTGCGGCATCTGCTGACCGCCCGGCGCACGGTCCTCGCGGTGAACGAGGCGTACATCGCGTCGGCGGCGCGGACGGACGAGTCGCGCACCGCACCGCCGTTCCAGCTCCAGGGCTCGTACCGCAACATGAACAAGATCGCGGCACGGATCGACCCGGTGATGAACGACGCCGAGCTGTCGGCCGTCATCGACGACCACTACGCGGGCGAGGCCCAGACCCTCACCACGGGCGCGGAGGCGAATCTGCTGCGGCTGGCCGAGCTGCGGTCGTCGCTGACATCCGAACAGGCCGCCCGCTGGGCGGAGATCAAGGCGGCCTACGTACGGAGGCAGGCACTCGGCGGCCCGGAGGGCGACCCCGTGACACGGGCGGTCGCGGCACTCGGCCTGCTGGCGGACCGCGTGGCGGCGGTGGAGTCGGCGATCACCCGGGCCCGCCCGTCAGGCCCCTCAGGCCCGTCAGAGCCGTCCGACGGCTGAGCGCAGGCGTGGCTCAGGAGGCCGAGCGCGGCTCACCCGCCGGCCGGCGGCCGCCACCCCGGGTCACGCCCGGTCTCGGCCAGCAGGGACTCGAACGGCGTGACGTCCCCGTTCACCGGGAACGGCTCGCCGAAGACGTTCATCGACCGGGCCGTCGGTGCCAGCGCGGCGAACTCGACGCCCAGCATCCTTACGACGGCGGCGTCCGGCTCGTACGGCTGCCCGGTCGCGCGCGCCAGATCCCAGGAGTGCACGGTCAGATCGCCGAGCGCCATCGCGCCGACGGTCCGCGCGGGCATGTTCATGGCCCCGGTGACACCGTCCTCCGCGCCCGGCGCGGCCCACGCCTCGATCAGCCCGCCGATCTCGGCGGCGAACCGCTCGCGCCGGTCGTCCGCCAGTCGCTCGGGCGGCGAGCCGAAGTCCGAGTCGCCCTTGCCAGCGAGCACCTGGAAGTTGGTGATCACCTGGAAGAGGTGGTCGAGCAGGCCGTGCACGTCGTACTCGGCGCAGGGGGTGGGCAGGGTGAGCTGGTCGTCGCGCACACCGCGCAGCACCGGCAGGGCGTCGGACGCGGCCGCTTCGAGGAGGGTGCTGATCTTGTCGTCCATGGCACCCAAGCTAGGGTCGTCGCCCCTCCCGCGTATTGAACAAACGCGACATAGGATCCCGCCATGACAGCAGCTCCGCGGCGCGACACCCGCGGCATCGTCGACGCCCCCGGGCTCTTCGCGCGGGCCGATTTCCGCCGCCGCCTGCCGGCGCCGGAGCTGCGCCGTTACGTGGAGCTGTACTGGCTGATCGACTGGGATCTGTCGGAGCCGTACGCCTCCCACGTCGTCCCGCACCCTTCGGTGAACGTCGTCTTCCAGCGGTTCGGCGCGGCCCCGCCCTGGGGCGAGGTCGCGGGGATCGGGCTCGAACTGTTCACACAGAAGCTGGAGGGACGCGGCCGGGTGTGCGGGGTGAAGTTCCGCGCCGGCGGCTTCCGGCCGTTCGCGCCCGCGTGGCCGGTGTCCGAGTGGTCAGGGCGGCGGGTGCCGATCGCCGAGGTGCTGCCCGCGGACGGCGCGGACGTCGGCGCGGTCCTGGACCCGGCCGCCGAGGACGCGCGGGTCGCCGCGCTCGACGCGTACCTGCTGGGTCTGGGCGCGCGCCCGGATCCGCAGGCCGACGAGGCGATGAGGGTGGTCGGGCTGGTCGGCGAGGACCGTACGATCCGGCGGGCGGCGCAGCTCGCGGCGGCGGCCGGACTGTCGGTGCGTTCGCTGCAACGGCTGTTCGCCACCTATGTGGGAGTCGGGCCGAAGTGGGTCATCCTCCGCCACCGCATCCACGACGCGCTGGAGCGCGCCGAGGCGCACGAAGGGGTCGACTGGGCGGCGCTGGCGGCCGAGCTGGGCTACAGCGACCAGGCGCATCTGGTGCGGGACTTCACGGCGACGGTGGGCGTGCCGCCGACGGCGTACGCGCACGCGCACTCTCTTCAGTAGCTCTCGGTCACGGCGACGACGCCCAGGCCGTGGGCGGCGGCGTACCGGAGCACCCGCAGCGGCCCCGCCAGCAGCCCGGCGGCGTCGAACTCCCCCTCCGGCGCGTCCGTCATCGCGTACGCCCAGGAGTCGATACGGGCGATCACCTCCCGCCGCCGGGGTCCCGTCAGGGCCAGTACGGACTCGGCTCCGGGGAGGACGGCCCGCGCCTCGTCGGCGGTGAGCAGGAAGTCCCCGAACCATCCCGGCAGTCGGGAGGACGCCTCGGCGCCGAGACCGTGGTGGAGCGCGGTGGCGGGCTCGCCCTTGCGTACAGCCACGGCGAACAGCGCGTCCGGATCGCCCCCGTCGGCGGCGGCGCGGTGGAGGAGGCCGGTCGCCGCGTCCTTCATGGCGACCACGGCGGGGGCGGAGGGGCCGCCGCCGCTCGCGAATGCGGCGAAGCGGTGGGCGGCGGCGGTCGGTTCGGGGGTGAAGTACGGTTCGCGGTCGCCGCCGCCCAGCCACCAGCCCAGGTCCTCGGCGCAGCCGTCCGGGACGGTCCAGGTCTCGTCGAGATGCGCGAACCGCCGGGGCAGCGCGGCGACCTCGGCGTCGGGCACGGCGCCGACCGACCAGACACCCGTGTAGCTCACGCGACCGCGCCTCCCCGCTCCGTTGTCATGGCCTCGCTGTCACTGCCTCGCTGTCAGGGCCTCGTTGTCAGTGCCCCGCTCTACTGTCGGTCACATGGAGATGAAAGCACCCCTGGTGCGGCTGGAGCCATGGTCGGAGGGGGACCTCGGCCTGCTGCGCGCCGCCAACGCGCCGGAGCTGATGGAGCATCTCGGCGGCCCCGAGACCGAGGACCAGCTGCTCGTCAGGCACCACCGGTACGTCGCCCTGAGCGCCGACCGCACCGGCAAGGGCCGGATGTTCCGGATCGTGCTGCTGCCGGACGCCGTTCCGGTGGGGAACACCGGCTTCTGGGAGACCACCTGGCAGGGCCAGGGCGTGTACGAGACGGGCTGGGCCGTGCTCGGGGAGTTCCAGGGACGCGGGCTCGCCGTGGCGGCGACGAAGGCGGTCGTGGAGCGGGCACGGGCGGAGCGCGGGCACCGCTATCTGATGGCGTACCCGTCGGTGGGCAACGGGGCGTCGAACGCGGTGTGCCGCAAGGCGGGCTTCGAACTGCTCGGGGAGGGCGAGTTCGAGTATCCGGCCGGGCGTCCGATGCGGTGCAACGAGTGGCGGCTGGATCTGGAGGCGACCTGACACGGGTGGCGGGCCGTAGCGGCGCGGAAAGCCCTGGCCCGCCTCGCGGCCCGGTGACATGCTGACGACGTGAACGGACCGCAGATCCACCTCACCTTCGCCTCTGAGCTGCACGTCTTCGTCCCGGCCGGGCGGCGCGGCGGGCGTACGGCCGTGGTCACGGACGGCTCGTCCACGCTCGGCCATGTCGTCGAGTCCCTCGGCGTCCCGCTCACCGAGGCCGGTCAACTCCTGGTCGACGGACGCCCGGTGGCCACGTCGCACATCCCGTCGGCGGGCGAGTCGGTGGAGGTGCGCGCGGTGGCTCGGCCGCAGCGCGTACCGGGCGCGCCGCTGCGCTTCCTGCTCGACGTCCACCTCGGCACGCTCGCGCGCCGCCTGCGGCTGCTGGGCGTCGACGCGGCGTACGAGAGCGAGGACATCGGCGATCCGGCGCTGGCCGCGCTCTCGGCGAAGGAGCGGCGGGTCATGCTCTCCCGCGACCGGGGTCTGCTGCGGCGCCGGGAGATCTGGGCGGGGGCGTACATCTACAGCGACCGCACGGACGACCAGCTCAGGGACGTTCTGGGGCGGTTCGCGCCCGTGCTCGCCCCGTGGACCCGCTGCACGGCGTGCAACGGCCCGCTCGGATCGGCCGACAAGGACTCGGTCCAGGGCCGGCTGGAGCAGGGCACGCAGCGCACGTACGACGTGTTCGCGCAGTGCACGGCCTGCGGCAGGGTCTACTGGCGCGGCGCGCACCACGCGCGGCTGGCGGCGATCGTCGACGAGGCGCTGCGGGAATTCGGCGGCGCGGCGGCGTAGTCGCCGGGGCCGCCGCGCCGTGCGTCAGTAGATGTACAGATCGCCGGTGGCGGGGACGAGCACATGGTGCTTGTCGTTGTCCGGGTTGCGGTCCTCGGCGCCGCCGTTCCACACGGTGGCGATGTCCACGGACAGCTCGGCGGGATCGCCGGCCGTCCGCAGGTCGAGCAGGAACTCGCTGTCCCGCCCGTCGGCCCGCAACGCGTCCGCCTGGCAGTACACGACCCGGTCCCCGCCCCACAGGCAGCCGGCGGGCAGCTTCTGCCCGGCGGCCAGGGGTTCGGAGAAGACGAGCCCGGCCGTGGCGCCGGCCAGGTCCGATGGGCCGTGGTTGCCGGTCGACAGCCGTACGGTGAGCCGGCCGCCCCACAGGGAGACATGGCCGTGGTGCGCGACGTCGGCCTCGACCGGGCCCCGTTCGGGACCCTGGCCAACGGCCCCCACCCCACCCTCACCCGCGCCGGGGGCCTCCACACCCGATCCCGAACCCGCGCCCATCACCACGGCCATGGCCGCGGCGAACACCACCGTCATCGCTCTGTGCATTACACGCATAATCGGAAGATACGCCCATAACCTTCCGACTCTGACCAGCCGTCAGCGTGTCGAGCCGCCATCCGCCCTGATGGCGGCTTCCGCCCTCGTGACAGGCTGAGCCCATGGTCGTAGCCCGCTCCGTCGCCCTCTTCGCCGTCGCCGCCCTCTTCGAGATCGGCGGCGCCTGGCTCGTCTGGCAGGGCGTACGCGAACACAAGGGCTGGATCTGGATCGGCGCCGGAGTCATCGCGCTCGGCCTGTACGGCTTCGTCGCCACCCTCCAGCCCGACGCCGAGTTCGGCCGCATCCTCGCCGCGTACGGCGGCGTGTTCGTCGCCGGTTCCATCGCCTGGGGCGTCGTCGCCGACGGCTACCGTCCCGACCGCTACGACATCATCGGCGCGCTCATCTGCCTCCTCGGCATGGCCGTGCTGATGTACGCCCCGCGCGACCACTGAGCCGCACCGCCTGCCTATCCTGGCCGGGAGTCGATCAGCCGCCCACACGCGCGAGGAGCACGCCATGACCGTCGCCGGTATCCCCACCGCCGTCGTCACCGGAGCCAGCAGCGGCATCGGAGCCGCCACCGCTCGCCAACTCGCCGCCGCCGGCTGTCACGTCGTCGTGACCGCCCGCCGCAAGGACCGCATCGAGGCGCTGGCCGCCGAGATCAACGCGGCCGGGCACTCGGCCACCGCCCACGTCCTCGACGTCACCGACCGCGCCGCCGTCGACGCCTTCGCCGCCGAACTCGGCCGCCTCCCCTCCGTCGACGTACTGGTCGCCAACGCGGGCGGCGCCCTCGGCGCCGACCCCGTCGCCAGCGGCGACCCGGACGACTGGCGCCGGATGTTCGAGACGAACGTCATCGGCACCCTCCACACCACCCAGGCCCTGCTCCCCGCCCTCACCGCGAGCGGCAACGGCACGGTGGTGATCCTCTCCTCGACCGCCGGCTTCGCCACGTACGAGGGCGGCGGCGGCTACGTCGCGGCCAAGCACGCCGAGCACGTCCTGGCCGAGACCCTCCGCCTGGAGATCGTGGGCACACCCGTCCGCGTGATCGAGGTGGCACCCGGCATGGTCAAGACGGAGGAGTTCGCCTCCACCCGCTTCCGCGGGGACACCGAGCGGGCGGAGAAGGTGTACGAGGGGGTCGCGGAGCCGCTCAGCGCGGAGGACGTGGCCGACACCATCACCTGGGCGGTCACCCGTCCCCACCACGTGAACATCGACCTCCTGGTGGTACGCCCCCGGGCACAGGCGTCCAACACCAAGGTGCACCGGGAACTGGGATGACCGACGACGTCCGCGGTCCCGGCGAAGGCCACGGCCCCGAGGACGCCCGCCGGGACGCCGCCACCCGCCGCGCGAGCGCCGCGCTGGAGACGTACACGCTCTCCGGCGACGGCTGGCGCCGCAGCCCCGGCGAGACGCTCGCCCGCGTCCTGGCGGACCTGATGCACTGGTCCGACGACACCCGGCGCGACTTCACCGACGCGCTGTCACGGGCGCACGACCTGCACGCGGCGGAACGGCGCGGCTGACCCCGTCACCGCACTCCCCGCTCACCAGTGGGAGGGGCGCGCCAGCGAGGCCGGGAGCACGGTCGCGGCGTCGCCCCTCGCCGCGTCGAGCTGCGCCTGCGTGAGGAACAGGGCGCCGGTCAGATCGGCGCCCCGCAGGTCCGCGTCCCGGAAGTCGGCCCCGATCAGATCGGCCGACCGCAGGTCCGCGCCGCGCAGATCGGCGGCGACCAGCAGCGCGCCCCGCAGATTCGCGCCCCGCAGGTCGGCGCCCCTGAGCCCGGCGCCCATCAGATCGGCGCCCCTGCGCTCCTTCCGCTTTCCCCCGGCCCCGGCGCGGACGGCCTCGCTGGTGCGCAGCAGCAGCTCGTTGACGCCCGCCCGGTGGCCGGCGACGTCCAGCTCGACCAGGGTCTCGGGGTCGCTCGCGGTCAGCCGCTCGGTCGCGTCGAGCGCGGCCCGCAGATCCTCGCGCAGCCCGGGAGCGGGCGCCATCGCCAGGGCGTCGGTCAGATACCGCAGCAGCTCGTGCAGCTGCCGCATCACGGGAAACACGGCGAACATCCGCCGCGCCGTCGCCGGGTCCTCGCGCCAGTCCCGCCCGCCGAAGGTGACCTGCGAGACCTGCTGGCCGGCGCCGAAGCAGTCGTACACCGTGCAGCCCCGGAAGCCCTTCTCCCGCAGCCGCGTATGGATGCCGCAGCGCGAGTCGCTCCGCAGGTTCGCGCACGGCTGCCCGGCCTTCTTGTCGACGGCGAAGTCCGTCGACGCGGCGAAGGGCAGCGCGACGCAGCAAAGCCCGAAGCAGTTCCCGCAGTCGGCGAGCAGGTTGGATCGATCGGTCACGAAGGCGGTTCTCCCGGCTCTGTCGGTGGCCGGGCTGTCGGTGGCCCGGCTCCGCCGCCAGTGAACACCAGGACGGGGGTCCGGCGGCAACAACAAATCGTTTGCCCGTCCCCGCCCCCGGTGGAACGCTCGCCGCCATGACCACGACTGTCCCCCGCGTCGACCTGCTGGTCCGCCAACTCGACATGGCCTGGGCGCTGTTCGAGTACTACCTCAAGGACCTGGACGACCGCGCCTGCCTCTGGGAACCGTCCCCCGACTGCTGGACGGTCCGCCCGGACGCCGAGGGCGACTGGGTCGCCGACTGGCAGGTCCCCGAGCCCGATCCGGTCCCCAGCACCTCGATCGGCTGGCTGACCTGGCACATCGGCTACTGGTGGACGACCACCCTCACCCACTGCTTCGGCCCGGGAGCCCCGCCCCGCGAGTCCATCCACTGGCCGGGCACCACGGACGCCACGATCGCCTGGCTGAACTCCCTGAAGGACTCCTGGCGCACGGAACTGCTCAAGCTCACCGACGCGGACCTCGACTCGAAGTCCCGCACGGCGGGCCTGCCCTGGGGCGAGGGAGTGGAGCTGGTCCACGTGGCGAGCTGGCTCAACTTCGAACTGACGAAGAACGTGGCGGAGATCGGCCTGGTCCACCGCGCCTACCGGTCCTCGACCCGTCCCGCCCACCCGCACAAGCCGTGACACGCATGCGGGGGCGCCGCCGTGCGCGGCGCCCCCGCATCCCCCCGTACAGCCACGGTCAGCCCTTCACGCACACCACCTGCTTGAGCTTCGCCACCACCTCGACCAGGTCCCTCTGCTGGTCGATGACCTTCTCGATCGGCTTGTACGCGCCCGGGATCTCGTCCACGACGCCGGAGTCCTTACGGCACTCCACGCCCCGCGTCTGGTCCTCCAGGTCCCGCACCGAGAACTTCCGGCGGGCGGCGTTGCGGCTCATCTTGCGGCCGGCGCCGTGGGAGGCCGAGTTGAAGGACGCCTTGTTGCCGAGGCCCTTCACGATGTACGAGCCCGTGCCCATCGAGCCGGGGATGATCCCGTAGTCACCGCTCCCGGCGCGGATCGCGCCCTTCCGGGTGACCAGCAGGTCCATGCCGTCGTAGCGCTCCTCGGAGACGTAGTTGTGGTGGCAGGAGATGACGGGATCGAAGGTGACCTTCGCCTTCTTGAACTCCTTGCGGACGACGTTCTTGAAGAGGTCCATCATCACGGCGCGGTTGTAGCTCGCGTACTCCTGCGCCCAGAACAGGTCGTTGCGGTACGCCCGCATCTCCGGGGTGTCCGTGACGAAGACCGCGAGGTCGCGGTCGATCAGGTCCTGGTTGTGCGGAAGGCCCTGTGCCACGCCGATGTGGAAGTCCGCCAGCTCGTTGCCGATGTTCCGGGAGCCGGAGTGCAGCATCAGCCAGACAGATCCTGTCGAATCGATACAGAACTCGACAAAGTGATTTCCCCCGCCGAGCGTTCCCATCTGCCTCACGGCCCGCTGCTGACGGAACTTGACCGCTTCGGCGATCCCGTCGAACCGCGCCCAGAAGTCGTCCCAGCCGGCGCCGACCGAGTCGGGCTCCATCAGGTCGTCATGCATCCCCCGGCCCACCGGGATCGCCTGCTCGATCCTGGACCGCAGCCGCGACAGATCGCCCGGCAGGTCGTTCGACGTCAGGGACGTCTTGACCGCCGACATGCCGCAGCCGATGTCCACACCCACCGCGGCCGGGCAGACCGCGCCCTGCATGGCGATGACCGAGCCGACCGTCGCGCCCTTGCCGAAGTGGACGTCCGGCATGACCGCGAGGCCCTTGATCCAGGGCAGCGTCGCCACGTTCCGCAGCTGCTGCATCGCCACGTCCTCGACGGACGCGGGGTCCGTCCACATACGAATGGGGACGTTCTCGCCCGGCACTTCCACGTACGACATAGTTCCTCGATTCCCCCGAAAGTCTTCCCGAAAGTCTGATACAGCAAAAACCGGAACCAGGAACGCCAAATCAGACAGCGAACCGGCATCCACGGCAATGCGTGAGGTACACATTGTCTCCACCGCACGCCATGCGGCGGCAAACGCTTTTCGCGTGAACACGCCAGTTGTGCCGTACGTGGAACCAGCGCGGCACCTGCGTAGTTCTCATCAGTACGACCGTTTAGAACTCATGTCCACATCGCGTAGAAAGGAGCCCGGGACCGTGCAGCGAAAGGCGTACGTACCCGGCCTGGCGGCGCTGCTCGTGACTCTCGTCGCGGGTTGTACTTCCGGCACCGGTGGCGACGGCTCCGACATCGACGCCAAGGCCGGTGTCCCGACCACGACCACCGCGCCCCCGGGCAAGTACCGGACCCTGCGCGAGCCGTGCGGTTCCGTGGAGCCGGCCACGCTGCGGGATCTGCTGCCGGGTGTCGCCCAGCTCCCCGAGGAGCAGCGGGAGAAGGCGTACAAGGGCACGGCGGCCGTGACGTACGACACCGACCGCCGCGTCGGGTGCGCGTGGGCGGCCGACTCCCCGGACGCCTCGCACAACCTGGTGATCGACGTCGAGCGCGTCGTGTCCTACGACCCCGCGGTGAGCGACGCCGACAAGGCGCAGGAGGTCTACGCGAAGAAGGAGGACGGCGCCGCCCTGCCGCCTCCCGCCGCGGCCGGGAGCGAGGACGCCGCCGCCGACGGTGACGACGCGGACCCGTCCGGTTCGCCCTCCCCCGGCAAGACCCCCAACGCCGCGACGACGCCTCCCGGCCTCCAGCCCCGCCTGCTGGACGATCTCGGTGACGCGGCCTTCGTGGACGACGTGTACGCCGCGTCCGGTTCGGCCGCCAAGCGCCGTACGGTCAGCGTGGTCTTTCGCACATCGAACGTGGTCGTGACGGTGCGGTACGCGGAGCAGCCGGCCCACTCCACGACGGTCCCCGACAGCAAGGAACTGCAGGAAAAGGCCCGGGGACTGGCCCGGAAGCTGGCCGACCAGCTCAACGAGTAGGGGGTCCGGGGCCGCGTCCGGGCCGGGCGTCCGCCCGGGACCGAGTCTGCCGCCCGGGCCCGGATCGACGCCCCGGGCGGTTACCGTGGCCGATCGGACCGTACGACTACCGAGTGAAGGAACCATGCAGCGATCAGCCCCGCGACCCAGCCGCTCCCGCACCCGCACCCGTCTGCGCATGCTCGCCTGCGCGGCCGTCCCGGTGATGATCGTCGCCGCGGGCTGCTCCTCCGACTCCGGATCGGACTCCGGCTCGGACTCGGGCAGCGGTAAGGACAAGCCTGCCGCCTCGGCGTCCAAGGAGGCGGCGAAGGTCGCTCCCGCGAAGTTCACGTCCCTGCCCGCCGACCCCTGCAAGTCGATCGCCGCGAAGACGACGGCGGACCTGGTTCCCAAGGCTAAGGACAAGTCGGGCTCGGCGGGCAAGTCCTCGGACATAACGACGCGCGGAAGCTGCTCGTGGAACGGCCTGGACGACAACGGCGTCAAGGGCTCGCAGTACCGCTGGCTGGACATCTCCTTCATGCGGTACGACTCCGACGAAGGCATCGGCTCGGGCCAGGACCGGGCAGCCGAGTACTACAAGAAGGAAGTCGCCAAGGCGCGCGCCACCGAGGGCGCGAAGGGCACGAAGGCGACCCCGGCGGCGGGCGTCGGCACGGAGGCGACGGCGGTCACCTACAGCCTGTCGAAGACGGGCGAGACGTTCGGCTACGCGACGGTCGTGGCACGTTCGGAGAACGTGGTCATCACGCTCACGTACAACGGCGCCGGTTACGCGGGCGCGAAGTCCCCGGCGGCGTCGGACCTGGTGAAGGGTGCGACGAAGGCGACGAAGGAAGCGGTGGCGGCCGTTCCGGCGGCGAAGTAGCCGGCGCCCGGGGCGCCCCG